>NZ_JBFAQT010000016.1:0-160806 GCF_040678895.1 Kitasatospora sp. NPDC049258
AAGAGCGAGCTGATGCACCCGTACTACGCGGCCGAGCGGGGTCTGGTGGACGACGTCATCGACCCGGCCGAGACCCGCACCGTGCTCGCCGGCGCGCTGGCCATGCTCCGCACCAAGCACGCCGACCTGCCCAGCCGCAAGCACGGCAACCCGCCGATGTGACAGAGCACCGCACACCATCGTCAGTCAGACTTCGAACCGGGGGAGAAACAGGACCATGAGCATCAGCGCCGAACCTCTTGTCCGCATCGTCCGCGGCTCGCTGAACGACGAGGAACTGGCCGCCCTGACCGCCGTGCTGATGGCCCGCGCGGCCGTCGCGCAGCAGGCCGCGGCCGCCCGGGCCGTCGAGCCGATCGCCAACTGGCAGCGCCTGGAGCGCCGCCCGGCGTACTACTCGCCGGTCAGCTGGCAGCAGGCGGCCTGACGGGCCCCTCAGGCCGCTCCCGCGGGCCCGTCGGGCCCGGGGGGCGGCACCGGCCGCTCAGGCCGCCGCAAGGGCGGTCGGGCGGCCTTCGTGCATCACGCTGAGGTTGGCCGCCAGCCGCTGCGGGTCCTGGGTCAGCCAGAGCCGCACGGCGGCGCCCAGCATCGTGCTGGGGGCGCCGCCCAGCCGCCAGGCCGGCGGTGCGGCGGCGCACAGCGGCGAACCGGTCACCTGGGCGATCCGGGCGGCCGCCGGCACCAGCAGGTCGGCTAGCGCCGCCGGCAGCCAGACCGTCTGGGCGCACGGCGCGGGGTCGGTGAGCGCCGCCAGCAGACGGTGCGCGTCCGCGCTGCAGTGCAGCGTCGGCAGGACGTCCAGCAGGCCGTCGGCGACCACCTCGGAGACGTCGCTGCGGTGGCCCTGCGCCAGTCTGCGGAGCAGCGCTCTCTCCGCAGCGGTGATCCGTACGGTCAGCATGACCTCGTCGCTCTCCATGGCGCGGCCCTCCTCGCGGCTGCTCGAACGATCGGGTGCTCGCCCCGCGTCGATCTGCCACCCCTGGGTGGGTGGCAAACCGAGCGTTGGAGCACGTCCTGATAACGACTGAGGTGACGGTTCCTCAGGGTTGACTACGGGTTGATTCAGGGTTGATTCGCGGCCGACACCGGTGCGGTCGACGGCGCGCCGGGCGGGTGTTCGGCCAGCCCCACCACCGTCAGCGGGAAACGCTCCAGCGGGACCGACGGCGAGGCCTCGAACCCCGGCCCCAGGGCGCCGGCGGGCCAGAAGGCCGTCCGGCAGCCGCGGCAGAGCCTGGCCTGCTCCCAGACCGCCGTCCGGCGCTGCCAGCGGCCGTGCTCCAGCTGCCCTGCCCCGGCCTTCCCGGCGCCCCGCCACCGCCGGAACAGGCCGATCGCGAGCAGCACCCCGGCCGGCACCAGCCCGCCGAGCTGGTTGCCCGCCCGGTACGCGTCGCTGGCCCCCACCAGTTCCGGGTGCGGCGAGAGGAGGTCGAACACGCCCTTGGCCGCGAGCAGGCCGCCGATCACGAACCACGCCGTGCCGGCCGTGTTGGCCACCGGGGCGGGCGGCGGTGGCGGGGCCACCAGCGCCGGCGGCGGCCCGCCGAGGGTGCCCTCCCGGTCCTCGTAGGCCTGCCGGGCGGTCAGCGCGCCCCCGGCCGGCCCGCACTGCGGGCAGGCCGCGGCCGGCTGCTGCTGATCGGTCATCACGATCCCCCGGTCCTCGCTCAGAGCCCGGCGTAGGAGTGCTTGCCGGTGACGAAGATGTTGACCCCGTAGTAGTTGAACAGCCAGCAGGCGAAGGCCAGCAGCGCCAGGTAGGCGGCCTTGCGGCCGCGCCAGCCGGCGGTCGCCCGGGCGTGCAGGTAGGCGGCGTAGGCGACCCAGGTGATGAACGACCAGGTCTCCTTCGGGTCCCACTCCCAGTACTTGCCCCAGGCCGACTCGGCCCAGATCGCGCCCGCGATGATCGTGAAGGTCCAGAGCGGGAAGACGAAGGCGTTGATCCGGTAGGACAGCTTGTCCAGGCTGGCCGCCGCGGGCAGCCGCTGCCAGACGGTGGCCGGGACGCCCAGCATCCGGCCGGTGCGGCCGGCGGCCACCCGGCGCTCGTAGGAGTCCTTGCCGACGAACAGCGCGGTCGCCACGAAGCCGGCGTAGAGCGCGCCGCCGCAGATGATCGCGGTGGAGACGTGGATGCCCAGCCAGTACGAGTGCAGCGCCGGCACCAGCTGCTCGGAGTCGGTGTAGAGGTTGGTGACCGCCACACCGAGGGTGACCAGCGCGGCGAGGATCACCGGCAGGCCGAGCCAGCGGACGTTCTTCCGGGCGGCCAGCAGGGCCACGTAGGCGAGCACCATGGTCAGGGCGAAGGCGCACGAGAACTCGTACATGTTGCCCCACGGCCAGCGCATCACCGACAGGCCGCGGCTGACCACCCCGCCGATGTGCAGCACCACGCCGAGGACGGTCAGCGAGACGGCGATCCGGCCCGCCAGGTCGCCCTTCTCGCTGGTGCCCGCCGCGCCCGGCCCGTCCGGCGCCTCGTCCGCGCCGCGGCCGCTGGTGACCACGGTGGCGCCGGCGTCGGCCAGCGCGGTGCGGGTGAGGGTGGCGGTGCCGCCGTTCGCGGTGGCGACCTTCACGGTCACCTTGCGGGCGCCCTTGGCACCCTCGGCGGCCGCCACCGTCTCGGCCAGGCTGGACTGCTCGGCCGAGCGGACGGCGACGGCGCCCTTGCTGCCGAAGGTCCACTCGAAGACGTGGGCCAGCATGGCCAGGGTGTACACGGCCATGGCCGAGTAGATCAGCTTGTTGGAGAGGTCGGCCAGCTGGGGGTCGACCGAGGCGAGATGCACCGTCTACTCCTTGGAGTCCGGGTCGGCAGGGGCTGCGGGGTGGGCCGGTTCGTCGCCCGGGTCGTCGGGCGGGCCGTCCGACGGGTCCTCGTCCTCGTCCAGCGCGGGGGCGCTGTCCTGGAGCTCGACCGCGAGCTCGGCGAGCTCCTCCGCGGTGCGGGCGGACTCGCTGCGGCCGAGGCCGGCCACCTCGACCAGGGTGCGGCCGTCCGGCCCCGCGGTGGCCCGGATCCAGATCCGGCGGCGCTGCACGAACAGCGAGCCGACCAGGCCGAGGATCGCGCAGACGGCGCCGGTCAGGGCGACCGCGTTGCCGGGCCGGTGCGAGATGTTGAAGCTGGCCCACTGCTGGTAGCCCTCGAAGGTGAGGGTGCCGTAGCCGTCCGGGAGCTCCCAGGCCTGGCCCGGCTTGAGCCGGGCCCGGGCGATGTCCCCGTCCTGCTTCAGCTGGGTCATCCGCTTGGTGTTGAGCTGGTAGACGTTCTGCGGGCCGCCGTTGTCGGTGCCCAGGTCGCCCTGGTAGGCGGTGAGCACCAGCATCGGGTCCGCCGCGTCCGGGAAGAGCGACACCGGCCCGGTCTGCTCGAAGTTGGCCGGGGCGGTGGGCAGGAAGTAGCCGTTGAAGCCCAGCATGGTCTTGGTGCCGTCGGGGCCGGTGCCGTAGTCGCTGACCTTGATCACACCGGTGGAGGTGTTGTTGGAGTCCTGCGGCAGGAAGGGCGTCGGCCCGCGGTAGACGATCTCGTTCTTGGCGTTGCGGATCGTCACCACCGGGGCGTAGCCGTGGCCGATCAGGAAGACCTTGCTGCCGCCGATCTCCAGCGGGTGGTTGACCTCGATGGTGCCCGGGGTCAGCTTGGTGCTGTCGGTGCCCTGCCAGTACCGGATGTGCGCGGTGAAGTCCCGGGCGCTGCCCATCTGGTCACCGGTGGTCTGGTACCGGGCGCTGAAGCTGTCCAGGTTGAACCCGAAGGCGTCCAGGTCGTCGGTGGTGTAGAAGGCGGAGCCGGTGAAGTCGTCCAGCTGGGTGGTGGTGTTGGAGTAGCCCTGGCCCTCCACCAGCAGCTTGCCGCCCTGGCCGCTGGCCAGGCTGGCCCAGCCGAAGCCGGCCAGCAGGGCGAACAGCGAGAGGTGGAACAGCAGGTTGCCGACCTCGCGCAGGTAGCCCTTCTCGGCGGCGACCGCGCCGCCGGCCGACTGGGCCCGGAAGCGTCGCTGCTTCAGCAGCCGGTACCCGGCCGCGTTGACGGCCTTGGCGTCGGCGTCGGTGTGCCAGGCCGCGTAGACCGGCATCCGGGTCAGGTTGCGCGGCGCGGCCGGGGGCGCGGCCCGCAGCACGCCGACGAACTGCCAGGTGCGCGGCACGATGCAGCCGGCCAGCGAGACGAACAGCAGGATGTAGATCGCCGAGAACCAGACCGAGCTGTAGACGTCGAACAGCTGGAGCCGGTCGTACCACGGGGCGATGCCCGGGTGCGCGGCCTTCCAGGTGTCGACCTTGAAGGCGTTCTGGCTGTTCTGCGGGATCAGCGAGCCGGGGATGGCCGCCAGCGACAGCATGAACAGCAGGATCAGCGCGACCCGCATCGAGGTCAGCTGGCGCCAGGTCCAGCGGGCCCAGCCGAGCACGCCGATGCCGCTCGGGGCGCCGTCCGGGCCGCCGGGGTCGCCGGGGTCGACCGGAGCGCTGGTGAGGCGCTCGGCGTCCCGCTCCGCCGTCTCGTCGGCGGGCGTGGGGTGCCCGGTCCGGGTGTCGCTCACGGTCAGAATCCGATCGAGAAGTCGCCGGTGGCGTACTGAAGCTGGTTCACGAGGGTGTCCCAGACGCCGGTCACCAGCAGGACGCCGACCGCGACGAGCATGCCGCCGCCGATCCGCATCACCAGCTGGTAGTGGTTCTTGATCCAGCCGAACGCGCTCAGCGTCCGACGGAAGGCCAGCGCGGCCAGGATGAACGGTACGCCCAGCCCGAGGCAGTACACCGCCGTCAGGAAGGCGCCGCGCCCCGCGCTGGCCTGGTTGATCGCCAGCCCCTGGATCGAGGAGAGGGTCGGGCCCAGGCAGGGCGTCCAGCCCAGCCCGAACACCAGGCCCAGCAGCGGTGCGCCGGCCAGGCCCACCGCGGGCCGGCGGTGCAGTCGCAGCTCGCGCATGGCGAAGCCCGGCACCAGGCCCATGAAGGCCAGGCCCATCAGGACGGTCAGCGCCCCGAGCACGGTCTGGATCACCGTCCGGTGGTCCTTCATGGTGGCGCCGAACTGGCCGAACAGCGTCCCCATCGAGATGAACACGGCGCTGAAGCCCAGCACGAACAGGCTCACCCCGAGCAGCATCCGGCCGCGCCGGCCACCCTTGGCCTCGGCCAGGTCGGCGGCCGAGAAGCCGGTGACATAGCTGAGGTAGCCCGGCAGCAGCGGCAGCACGCAGGGCGAGAAGAACGACACCAGGCCGGCCGCCAGCGCGATCGGGGTGGCGATCAGCAGGGCACCGCTGGAGACCGTCTCGTTGGTGAACTCGGCGGCCAGCCGGCCGCTCACTGCTGCTCCGCGAGGACCGGCTTCAACATCGCCTCCAGGTCCTCGGTGGTGAGCGGGTGCAGCGAACGGGCGGCCAGCCGGCCCTGCCGGTCGACCACGATGGTGGTCGGGATGGCCGAGGGGTTGAGGGTGCCCTTGGGGAACTTGAGGATCTCGGTACCGGCCGGGTCGTAGATGCTCGGGAAGGTGATGCCCTTCTCCTGCTCGAAGCGGACCGCGTTGGCCGGGTCGGTGTCCCGGGTGTTGATGCCCAGGAACTGCACGCCGTCGGCCTGGTGGGCCTGGTACACCTGCTGGAGGTTCTTCGCCTCGGCCCGGCAGGGGCCGCACCAGGAGCCCCAGATGTTGAGCACCACGACCTTGCCGCGGTAGTCGGCGAGCTTGAGGTTGCCGCCGTCCAGGCCGACCCCGGCGATGTCCGGCGCGGCCTTGCGGACGTCCGTCCCGGCGGTGTCGATGCCGCCCTTTCCGGCGACGAAGCCGGCCTGGCCGTCGCTGCTGCTCCCGGAGGAGCTGCAGCCGGCCACGGCCAGCAGGGCGGCCGCGCCGAGAGCGGCGGCGAGGCGGAGGCGGCGGGGGTGCGTCCCAGACATGTGAAAAGTTTCGCATGGGACTTCGGGCGGATTTCGGGGGGTCCGACGTTGCGGGTCGGACCCCCACTGACCTGCGGTTCTTATACTTATGATCCACTTAATCCGGTCATACCGCCCGGCCGCCCGGGCCCGGGGGCGAGCTACGCCCCGAAGCTCTTGCCGACCGGCTTGTCGCCCTTGCGGCCCTTGCCGACCAGGTGGGCCGGCAGCAGGTCGCGGGCCGGCTCGCGGTAGCCGATCGAGACGATCCGGTCGCCCTCGTAGGTGAAGCTGGTCAACGAGGCGAGCGAGCACTGCCGGTTGCGCGGGTCGTGCCACAGCCGGCGCCGCTCGGCGAACGAGCGGACGATCCAGATCGGCAGCTGGTGGCTGACGCAGACCGCCTCGTGCCCGCGCGCCGCGTCCCTGGCCTTGGCGAGCGCGCCCATCATCCGGACCACCTGCTCGATGTACGGCTCGCCCCAGGAGGGCTTGAACGGGTTGGTCAGGTACCGCCAGTACGCCGGGTTGCGCAGCGAACCGTCGCCGACCCCGAAGGTCTTGCCCTGGAAGATGTTGTCGGCCTCGATCAGGCCGTCGTCCACGGCCACGTCCAGGCCGTGCAGCTTGGCGATCGGCGCGGCGGTCTCCTGGGCCCGCTCCAGCGGGGAGGCCACCACGTGGGTGATGTCACGGTCGGCCAGGTGCTCGGCCACCCGGTCGGCCATCTGCCGGCCGAGCTCCGACAGGTGGTAGCCCGGCAGCCGGCCGTACAGCACGCCCTCGGGGTTGTGCACCTCGCCGTGCCGCATCAGGTGGACGACGGTGGTGTCTTTGGCACTCACTGCTCTCGGTCTCCTCGGTGCTCTGCTTCTGGGGCCCTGCTTCGGGCGCTGCTTCTGGGGGCGCTGCCGCGGGTGACCGCTCAGGCCGGCCGGGCCTCGGCGGCCGCGCGGGCGGCCGCGGGCAGGGCGGCCGCGATCCGCTCGATCGCCCGCTCGTCGTGCGAGGCCGAGACGAACCACGACTCGAAGGCGGAGGGCGGCAGGTAGACGCCCTGGCTCAGCATCGAGTGGAAGAAGCCGTTGAAGCGGTAGGACTGCTGGCGCTTGGCCTCGTCGTAGTTGGTCACCTGCTCGTCGGTGAAGAACACCGAGAACATGTTGCCCGCGGTCTGCAGCCGGTGGGTCACGCCCTCCTTGGCGAGCGCGGCCGACACCAGGCCGGAGATCTCGGCGGACACCCGGTCGACGGTGGCGTACACCTCGTCGGTGCAGTTCCGCAGCTGCGCCAGGCCCGCGGCGGTGGCGATCGGGTTCCCCGAGAGGGTGCCGGCCTGGTAGACCGGGCCGGCCGGGGCCAGGTACGCCATCACGTCGGCGCGGCCGCCGAAGGCCGCGGCGGGGAAGCCGCCGCCCATCACCTTGCCGAAGGTGAGCAGGTCCGGGGCCCAGCCCTCGCGGGCGGCCTCCAGGCCGTACCAGCCGGCCCGGGAGACGCGGAAGCCGGTCATCACCTCGTCCGAGACGAACAGCGCGCCGTCGGCGCGGCAGAGCTCGGCGAGGCCCCGGTTGAAGCCGGGCAGCGGCGGGACCACGCCCATGTTGCCGGGCGAGGCCTCGGTGATCACGCAGGCGATCTCGCCGGGGTGCGCGGCGAAGGCCTGCCGGACGGCGTCCAGGTCGTTGTACGGCAGCACGATGGTGTCGCCGGCCTGGGCACCCGTCACACCGGGCGTGTCGGGCAGACCGAGGGTCGCCAGGCCGGAACCGGCGGCGGCCAGCAGCGCGTCCACATGTCCGTGGTAGCAGCCCGCGAACTTGACGATCTTGGCCCGGCCGGTGAAACCGCGGGCGAGGCGGATCGCGGACATGGTCGCCTCGGTGCCGCTGGACACCAGTCGGACCTGCTCCACCGGGGCGATCCGGGCGACGATCTCCTCGGCCAGCTCCACCTCGCCCTGGCCCGGGGTGCCGAACGAGGTGCCGCGGGCCACCGCCTGCTGCACGGCCTCCACCACCGCCGGGTGCGCGTGCCCGAGGATCATCGGCCCCCAGGAACAGACCAGGTCGACGTAGTCGCGGCCGTCCGCGTCGGTGAGGTACGGCCCGGTGCCGGACACCATGAACCGCGGGGTGCCGCCCACCGCCTTGAAGGCGCGCACCGGCGAGTTCACACCGCCCGGCGTGACCTGCGTGGCGCGCTCGAACAGCGACTGGGACTGGGGGGCTTCGTACGGGTAGCGCTTCGGTTCGTTCATCGGCTCGCTCATCGACTGCGTCCTCAGGTCGGGTTACCGGGACATGCTCTCAAATCGTGTCCTTCGGCTCTGCATGGACGAGCCGATCATCTGGAACGATGATCCGTGTACTGCTGCCGTCAGACAGCACGGAGCAGAGGTACGGTTATCCGTACTACCCGGCTTCCGCTGCCGCCGGCCGACCCGGCCGGCTTCCGGTCGGACCGTGCGGTCGGACTGTGTACGGCGGCGCGAGACGGGTATAGGGCACGTTCGGAGGGACACCGAGCGTGTGGGGGTCTGTCGATTCCGGCGAATTCCGGTGAGGATGGTCCGAGTGTCCGAGGCGCAGGACGGCTCCGACGAGGCCGTGGGTGGTTCCCGCAGGTCCGCCCGAGCCGCGGGCGGGGGTACGGGTGCGGGCAGGGGAAGGCGGGGTGAGAGCGGCGTCGGCGTGACCTACAAGTACTTTGGCGCGCCCGACCGGGCGACCGCCGCCAGAGTGCCCACTGCTCTCGGCCCGGACGGCCTCGGCCTCGACGCGGGCGAGCTCGGCTCGCTCGGGCGCCTCGGTGACCTGATGGAGACCAGCGGCTCCCCCACCGGCCACCTCTCGACCAAGATCAAGCCGGAGACCATGAGCGCGATGGTGCTCACCGGCATCAAGGGCGTGCCGCTGCACCAGGTGCCGCCGCTGGAGCTGGTCGTCCTGCACCCCGACTACGCGGTGGTCCAGCTGCCGCAGACGGTGGTCGAGCCGCTGCGGAACGCGGACGAGACCGAGCTGGGCGCGGCCGCCTTCATCTGGTCCACCGTGCCGGACCGGCGCGGGCCGCGGGACGCCTTCGTGATCTACACGATGCTGCACGAGTGGCAGGACTTCGCCAACCGGCTGCACGAGGCCGGGCACCAGCTGTACTGCCTGGTCTGGCCGTGACCTGAGGGGCGGTCAGCCGGCCGCTCGCGGTCCCGCCGTGAGCGGCCGGCGTCGTCACATGCCGAATCCGCCCGCGCCGGGAGCGCGGGCGGATTCGTCGGCGGTCGAGCTCAGTGGTTCTTGCCGAGGCAGAGCACGAAGGGGTCCGAGGACTTCTCCAGGTACGAGGCCTCGATGCCCTCGACCTCGTCGCAGACCTTGTCGTCAGTGGTGTTGCGGACGACCTTGAGGACCTTGAAGTCGGCGTTGGTCGCGCCGCAGTCGACGATCGCGACCTTCGGCTTGCTGTCGCTGCCGTCGTTGTGGACGCAGTTGCCGACCTCGGCGATCGACGGGTCGTCCATGATGTAGTACCCGAAGGCGAAGAACGCGACCACGAGCACCACCACGGTGCCGAGGACCTTCTTGAGCTTCTGGCCGGCGGTGCGCTCGGGCGCGGGCGCGGCGCTGACGCCGGGCGGGAATTCGGGCAGGTCGGGGTGGTCGGTGGTCCCGGGGGCCGGCGGAGTGCTCAACGTGGTTCCTTGCTCATGGTGGTGCGGTGTCGGCAGACGGTAGAGGACGCGCCGGGGCGATCTGAAGGCCCGGCTGGTGAACGTTGCACAGTCGTGTCCGCACGCCTGCCCAGAACGACCCAAATCGGGGTGACGCTACGTCGGCGAACCGTCGTTGCACCAGGTCAGAGGCGCTCTTACGATGAGCGCCGCGCAACTCGCGCCCGACCCCGGAGACACCCGATGAACCAGAAGTACGCCCAGAAGTGCCTCGCCGTGGTGGCTCCCGCGTTCGCACCGGGCGAGCAGGTCACCCTGGTGGAGTCGGTGGCGATCGGTAAGGTCCCGGCCGGCCGTCAGGTGGCGGCGGCGGCGCTGGCCGGGGTGGTCAGCGGAGGCACGGTGCTGGTCGCGGTCAAGCCCCGGGCGTACTACCTGGTGCTGACGGACCGCCGGATGTACCTCGTCGACAACGTCAACGGCCGGGTCGGCCGGAGCATCGTGTCGGCCACCCCGCGGGAGAAGATCACCGCGGGGCCGCTCCGCAAGCACCTGCTGACGCTGTCGATGGAGGTGCGCTTCGAGGGCGCCGCCGCGCCCAGCCGGTTCAGCTGGGGCCGGGTGGTGGCGGGCAGCGCCCGGGCGGTCGCCGAGGCGCTGGCGGGCTGACCCGGCCGCCCTGACCCGGCCCCCGGCGACCCCGGCGACCTCCCGGCGACCTCACGGCGGCCAGGAGGCCCGGCACAGCAGGGACCGGACGGCCGATCAGCTGCTCGGACCGGTGGCGGGTGCCGTCTCCCGGCTCCGGGCCGCCCCGGCGACCAGCCTCCGGTGAAGTGCGGTCAGGTCGGTGGCCGGCGGGGCGATGGTGCGGGCGGCGAGCCACGCGGCGGCGCCCGCACCGTCACCGGCGTGCACGGGCACCGCGTCGGGCCAGCGGTCCACCACCCGGCGCCGGACGGCGGCGGCGAGCGGGGAATCGGCGCCGAGGACACCGCCGGCCAGCACGACCGGGAGCCCGGAGCCCGGTTCGCGGACGGCGGCCAGGGTGTCGAGCAGGTGGTCCGCCGCCTGCTCGACCAGCCGGCCGGCGTCCTGGTCCCCCGCCCGGGCGGCGTCCAGCACCAGCGGGGCGAGCCGGGCGAGGCGGACCGGTGGCTGCGCGTGCACGGCGCCGATCAGCGCGGCCCGCAGCCCGGCACCGCCCGGCGCCCCGGCGGGCCGGTCGGGCAGCAGCGTGTCGAGCACCTCGGCCAGCAGGCCGGCGGCCGGCTGCGCACCGCGGTCGACGGCCGCCAGGGTGGTCCGGACGGCCGCGCGGCCGAGCCAGTAGCCGGAGCCGCGGTCACCCAGCAGCCAGCCGTGGCCGTCGGCGGTGCGGACGGCAGCGAAGGCGCGGACCTCCGCGGCGACCGCGCCGGTGCCGCCGATCAGGGCGGTGCCGTCCGGACCGCTGGTGCCGGCCGCGTACGCCAGCTCGACGTCCCCGGTGAGCCGGGGGGCGACCGGCAGACCCGCGGCGGGCCACAGGCCGGCCAGCGCCGGGGAGCCGGACAGCCCGCCCGCGAGACCGAGCACGCCGGCCGCCACACCGGCCGGGTCGACGGCGGCGAGCGCCTCGCGCAGGGTGCCGGCGATGGCCCGCAGCGCGGCCGGCTCACCGTTGGAGACGGGGTTGCCGCCGCTGCCCCGGGCCGTGCCGAGGATCCGGCCGGCCAGATCGGCGACCAGGACCCGGGTGGTGGAGCCGCCGACGTCCAGGCCGAGGACGAGGGGCCCCGCCGTCACGAGGCGCGCCGGATGCGGCCGGCGTAGCGGGCCTCCAGGGCGCGGTTGTGGGCGTCGCCGTCGGGGATGTTCGCGGAGAGGTAGACCGGCGGGACGGCGCCGCTGCGCTCGATCCGGTGGATCACCTCGGCGACGATCTGCTGGGCGAGCAGGGCGGCGGTGATCGAGGAGATGCCGCAGGCCTTGGCGCCGTTCGCCATCTCCAGCACGGCGTCGCCGTACGGCGCCGCGTTGTCCAGCACCACGTCGGCGAGGTCGCGCAGCCGCAGGCCGGACGGGTGCTTGGGCTCGACCCGGGCGGTGTGCTCGGCCGAGGTGATGACGATCAGCGGGTGGCCGTGCCGCTTGGCCAGGTGGGCGAGTTCGACCACGCAGCCGTTGACCCCGGAGTTGGAGGCCAGCACGAAGACGTCGGCGGGGTGCGGGGCGGTCAACTCCCAGAGCAGGGCGGCCGATTCGGTGCCGCGCTCCAGCTCCGGGCCTTCGAGGATCTCGACCGGCCGGCCGCCGCGCAGCACCACGTCGCGCAGCGCGATCCGGTTGCTGGGCACCAGCCCGCCGGCCCGGCCGGCGATCTCCATCGCGAGCGCCTCGGAGTGGCCGGTGCCGAAGGCCTGGACGACGCCGTCGGCGGCCAGCGCGGCGACGATCAACTCGGCCGCCGCGACCACCCCTTCGGCCTGTTCCTTGGTGACGCGATCGATGGCGGCATGGGCCGCGGCCGCGAAGTCCGCTGCGGAAGGAGAGGGCACCGGTGGCCTCCTTGTCGTGGTCGGATGGTACGCAACTCTGGGGGTGCCCGAACACCACTGTCAATGAGTGGACTAGACCAATCGGGGGACAGTCACGCACTTCCGCCCGAACGGATCATGACCGCCCGTCAGTCCGCCCGAAGCCCGACGCGAGGCCCGAACCGAAGCCGGGCCGGGCGGGGCCGACGTTCCGGCCCCGCCCGGCGGGCTCAGCCGTGCAGGTAGACGATGCCCAGCTTCTCCAGCCGCCAGTGCTGGCCCGCCGCCCCGCTGTCGGCGGCGAGCTCGACCAGCGGGTTGCCCTGCCCGTCGAGGTCGGCGGTGGCGGCCGCCACCTTGCCCTGGTCCTGGGAGTCCGCGAGCTTGTAGGTGCCGTCACCGACCGGCTTCAGCACCCAGTGCTGGTTGCCGCCGCCGTTGCAGCGCCACTGCACCAGCCTGGTCCCGGGGGCGGTGGCCGCGCCGGTGGCGTCCAGGCACATGTCCCGGTTGCCGCTGAAGTCCAGCTCGTAGCTGCCGTCGGACTTGATCTCGAACACGAAGGACTGGTTCAGGCTGCCGGCCGCCGGATAGACGATGGCGCTCCGGCCGTTGGTGGAGTCCCCGTACGTGCCGCCGCCCGCGAAGTCCAGCACCTTGCCGGTGGCGGCGTTGGTGAGCTGGTACCAGGAGCCGTCCTCCGGCTTGTCCGGGAACGGCTGCCCCGGTGCGAGCGGCGTGATCGAGGTGGTGTTCTGCTGGTTGAGGCTGCAGAACGCCTGCTCCAGCGCCGGCTGCTGGTAGAACTGCGCCAGGCAGACCGCCTCGCCCCGGTAGCCGGCAACCCGCAGGTGGTAGGACTGCCGGACCATGTTCATGCAGACGCCGGGGATCCCGATCTCCTGGTCGCAGCCGTTGCGGGTGCGCTCGGAGAGGTCGATGACGTCGCCGTTGGTGTACTCGTACGGCGAGCTGGTCCACTCGGCGCAGACCTCGTGGCCGTAGCTGACCCGGCGCTGGTCCAGGTAGCGCACCCCGGGCACCTGGCCGACGGCCTGCCGCAGCGCGTCGCTGAGCATCGGCACCACCAGGTTGTGGCCCCAGGCGAGGTCCTCGGGGAAGGCCGGGCAGCCGTCGGCGACCTTGCCGACGTAGTCGTTGCGCCGGATGTCGGGGGTGATCGGGGTGAAGTACGACTGGAAGACCAGCTGGTAGGAGCCGTCCTGGTAGCCGGCCCGCCGCATGGTGCTGCGGATGTCGGTCAGGGCGGCGACCACCTTGGGCTTCACCCCCTCGGCGCGCCGGGCGATCTCCGGGGTGCCGATGGTGTCGCGGCACCCCTGCGACTTGGGGATCGGGAAGTACTGCGCCAGGCAGCCGAGCATGATGCCGCTGAAGTCGAAGTCGTCGTTGGCTCCGATCGTGACGACCACCATCTTGACGTCGTACTGCCCGGCCACCTGGGCGAGTTGGGCGTCCTGCTTGGGCTCGCCGAAGTCGCCGCTGCCGCCGCCGGTGATCTTCGCCAGCTCCGGATCGCTGACCAGGTCGCCGGTCTGGGCACCGGAGCAGGCCAGGTCGATCGGGGTGAGCCCGCCGAGGCCGGTGACGAAGATCTCCGACTTGGCGCTGCGGTGGCAGTAGTTGGTGGGCGTGTCGGTGCCGGGGGTGTAGTCGTCGCCGGTGTCGGTACCGGCGCCCTCGCCCGAGATCGCACTGTCGCCGAGCGCGACGATCGCGGGCGCCTTGGCCGCAGCCGCAGCCGCGGATGGTGGTGGTGCGGCGGCGTCCGCGGCAGCGGCACTCGGCATCGCGCCGAGCCCGAGGGCGAGCGACAGCCCCGCCGCGGCCAGCAGGGCGACCGGCCTTCTGCTGTGCGCACCTGACGATCGAGACCTGATCACGCATGACTCCCTGAGGGGTGGGGGGCCACCCGGCGTGCGCCGGGAGGCGCGGAGCATGGAGCGTGCGACGGTGCCACCCGGACCGGTGGGGGTGTTCGCGGCGGACCGGGCGGCACTGAACATGAGTCAGGCTCATATGTTAGGTACTGACAAGTAACGCAACAAGGGTCGCGGCAGGCCCGAAAGCGCGGGTGCCGCCGCCCCGGGACGCGCCAGGGCCGCCACTCCGCGTCTCAGGAGGGGGAGAGACGGAGCGGCGGCCCGGATGCTGCGGAATCGACCAGCAGGCCGACTAGGGCCTGTGGGCCTGCGTCAGCCGACGTTGGCGCAGGAGTTGCCGAACGCCGGGTTGAGCAGGCCGATCACGTTGATCGAGTTGCCGCAGACGTTGACCGGGATGTGCAGCGGGACCTGAGCCTGGTTGCCCGAGATCACGCCCGGGGAGCCGGCCGCGACACCCTCGGCGCTGGAGCTCGCCGCGGCCGAGCCCGCACCAACCGCGACGATGCCGACGACAGCGGCGCCGACAGCGGCAACCTTCTTGACGCTCATATGAGTCTCCTCGAAAAATCAGATCTTCCAATTACCGCGCACCAATGGCCCAGCACGGAAGCGCACAAGGCGTGCACCAACCCCAACGAGGGCAAGGGCACGCGGATGCGCACACCCCTCGACAATCACCCGGATGCATCAATGAAGGCATTCGGGTGATCGCCGGGCCCGGCCGTTTCCCACCGCGTCCTGGGTCGTTCTCCCTGGCGAACCCAGCTCCATCCGGTGCCCGCCACCGGACGAAGAAATGAGACTTCACCATGCGCAAGCTCGCCTACGGCGCGTTCGGTTCTGCCGCGGCCGCGGCCCTGCTGCTCGGCTCCGCCGGCGTTGCCGCCGCCGGTGGCGCGTCGGCCGAGGGTGTCACCGCCGGTTCCCCCGGCGTGCTGTCCGGCAACCAGATCCAGGTGCCGGTGCACGTGCCGGTCAACCTCTGCGGCAACACCGTCGACGTGATCGGCCTGCTCAACCCGGCGTTCGGCAACTCCTGCCTCAACGCCTGAGGCCGACGGGTCCGTTCGACTCCCACCGGACGGACCGGCTCCCGCCATGGCCCCCACCAGGAGCCCATGACCCCAGGAGGGCCGAACCGCCTCGACACCGGCCGAGCGCCATCATGACCGGTCCGATGGTTCGTCACATATGCCTCGACCCCCATTTCTTCGAGGCACTCTCCTGGCCGCGCCGGAGTGCGGATGTCTCTCGACCGTGCGAGAAATAACCGCGGGGCGCACCACAGTGAGCGCGGCCGCTCCCGCCCAAGCCACGGGCGACACGCAATCCCTGAGCCGCGTGAGTGACAATCACGGCGCATCCCTAAATCAGCGGGCGATGATTCTGATTCGTCGCCCGGCACCCGACCTCCAACAGTCGGGCAGAAAACGGAGGAAGAACCCCATGCGCAACATCAAGAAGGCTGCTGTCCTGTCCTTCGCCGCCGCCGGCCTGGTGCTCGGTGCGGCCGGCGGTGCGGCCGCCAGCTCCGGCGCCGAGGCCGTCGTCGCCAACTCCCCCGGCGTGCTCTCCGGCAACTCGATCCAGATCCCGGTGCACATCCCGGTCAACGTCTGCGGCAACTCGATCAACGTGATCGGCCTGCTCAACCCGGCGTTCGGCAACTCCTGCGCCAACGTCGGCTGAATCAGCCGTAGCTGACGCTGCAGTACCCGCGTCGCACCGCCCCGGGAGGGGCGGTGCGACGCACTCCTCCCCGTGTGTGATCTAGGAGATCAACTCCCATGCAGAACGTGAAGAAGGCTGCCCTCCTCTCCGCCACGGCGGCGGGTCTGGTGCTCGGTGCGGCCGGCGGCGCGGCCGCCAGCTCCAGCGCCGAGGGCGTCGTCACCAACTCCCCCGGCGTGCTCTCCGGCAACTCGATCCAGGTGCCGGTGCACGTGCCGGTCAACCTCTGCGGCAACTCGATCGACGTGGTCGGCCTGCTCAACCCGGCGTTCGGCAACTCCTGCGCCAACGTCGACGGTGGCATCCAGCACGAGACCCCCGTCGTGGACGACGACTGCTGATCACCCGCTGATCCGCCCCGCCTCGTGTCAACTGCCCCTCGGCCCAAGGCCGGGGGGCAGTTCGCATCGGCGGCCGCCGCCCGTCGGCCGGATCGGCCGCAGCGGCGGCCCCGGTGCCGCCCACCACCCGTTCACACCGAAGGATTGGTCCCGCATGGCACTCAAGACGAGTGGCGCCGGCGCGCTGGCCGCGCTCGGCGCGGCGATGCTGCTGGGTGGCGCCGCCCCCGCGGCGCACGCCGCCCCCGCCCTGCCCACGACCGGCCTGCCCACGCCGGAGCTCAAGGCCCCCCAGCTCGCACCGACCGATGTCGGCCAGGCCATGGCGGGCACCTCCGCCGGCCTCGGTTACGCGGTCGCCCCGGTGAAGTCGCTGCGCCTGGACCCCTGGGCGCAGTCCTCCGCCGACTTCCTGAACAACGGCGTCGGGGTGCAGCCCGACAACGGCCTGCCCGCGCTGGGCACCGGCACCCTGACCTCCCCGCTGAGCGCCGGCGGCGGCGCCAAGGACCTCCCGGCCGTCGGCCCGCTGCTGGGCTTCCTGCCGGGCTGACCTCCGGGGCCGCCCGGCCGGCCCGGCGCACCACGGCGACGAGCCCGGTACCTCCCCCGAAGGGCGGTACCGGGCTCCGGCTGCTGCTCGGGCGGGCCGGCCGGCGGTCAGCCGGCCGCGCCGGCCGTCACTCCCCGGTGTCGTGGTTGAGGACCCCGTCGACGCTGGTGGTCGCCGCCGAGGTCAGGTTGCGGACCGTGTCCACCGCGGACACCGGCCGGTCGTCGCCGCCGAGCGAGGCCTTGGCGCCCGGCACCACCTGCACCCCCTCGCTCACCAGCCGCGGGTCGAGCCGGCCGAAGCTCAGCGCCCCGTCCGCCAGCTCGCCGCTGTGGTCGCCGAGGTAGCTGACCGGCTGGCCGAGTTCGAGCGCCGGGCCGGCCGCGTGCAGCGGGGCGGCGGGGGCGTCCAGGCCGAGGGTGCCCGGGGTGAGGCCTTCCGCGGCGGCGGGCAGCGGCAGCGTGGTCTTCAGGGCGGGGCCGACCTTGCCTGCGGCCAGCGAGGGCACCACCTGCTCCGGCATCAGCTGGTGCTTCTCCTGCGGCACCGGCGGCA
Organism: Kitasatospora sp. NPDC049258; assembly: GCF_040678895.1. Classification (NCBI taxonomy): domain Bacteria; kingdom Bacillati; phylum Actinomycetota; class Actinomycetes; order Kitasatosporales; family Streptomycetaceae; genus Kitasatospora; species Kitasatospora sp. NPDC049258. The sequence continues at coordinate 17,193 of NZ_JBFAQT010000016.1, forward strand.
TCAGCGGGGAGGTCGGGATCGCCCCCGAGACCTCGCCCCCCTCGGCCAGCACCGGCAGCTGGCTGGTCGGGGCGCTCAGCGGGACCGTGAAGGGCACGGTCTGGGTGGACAAGGTGTCCTCCAGCGCGGCGACGTCCTTCGGCGTCATGGGGGTTGCCGTGGCCGTGCCCTGGGTGGCCACGACGCCGGCGCCGACCGCCAGGAGCAGGGCTCCGGTCGCCCGCTTGGAGAGCTTCATGCTGTTCACCGTTCTGTCCATGATCTTTTGATGGGTGCCTTCGGTCGATAGCCGCTGCGCAGCGGAAAGCACTCTGTCCAAACGAGCGACGCCCACCCGGGATTGCGAGAGTTAACCGGTACGGCCTATTAATCAGACCGTCTGACACTCCTGAGAGCGATCCCGGTCCCCCTCCCGTGAATCTGCCGTAACTTTCCCGCCGCTGACTCTTTGAGCTGGTTGTCGCAGCCAGGACAGCGGCAGGAGTCGGATCGCGGATCGGCTTGAAGCCCTTGATCTTCAAGGATCGGTCGCATTCCGAAATCCCCCCTGACGGGCTAGCAACCGCAGACCAGGTCGCTCGTTGAACGCTTTGCACGAAACAGCGGTCAAGCCCGCCGAGACGACCGTCCCTAGCATTCAGAGAGGTATCTCAGCTCATGCTCAAGAAGACCTTCGCCTCCGTCGGCCTGGCTGCCGCCGCGCTGGCCGCCATCGCCACGCCCGCCGCCGCGATCGGTGACGCGGACGGCGCCGCCGCCTCCATCCAGGGCAACGGTGGCACCAACTCCACCGGCACCTACGGCAACCACAGCCCCAACTTCCACTTCCTCGACAACCCGAACATCTGCCTGCCCGAGATCCACAACATCGGTGTCGGCGTGCTCGGTGTCGCGGTCCCGGTCGAGGTCGCTGCTCTGAACAACCAGCCGAAGCAGACCTGCGTCGTCGGCCAGAGCACCCTCGGCAGCGGCGACGGCGGCGTGTCCCACCTGGTGGGCTGAGGCCGTCTCCGGCTGAGGCCGGGCCTGGCGGCCCCTGCGCCGCCGGCCCGGCACCACCACCACCCAGTTCGGGGCCCGTACGTTCCGCACTGGTCCGGGGCCCGGTCCGCTCCCCCGGCCGGGCTCGCTCCACCGGCCCAACCTGAGCCACCGGTTGGGCACTCGCTCCACTCCATCAGATCCGAAAAGGAACCTCAGAGATGATCAAGAAGGCTCTCGCCGTCGCCGGTATCGCCGCCGCCGGCTTCACCATGGCCACCGCCCCCGCGATGGCCATCGGCGACGCGGACGGCGCCGCCGTCTCCGGCCAGGGCAACGGTGGCACCAACCACACCGGCACCGAGGGCAACCACAGCCCCAACTACCACACCCTGGACAACCCGAACCTGTGCCTGCCGGAGGTTCACAACATCGCGGTCGCCGTCATCGGTGCCGCCGTGCCGATCGAGGTCAAGGCTCTGAACAACAACCCGGAGCAGACCTGCGTCGTCGGCCAGAACACCGTGGGCAGCGGCGACGGTGGCGTCAGCCACCTGATCGGCTGATCAGCCGGGTAGCAGCGACCGCCGGGCCGGGGGGATCCTCCCTGGCCCGGCGGTTGCCGTTTCACCGCAGGTCAGAGCGGGTTTCGACGGTGACAGACTCACCCGTACGGCTGCGGTGCGTTCGGGTGACAGCGTGTCGATCCGGCGCGTACTGACCATCCGCCCGACGCACCATGTGTTCACGTGTAGTGACTCCCCCGTCACGCGTTCCGTCGGCTCTGTCCGCAGGGTGCCGAGGGCACGCAGAAGAGAGGACTTCTCATGAAGAGCATGCTGGGCAAGGCCCTGTTCACCGCGGCCGCCGCGGTGGCCGTCGCCGGTGTCTCCGCCCCCGCCTACGCGCACGTCGCCGCCGGTGGCGGCGGCGAGTTCGTGGCTTCCGCGCACGAGCCCTTCCTGGCCGGCGAGCAGCACGGCTGGGCGGAGACCAGCCACATCTTCGCGGCCGGCCACCAGTGGGGCTGGGCGACCGACGAGGCCGTCGCCGGCGGCGAAGAAGGCATCGCGATCATCGACTGACGCCACGCGCAGCACGGAGGCCGGGTCGCGTTCGCCGCGGCCCGGCCTCCGGGGTGTGCTGGGGTGTCGGACGGAGGGTCAGCGGACCATCCGGGCCGCCTCCAGGGCCCAGTAGGTCAGGATCTGCTCGGCGCCGGCCCGGCGGATCGAGGTGAGCGTCTCCAGGATCATGCGCTCCCGGTCCACCCAGCCGTTGGCCGCGGCGGCCTCGACCATCGCGTACTCGCCGGAGACCTGGTACGCGGCGACCGGCACCGGGGAGGCGTCGGCGATCTGCCGCAGGATGTCCAGGTAGGCCATGGCGGGCTTGACCATCACCAGGTCCGCGCCCTCGGCGAGGTCCTGCTCCAGCTCGCGCAGCGACTCGCGGGCGTTCGCCGGGTCCTGCTGGTAGGTCTTGCGGTCGCCCGTGAGCGAGGAGCCGACGGCCTCCCGGAACGGGCCGAAGAAGGCCGAGGCGTACTTGGCGGTGTAGGCCAGGATGCCGACGTCCTGGTGGCCGGCCCCGTCCAGGGCCCGGCGGACCACGCCGATCTGACCGTCCATCATCCCGCTCGGCCCGACCAGGTGGACGCCGGCGTCGGCCTGCACCACGGCCATGTCCGCGTACCGGGTCAGGGTGGCGTCGTTGTCCACGCTGCCGTCCGCGGCGAGGACGCCGCAGTGCCCGTGGTCGGTGTACTCGTCCAGGCAGAGGTCGGACATCACCACCAAGGCGTCGCCGACCTCGGCGACCACGTCCCGGATCGCCTGCTGAAGGATGCCGTCCGGGTTGGTGCCCTCGCTGCCGATCGCGTCCTGCACCTCGGGGACGCCGAACAGCATGATGCCGCCCAGCCCCGCCTCGGCCGCCTCGACGGCGGCCCTGCGCAGGGTGTCCCTGGTGTGCTGGACCACCCCCGGCATGGAGCCGATCGGCCGCGGCTCGGTGATCCCCTCGCGGACGAAGGCGGGCAGGATCAGCTCGGCCGGGTGCAGCCTGGTCTGGGCCACCAGCCGGCGCATCGCCGGCGTGGTGCGCAGTCGGCGCGGGCGGATCGACGGGAACTGGGCGGACACAGGGCGACTCCGAACGGTGAGAGGCCCGGGGAGGCGGCGGGGCCTCCCCGGGCGGGGTGTCAGCGCGCGGCCTTGCGGCGCGAGCCCGGACGGCGCTCGCTGGGCCGGTAGACCGGCTCCCCGGCGGCCGTGGCGGTGTCCCGGCGGTTGGCGCCGAACTCCGCGAGGGCCTGGGCCAGCGCGGCGGCGGACGGCGCGGGGGCCATCACGTCGACCCGCAGGCCGTGCTCCTCGGCGGTCTTGGCGGTCGCCGGGCCGATACAGGCGATGATCGTGACGTTGTGCGGCTTGCCGGCGATGCCGACCAGGTTGCGCACGGTGGAGGAGGAGGTGAAGAGCACGGCGTCGAAGCCACCGCCCTTGATCGCCTCCCGGGTCTCGGCCGGCGGCGGCGAGGCGCGGACGGTGCGGTAGGCCGTCACGTCGTCCACCTCCCAGCCGAGCTCGACCAGACCGGCCACCAGGGTCTCGGTGGCGATGTCGGCGCGCGGCAGCAGCACCCGGTCGATCGGGTCGAACACCGGGTCGTACGGCGGCCAGTCCTCCAGCAGACCGGCGGCGGACTGCTCGCCCGAGGGCACCAGGTCCGGCTTGACGCCGAAGTCCACCAGCGCCTGCGCGGTGGTCTCGCCGACCGCCGCGACCTTGATGCCGGCGAAGGCCCGGGCGTCCAGCCCGTACTCCTCGAACTTCTCCCGGACGGCCTTGACCGCGTTGACCGAGGTGAAGGCGATCCACTCGTAGCGGCCCGTCACCAGGCCCTTGATGGCGCGCTCCATCTGCTGCGGGGTGCGCGGGGGCTCCACCGCGATGGTGGGCACCTCCTGCGGCACCGCGCCGTACGAGCGCAGCTGGTCGGAGAGGCCGTGGGCCTGCTCCTTGGTCCGCGGCACCAGCACGTTCCAGCCGAACAGCGGCTTGGTCTCGAACCAGGAGTGGGACGAGCGGTGCGCGACCTGCTCGCCCACCACGGCTATCACCGAGGTGGCCGGGTCGACCGGGGCCGACACCGGGGAGGGCAGCACCCGGGCCGCCTTCAGGTCGGCCGCGATCGAGGCCAGCGTGGAGGTGAAGGTGCGCTGGCGGGTGGTGGTGCCGGAGAGGGTCGCCGAGAGCGCGGCCTCGGGCTTGCGGCCGTTGGCCACCAGCGCGTTGGCGGTGGCGGGCAGCTGGCCGAGGGTGGTGCGGACCACCAGCGTGGTCTCCTGCGCGCCGAGGTCCGGCACGCCGCCGGCCAGCAGCTGGGCGGCGTCCACGAAGCGCACGTCGGCGCCGTGGCTGCCGCGCAGCGGGACGCCCGCGTAGGCCGGGACGCCGACCGACTGGGCGACCCCGGGGATCACCTCGAAGGGGATCGCCGAGCGCGCGCAGACCAGCATCTCCTCGGCGGCGCAGCCGTCCAGGCCGGGGTCGCCGTCGACGGTGCGGACCACGTGCTTGCCGGCTCGGACGGCGTCCGCGACCAGCTTGGCCACGTCCAGCCCGGCCTCCTCGGCCGGGCTGTGCACCTGGACGCCGCTGGGGCAGTGGGTGCGTACCGCGGCGGCGGTCAGCGGGTCGGTCACCAGGACGTCGGCCGAGGCCAGCACGTCGACTGCGCGCAGGGTCAGCAGGCCCGGGTCACCCGGACCCGCCCCCAGGAAGGTGCAGCGGCCCGTGCTGGGGACCGGGCTGGCGGCGGTGGCGGCAGTGGGGCTCATCGGGCTCGCTCCCCCATCAGGTCGGCCGCGCCCTCGGCGAGCAGCCGGGCGGCCAGCGCGCGGCCCAGGGCCGCGGCCTGCTGCTCGGCGTCCTCGTCCAGGACGATCGGGCCGGTGGCGGTCATCTTCAGCAGGGTGGCGCCGTCGACGGTGCCGACCACGCCCTCCAGCCGCAGTTCGGTTCCTTCCCAGGTCGCGAGAGCCGCGACGGGGGCGGAGCAGCCGGCCTCCAGGGTGGCCAGCAGGGCTCGCTCGGCGACCACGGCGGCCCGGGTGGGCCGGTGGTCCAGCGCGGCCAGCAGGGCGGCCAGCTCCGGGTCGACGCACTCGACGGCGAGCGCGCCCTGCCCGGGGGCGGGCAGCATCAGCTCGGGGTCGAGGTGCTCGGTGATCTCCTCGGCGCGGCCGAGCCGGTTGAGGCCGGCGGCGGCCAGCAGCACCGCGTCCAGCTCGCCCTGGGCGACGTAGCCGATCCGGGTGTCGACGTTGCCGCGGATCGCGACCGTCTCCAGCTCGGTGCCGCGGGCGGCGGCCCAGGCGTTCAGCTGGGCCATCCGGCGCGGGGAGCCGGTGCCTATCCGGGCCGGGCGGCCGGCCAGCTTCTCCACCAGGTGCTCCAGGCCGAGGCCGTCGCGGGCGACCAGGGCGTCCCTGGGGTCCTCCCGCTCGGGCACGGCGGCCAGCCGCAGGCCGTCGGGCGCCGCGGTCGGCAGGTCCTTGAGGGAGTGCACGGCGAGGTCGATCCGGCCCTCCAGCAGCGCGTCGCGCAGGGCGGAGACGAAGACTCCGGTGCCGCCGATCTGCGCGAGGGCCTCGCGGGAGGTGTCGCCGTAGGTGGTGATCTCCACCAGCTCGACGGGGCGGCCGGTGACCTTGGACACCGCACGGGCGATCATGCCCGACTGGGCCATCGCGAGGGCGCTGCGGCGGGTGCCGAGGCGGAGCGGTCGCGGCTCACCCTGGGGGTTGCGCGGTTGACCATGCATGGGTTCGTCCTGGTCGTGCTGGGTGGCTGACTGGTGGTTCATCTGGATGCTCCGGCCGACTGGCTGCCGGGGTGCGCGCTCTGGGCGCCGATCGGCGTACCGACCGGGGTGCCGGAGACAGCGTGCACCGCCGCCGGGTCCAGGTCGAACAGCTCGCGCAGGGCGTCCGCGTACGAGGCGCCGCCGGGCTCGGCCGCGAGCTGCTTCACCCGCACGGTGGGCGCGTGCAGCAGCTTGTCGACGACCCGCCGGACGGTCTGCGTGATCTCGGCCCGGGACCTCTCGTCCAGGTCGGGCAACCGGCTGTCCAACCGGGCGAGTTCGCTGCTGACCAGGTCGGAGGCCATCGACCGGAGGGCGACCACGGTGGGGGCGATCCGGGCCGCGCGCTGGGCGGCGGCGAAGCCGGCCACCTCGTCGGCGACGATCGTGGTGACCGCGTCGACGTCGCCCGCGCCGGGGGTGGCGGCGTGCGCGTGCGAGAGGCTCTCCAGGTCGACCAGCAGGGCGCCGGGCAGGGCGTGCACGTCGTGGTCGACGTCCCGCGGCATCGCGAGGTCGAGGAAGGCCAGCGGGGTGGCGGCGGTGCGGGTGGCGAGGGCGCGGGACACCGCGTCGGCACCGATCACCACGCCGGCCGCGCCGGTGCAGGAGATCACCAGGTCGACGTCGGCGAGCGCGTCGGGCACCTTGGCGAAGTCCAGCGTGCGGGCGCCACCGCCGAGGATCTCCACCAGGCGCTCGGCCCGGGCAGCGGTGCGGTTGGCGACCAGCAGGTCGGTGACCCCGGAGCGGACCAGGGTGGCGGCCGCCAGCGAGCTCATCGAGCCCGCGCCGACCACCAGCGCCCGCTTGCCGGCGATCTCCCCGGCCCGGGCGGCGATCTGCTCCAGGCCGAAGGTGACCAGCGACTGGCCGGCCTTGTCGATGCCGGTCTCGCTGTGCGCCCGCTTGCCGACCCGCAGCGCCTGCTGGAACAGCTCGTTCAGGCCGCGCCCGGCGGTGTGCTCCTCCTGGGCGCGGGCCAGCGCGTCGCGCAGCTGGCCGAGGATCTGGCCCTCGCCGACCACCATGGAATCCAGGCCGCAGGCCACCGAGAAGAGGTGGTGGACGGCCCGGTCCTCGTAGTGGACGTAGAGGTGCGGGGTGAGCTCCTCGAGGTCGACGCCGCTGTGGTGGGCGAGCAGCAGCGACAGCTCGGCGACGCCGGCGTGGAACTTGTCCACGTCCGCGTAGAGCTCGATCCGGTTGCAGGTGTTGACCAGCGCGGCCTCGCCGACGGTCGCCGTGGCGGCGGCGTCGTGCAGCAGCCGGGTGGGGACGTCGCCGGTCAGCGCGGCGCGCTCCAGCACGCCGACGGAGGCGGTGCGGTGGCTGAGGCCGACCACGAGAAGGCTCATGCCCGACCCCCGTGCAGACAGTGGTTCCTGGTGTTCACGCCGGCATCACCGCGGAGCGCTCGCCCTCGGTGCCCTTGCCGGGCTTGCCCTTGGCCGGCTCGGCCTTGGCGGTGCCGCCGGCGGCCCGGCGGAGCTTGGCGGCCGCGGCCCGGACCGGGCCCGGGGCGCGGTCCAGCATGCCGCCGTCCTGGGTGGGCTCCTCGCCGGCCTTGCGCTGCTCGTGGAAGGCGAGGATCTGGAGCTCTATCGACAGGTCGACCTTGCGCACGTCCACCCCGTCCGGGACGGTCAGCACGGTGGGCGCGAAGTTCAGGATGCTGGTCACGCCGGCCTCCACCAGCCGGTCGCAGACCTGCTGGGCGGCGCCGGGCGGGGTGGTGATCACGCCGATGGAGACCTGCTGGGCGGCCACGATGGCCTCCAGCTCGTCCATGTGCCGCACCGGCAGCCCGGCCGCGCTGCTGCCGACCACGGCCGGGTCGGCGTCCAGCAGGGCCGCCACCCGGAAGCCGCGGGAGGCGAAGCCGCCGTAGTTGGCCAGGGCGTGGCCCAGATTGCCGATGCCGACGATGACGACCGGCCAGTCCTGGGTGAGGCCCAGCTCGCGGGAGATCTGGTAGACGAGGTACTCGACGTCGTAGCCGACCCCTCGGGTGCCGTACGAGCCGAGGTAGGAGAAGTCCTTGCGCAGCTTCGCGGAGTTGACCCCGGCGGCGGTGGCCAGCTCCTCGGAGGAGACGGTGGGCACCGAGCGCTCGGAGAGCGCGGTGAGCGCCCGCAGGTAGAGCGGCAGGCGGGCGACGGTCGCCTCCGGGATGCCCCGGGCACGGGAGGGTCGGCGCGCGGCGCCTGCGTCGGGCGTCTGCGAACTGCTCTGGGTGGGTCGGCCGATTGCCACGGTGCTCCTGTAGGTGAAGCTGGGCTTAGGCAGCCAGGCTATGCGTTTGTGAACGTGTGCACAAAGATGGTGTCCGATTTGTCCCCGCACAGTGATGCGCATCACTCACCACCGGCCGTGCGGAGCGGCAGCCGGGGATGGTCCGTACCCGGTGGCAGTGGGCCGACCGGCACCTCCCGGCGGATCTGCGGGACCGGCCCGCCGGACCGCTCGGCCCGGTCCTGGTCCAGCCGGGGCCAGGGCAGCACGGCCGCCTCGCGCAGCGGCGCGCGCCAGTCCGCGACCCGCTCCCCGGCCCGGCCGGCGCCCCGCTCGGCGGGGTCGGCCGGCTGCGGCGGGACGGCGACGCAGTGCCTGAGCAGCTCGGCGGTGGCCCGGGCATCTCCCAGCGCGGTGTGCGCCGGGTACCAGCCGAGACCGGCCGCGGCGGTGCAGGCCGCCAGGCCGTAGCCGCCCGCGTCGGGCAGCCGGCCGCGGGCCAGTCGCATGGTGCACAGCTCCGGGACGGCCGGCAGCTCGACGCCGATCCGGGCGAACTCACGCTCCAGGAAGGCCCGGTCGCAGCTGACGTGGTGGCCGACCAGCACCCGGCCGGCCAGCAGCTCCAGCAGGGCGGGCGCGACCTCGCGAAAGCGCGGGGCGCCGACCACCTGGTCCTGGGTTATCCGGTGCACATGGGTGGGACCGACCGGGCCGGCCGGATCGATCAGGGTGGAGAACTCGCGCTCGGTGCCGAGGGTGTCGTCCAGCAGCACGACGGCGACCTCGACCACCCGGTGCCGCCACGGGCTCCGGCCGGTGGCCTCGACATCGACCACGGCGAACCCGCCGGGCGGGGCGGGTGCGGGAGGCGCGGGGCGGCGACCGAGCGGCATCGTCCTGCTCTCCTCTTATCTACAGCCCCCGGCGGACACCGAACCTGACGATGGTAAGCCGACGAACGAGCCGTTTTTCAAGGAGATCTTCATCTCGCGGGCAACGATTTGGCGTACCACCCCCGCCGAACGACGGGGGTCGCCGCCGCCGGACCGGCTCCGGTCAGGCGCCCAGCGCGGTGCGCAGCCGGCGCTCGTCGACCCGCCAGAAGTCGTGCTGGCGGCCGTCGATCAGGGTGACCGGGATCTGCTCCCAGTACTTCTCGTACAGCGCCTCGTCCTGGGTGATGTCCTTCTCCTCGAACGCCGCGCCCAGCTCGCCGGTGACCCGGACGATCACCGCGCGGGCGTCCTCGCACAGGTGGCAGTCCGGCTTGCCGATCAGGGTCACGGTCCGGTCCGCCGGGTTCTTCTTCTCGCGTCGCAGCAGGCTCACCCGGCCATTGTGCCTCCCCGGTGCCCGGTGGCCGGGCGGCGGTCACGGGCCGGATGCGGGCTGTTAACGGCGCCTGCACATCACGGTCACGGGATCCGACAGCGCTGCTGGCTATGCTCGGTGCCATGGCCGCGCTGAGAAGGCTCACCCAGGCAAGGCGTTCCCCGAACGAGCGGACCGCCCTGGCGGGCGAGGCCGCCGCCGAGGCCGCCGAGGCGGACCTGCTCGCCCTCGGTCCGGTCGGCACGGCCACCGGTACGGCCGCGGCCACGGCCGCCCCCGCCGCAGCAGCCGCCCCCGGGGACACCGCCGCCGAGACCGCCGCGCCCGCGCAGCCGCCGGCCGACGGGCGCAAGGCGGCCAAGGCGCCGAAGGCCCCCGCCGAGGACCACACCCCGACGCCGGACGACCCCCGGGCGGCCGCGTTCTTCGACTGCGACAACACCATCCTGCGCGGGGCCGCGATCTTCTACCTGGGCATCGGGCTGTACCGCCGGCGGTTCTTCAGCCGCCGGGACGTGGCCCGGTTCGCCTGGCAGCAGGCCTGGTTCCGGCTGCACGGCTCGGAGGACCCGGCGCACATCGCGGACGCCCAGGACACCGCGCTCGGTCTGGTCGCCGGGAAGCGGACGGCGGAGCTGGAGGCGATCTGCGAGGAGATCTTCGAGGAGGTGATCGCCCGCAAGATCTGGCCCGGCACCCGCGCCCTGGTCCAGATGCACCTGGACGCCGGCCAGCGCACCTGGCTGGTGACCGCCGCCCCGCAGGAGGTGGCCCGGATCATCGCCCGGCAGCTCGGGATGACCGGCGCGCTGGGCACGGTCGCCGAGACCGCGGACGGGGAGTACACCGGCCGGCTGGTCGGCGGCCTGCTGCACGGTCCGGCCAAGGCGGCCGCCGTGCAGTCGCTGGCCCGCCGGGAGCAGCTGGACCTCAGCCGCTGCGCGGCGTTCAGCGACTCCGCCAACGACATCCCGATGCTGGCCCTGGTCGGCCACCCGTATGTGATCAACCCGGATGCCACTCTGCGCCGGCACGCCCGGGCGATGGGCTGGCGGGTGCGCGACTTCCGGACCGGCCGCAAGGCCGCCCGGATCGGGCTGCCGGCCGCGGCCGGGCTGGGGGTGCTGGTCGGGGCCGCGGCGGCCGCGGTGGCGATGCAGCGGCGACGGCGTACGGCCTGATCACCGCGTCAACCTGGCGTTTGTCCGGCCACTCCATGGATGGGCTTCGGCTCACGCTATCGAGCGAACCGCCGCCCGGGCGGCGAGGTGACCGAACCAGATCGCCGGTGACGGGATCTGATCGTTCGTCGACTTGGGAAAGTCGGGGGTTGCGAGGCCCCAGGGCGGGGAAACCGCCCCTCCTTCCCCTAAATTGGTCACACCACGCTTACGAGCGCTCACGTTGCGCCAGACGGCTGTTGGCAACTCCGGTCATTACCAGCTGAATATGCGCGACAAGTGGACTTCAAACGACCACTTCGACCACAGGGTGTAGCTGTCATTGCACAAAGCGTTATCCTCTCCTGGATGCACGCCACCACGCATCCCCGGTGACGGGGGGTCAGGCAGTGTGCTCTCCGCACTGGCGGAGGTGACCCGTCCACAGTTCTGCCTCTGGGAGTCCCGTGTACCCACCCGTCCGGAACGACGCGCCTACCTCCCCCCGCCCGTCGACCGCCACCCTGCGTCCCGGTACGCGCCTGGACCAGCTGTGGGCCGCGATCCGTGACTTCGAGCTGCTCGGGCCCCAGCTCGCCCTGGCCGGCGCCGCCCCGGCCGCCGGCCTCGGCCGGCCGCCCCGCCCCGCCGCCGGCGCCCTGCTGCGCTCGACCGCCACCAGCGGACCGGGCACCGCCGCGAGCGGCGGAGCCGCTGCCGGCGCCCGGGGCAGAACCGCCGTCGGCACCGGCCGCGGCCGGGCCAGGTCCGCCCCGAACACCGGCTTCGAGACCGAGCACAACCCGATCGTCGACCTGGTCGAGCGCGCCCAGAATGGCGAGAGCGAGGCCTTCGGCCGGCTCTACGACCACTACTCCGACACCGTGTACCGGTACATCTACTACCGGGTAGGCAGCCGGGCCACCGCAGAGGACCTCACCAGCGAGACGTTCCTGCGCGCGCTGCGCCGGATCGGCACCTTCACCTGGCAGGGCCGGGACTTCGGCGCCTGGCTGGTGACCATCGCCCGCAACCTGGTGGCCGACCACTTCAAGTCCAGCCGCTTCCGGCTGGAGGTCACCACCGGCGAGATGCTGGACTCCAACGAGTGCGAGCGCAGCCCCGAGGACTCGGTGCTGGAGTCGCTCTCCAACGCGGCCCTGCTGGACGCCGTCCGGCGGCTCAACCCGCAGCAGCAGGAGTGCGTGACGCTGCGCTTCCTGCAGGGCCTCTCGGTCGCCGAGACGGCTCGGATCATGGGCAAGAACGAAGGCGCCATCAAGACCCTCCAGTACCGCGCGGTGCGCACGCTGGCCCGCCTGCTGCCGCCCGACGCCCGGTGACCGGGGCGGCCGCGGCAACCGCGGGTCCCGGCTCGGGCGAGATATCCGAGACCCCGCCGGACGCCCCACCGGGCGCCCGGTCAGGCACCCTGTCAGCTCCGCCCCGGCCCGCACACGTGCGGGTGAATGGGCGGTCACATGATCAGCCGTGCGTAACCGACTCCCGGCACCGCTCGTTGGCCAGCGTGCAATCCGTCATCGGGGCCGCAGTCAAGCCCGATCCAGGCATGTCACCCGATGGTGTGGTTTCGGCCCGCCGAGGCAACCGTCCGGCCGGCCTGGGTGTCGAAAACGACGAAGGGAGGTGTGGCCCGTGACGGCAAACGTGCTGGAGCACCGGCGGGCAAAGGCCTTCGCCGAGGCGCTGGAGGCCCACCGGACAGAGAGCAGGGCCGACACCGAAGGCGCGGCCCGGGAGAGCTCTTCCCGGGGTGGCCACGCCCGGAGCGGTTCGGCCGCGATGGCCGAGCTGCTGGCGATGGCCGGCGCGCTGGGCGCGGTGCCCGAGCCGGAGCTGGACGCACAGACCCGTGCGGTCCAGCGGGCGCAGCTGATGGCCGCGTTCGAGCAGGAGTGGGCCGGGGTCCGGCCCACCGCGGTGCTGCCCCGGCAGCGCAGGCACCGGGCGGTCCGGGCGGTCTCGGGCAGTCGCTGGGGCCGGAGGCTGGCGATCGGCGGCCTGGTCGCGGGAGTGGCGGTCGGCAGCTTCGCCGGCGCGGCCGCGGCGAGCACCAACGCGCTGCCGGGGGACACGCTCTACGGCATGAAGCGCGGTCTTGAGGGGCTCCAGCTGGACTGGGCCGACTCCGACTCCGAGCGCGGCGCCCTGCTCCTGGAGCAGGCCTCCACCCGGCTCGACGAGGCGCAGTCACTGCTGCAGCGGGCCGGTTCGGCGAACGCGCTGAGCCCCGACACGGTCGAGCAGGTCCGGCGCGCGCTGGACGACATGCACACCGAGGCCGTGCGCGGCCGCGACCTGCTGCGCGCGGTGTACCGGAGCAACGGCTCGCTCGCCCCGATGCGCAAGCTGGCCACCTTCGCCGACGGCGAGGACGACCGCTGGAGCACGTTGCAGAGCCGGCTCCCCGACCAACTGACCAGCCAGGCCGGCAAGGTCGACCAGCTCTTCGACGACATAAGCGAGGACGTCGCGCCCCTGCACCTGGAGCAGCCGCCCGCCGCGGGCGGTTCGGCTCCCGGTGGCTCGGGAGCGGGCGACGACCAGTCCCCGGGCACCACCGGCCACGGTCCCGGCCTCGTCGGCGGCCGGCCGGACGCACCCGCCGGTACGCCCAACTCGCATGCGAAGAACGGTAGTTCGGGTGGAGCGGCAGCCGGTGGCACGACCCCGAGCAGTGCCCCGGGCGGGGTCGGCAGCCTGGTCGACGGGCTGACCAACGGCCTGACCGGCGGGGGCGCCGACAGCACCCCGTCGGCCGGCCGGCCGGACCGCTCGGGCGAGGGCTCCCCCGCCCCGTCCGGTGCGGCCACCCCGCAGGGCCAGGGCCTCACCATCCCGCCCCTGCTCCCGGGTCTGCTGCCGGGTCTGACCCTCAACTGACCGACGGCTCGGCGGCCGCAGGCACCTGCCTGCGGCCGCCGAGCCGTGTGCTGCGGGCGGCTGCCGTTCAGCCGGAGAGGCGGCTCCGAGGAAGACCGGCTCAGAAGAAGACCGAGCGGCGCTGCACCAGGAGCTTGTACAGGGTGTGCTGGATGGTCTCGCGGACCTGGTCGGTCAGGTCGAAGACCAGCATCGGGTCGTCCGCGGCCTCCTTGGGGTAGCCGTCGGTCGGGATCGGCTCGCCGAACTGGATGGTCCACTTGGTGGGCAGCGGGATGGCGCCGAGCGGGCCGAGCCACGGGAAGGTCGGGGTGATCGGCAGGTAAGGCAGGCCGAGCAGCCGGGCCAAGGTCCGGAAGTTGCCGATCATCGGGTAGGTCTCCTCCGCCCCGACGATCGAGCAGGGCACGATCGGCACCTGGGCCCGCAGCGCGGAGGCGACGAACCCGCCGCGGCCGAAGCGCTGGAGCTTGTAGCGGTCGGCGAAGGGCTTGCCGATGCCCTTGAAGCCCTCCGGCCAGACCCCGACCACCTCGCCGCGCTCCAGCAGGGTCTGCGCGTCCTCGTTGCAGGCCAGCGTGTGCCCGGCCTTGCGGGCCAGCTCGCCGACCACCGGCAGGACGAACACCAGGTCGGCCGCGAGCATCCGCAGGTGGCGCCGGGCCGGGTGGTGGTCGTGCACCGCGACCTGGGTCATCAGCGCGTCCAGCGGCACCGTGCCCGAGTGGTTGGCGACGATCAGCACACCGCCCTCGGCGGGGATGTTCTCGATGCCCCGGACCTCGATCCGGAAGTACTGCTCCGCCAGCGGGCGCAGCAGCGAGAGGAAGACCTCCTCGGTGAGCTCCTGGTCGAAGCCGAAGTCGTCCACCTCGTAGTCGCCGGTGATCCGGCGCCGCAGGAAGGACAGGCCCTCGGCGGCCCGGCCCTCCCAGCCCTTGCCGAACAGCCGGGTGGCGCTCTCGCCGAGCCGCCCGGCCAGCGCCCCGCCGACCGCCCCGGCGAGCCGGTCGGCCAGGTCGGCCTGTCCGCCGCCCTGCCAGCTGGGGGCGGACTGGATCGGGATGACCTTGGCCTCGCCCGCGGCGTGTTCCCTGGCGGCAGTCATCGCGGCATCGGCTCCTCGGTGTGGTGGCCTGCGGTGTGGTGGTGGGCATCGGGCGCGAGCAGGCCGGCCAGCCGGTCGGTGACGGCGCACAGCCGCTCGGGCGGCAGCAGGCCGGTGGACTGGGCGGCGGCGAAGTCGGCGAAGGCCTGCGGGGTGGTGTACCGCGGGGTGAAGCCGAAGGTGCCGCGCAGCCGGGCGGTGTCGACCACCCGGCCGTGGCTGAGCAGTTGGATCTGCTCGGGCGACATGTCGGCCAGCCTGGTCTGCCGGACCAGACCGGCCACCAGGTTGAGCGCGGGCAGCAGCAGCGGCACGGTCGGCCGGCCGAGCCGGCGGGCGCACTGCGAGAGCAGCAGCACGCCGTCACCGGCCACGTTGAAGGTGCCGGTGTTGGTGGTGCCGGGGGCCGGCTCCCCGGCGGCCAGCCGGAGCACCTCGACCGCGTCGTCCTCGTGGACGAACTGGAGCCGGGGGTCGCGGCCGAGCACGGTGGGCAGCAGCGGCAGGGCGAAGTAGGCGCTGAGCGGGGTGTCGCCGGCCGGGCCGACGATGTTGGCGAACCGCAGCACGGTGACGGCGACGTCGGGGCGGCGCCGGGAGAAGCCGCGGACGTAGCCCTCCACCTCGGCGGCGTCCCGGGCGAAGCCGCCGGGCGGCAGCTGCTTGGGCTGCATGCCCTCGGCGAAGACCGCCGGGTCGCGCGGCGCGGAGCCGTACACGGCGGTGGTGGACTTGACCACCAGGCGGCGCAGGCCGGGGGCCTTCTGGCAGGCACCGAGCAGCTGCATGGTGCCGATGACGTTGGTCTCCTTGACGGCGCTGCGGCCGCCGGAGCCCATGGCGCTGACGTTGAGGTGGACCACCGTGTCGACGCCGTGCTCGGCGATCACCCGGGCGACGGCCGGGCGGCGCAGGTCGAGCTTGTGGAAGACGACCCCGGGCGGCAGCTCGCCGGGCGGCGGCTGGACGTCGACGCCGACCACCTTCTCGACCCCCGGCCGCCCGGCGATCTCGGCGGCGAACCTCACTCCCAGGTGGCGGGCCACTCCGGTGACGAGCACGACCTTGCCCACGTGTCCGTGTCCTCCTCAGTCCCGTCCCTGCCTGAAACCGTACCGCGCGGGGATTTCCTGGACGCAAACACGCCGAGGGGTGGAAACACGACTGCCCGCCCCGGCGGAATGCCGGGGCGGGCAGTGCGCACACCTGGTACGCGAGAGCGACCGTGGGCGGGCTGACTCCCGCGCGATACGGGGCAAGCGCCAGCCGAGGTGTTACTTCTTGTTGCGACGCTGAACGCGAGTCCTCTTCAGAAGCTTGCGGTGCTTCTTCTTGGCCATACGCTTGCGACGCTTCTTGATGACAGAGCCCACGGAACAACCCTCGCTCACTCGGACCCACGCCCGTGAGAGACGGGAGTCCATACGACTGACGGAGGGCCTAGCCTACCCCCCGCTTCGCTCAAGCCGTAATCGGCCCCGATCGAGCGCTTGCGCCGTGTCCGGCCTACGCGCTCTGCAGCCGCACGTAGGACTCCTTGAGGTAGTCGTGGACCTCCTTCTCGGGGACCCGGAAGGAGCGGCCGACCCTGATGGCCGGAAGCTCTCCACTGTGCACCAGGCGGTACACCGTCATCTTCGACACCCGCATGACCGCGGCCACCTCGGCCACGGTCAGGAAGACGACATCCTGGAGGGGGCGTTCGCCGGAACTCATGACCTCACCCGACCCTTACCCGTGTGCAAGGCACCGGCTTCCCCTCCGGTGACTCCACCGGCACACGTGTATCCCCAGAGTAGTTATGGGTGGTACCAGTGGGAAGAGGGAGAAGCTCACTCCTTGTACGGTGCGAGATCCGCCCGTTGCAGTACGTAGTCGCTCAGCGGTCTGTAGCACTCGGGGGGAGATCCGTCGTCCACCGGGACCACCACCGCGACCGTGCCCTCCGCCTCCCCGACGAACGGCGCCGGGTCGTTGGAGTCGGCCGGGCCGCCGGCCGGGATGCCCAGGCGGCCTGCCCCGCAGAGCCAGCCGTGGTCGCCCAGGACCAGGCCCGGCAAGGGCTGTCCGGCCCGGGCGAGCTCCGCCAGGGCGAGCCGGACCGGCTGCGCGGAGTGGGTGTGCAACAGGTCCGCACCGCTGCGGTCGAGTCTGCCACCTCGTGCCGATCCCCCGTCAAGGGCCCGGACCACGGCGACCGGGCCGCGGTAGTCGAGGACGCAGCTGCGCTCGCCCTCCGGGGTGGGCTCACGGAAGCGCAGACCGCGCGCGGGGGTGAGCAGGGTGCAGCCGGCTGCTTCGAGCGCCCTCGCGAGGGAGGTGTGAAACGCCGTCAGCTTGGTCGGGTGCCCGGTGCCGGTGAGCACGGTGGCGCGGCGCCGGGCGGCGGCGGCCAGCAGGTCGGCGAGCCGGTCGAGGGCGTCCAGGGTGCGGTCCGGGTCGATGGTGTCGGGGCCCTGGCCACGGCCGAAGTCCGGGTCCACGCCGACCCGTTCGGCCATCAGGGCGAGGACCGCGCCGGGGCCCCAGCGGCCCTCCGGGGCGAGGCCCATCAGGGCGGTCGGATCGCCCTGGCCGAACAGCCGGTAGCTGCGGAGGTTCTTCTGCCGGCCGGTCGGGATGTCCCCGCCGGCCAGCCGGCGGCGCAGCAGGTGGGCGCGCAGTTCCACGCGGCCGGTGCTCACGGCAGCAGGCCGTGGTGCGGCAGGACGGCCCGGCGGGCGGCCAGGATCGCTTGGTCGAGGCGGTCGGCGGGGTCGTAGCCGTGGTCGTGGAAGTCCCGCCAGTCGGGCGTGACCCCGTCGGTCATCCGCAGCGGGGCCTGCTGCCTGGTGCGGCGGTAGACCTCGGCCCGCCACAGCTCCGGGGTCTCGGCGGCCGGGTCGATCGGGCGGCCGGCGGCGGTGGCCACCAGGTGCGTCCAGGCCCGGGGCACGACGTCGACCACGGCGTACCCGCCGCCGCCGAGGGCCAGCCAGCGGCCGTCCGCGTGCTCGTGGGCCAGCCGGTGGATGCTCTCGGTGACCAGCCGCTGGGCGTCCAGCGAGACCGCGAGGTGGGCGAGCGGGTCCTCGACGTGGGTGTCCGCGCCGTGCTGGCTGACCAGCACCTGGGGGCGGAAGGCGGCGAGCAGTTCGGGCACCAGGGCGTGGAAGGCCCGCAGCCAGCCGGCGTCGCCGGTACCGGCCGGGAGCGGCAGGTTGGCGGCGGAGCCCGGGGCGTCCGGCCCGCCGGTCTCGGTGGACCAGCCGGTCTCCGGGAAGAGCGTCGCCGGGGACTCGTGCAGCGAGACGGTCAGCACCCGGGGGTCGTTCCAGAACGCCTGCTGCACGCCGTCGCCGTGGTGCACGTCCACGTCCACGTAGGCGACCCGCTCGGCGCCCAGCTCCAGCAGCCGGGCGATGGCGAGGGCCGGGTCGTTGTAGATGCAGAAGCCGGCGGCCTTGTCGGGCATCGCGTGGTGCAGGCCGCCGGCGAAGTTGACGGCGTGCCGGGCCTCGCCCCGCCAGAGGGCCTCGGCGCCCGCGACGGACTGGCCGGCGATCAGTGCGGAGGCGGCGTGCAGGCCGGGGAAGGCCCAGTTGTCCTCGGTGCCCAGCCCGTGCCGGGCGTCGGTCAGGGCGGGGTCGGCGGCCACCCGGCGCACCGCCGCCAGGTAGTCGGCGGTGTGCACCAGGCGCAGCGTGGAATCCCCGGCCGGCGGCGCGGCGCGCAGCGTGGTGCCGGGCCCGGTGGTCAGGCCGAAGGCCTCCACCAGCCGCATGGTCAGGGCCAACCGGGTCGGGTCCATCGGGTGGCCCGGGCCGAAGTCGTAGCCGGTCTCGGCCTCGTCCCAGTACAACTGCAGGCCGCAGGGGGTCTCGCGCTCGGCTTCGGGCATGCGTCCAACGGTAGCGGGCGCGGCGGGGGCGGCCGGAGCGGCCCGGGCCCTACCGGTCGGCGAGCACCGGCTCGGCCGCCGGGGCCGGGGCGAAGTGGCCGGACAGCGGCAGGATCAGGAGCACCAGCGCCATCGGGGCGAGGAAGGCCCAGCGGTACGATCCGGCGTCGGCGATCGCGCCGACCAGCGGGGAGCCGATCAGGAAGCCGACGTAGTTGAAGAGGTTGAGGCGGGCCACCGCGGCGTCCGAGTCCTGCGGGAAGAGCCGGCCGCCGGCCGCGAAGACCTGCGGGATGATCGCGCAGATGCCGAAGCCCAGCACGGTGAAGCCGGCGATGGCGGCCCACGGGCCGGGGGCGGCGGCGGCCAGCGCGAAGCCGAGCGCGGCCAGCGCGGCGCCCGCGCGGACCACCGGGACGGCACCCCAGTGCTGCACGGCCCGGTCGCCCAGGGTGCGGCCGACCAGCATCGCGACCATGTAGCCGAGGTAGGACAGCTTGGCTACGTCGCCCGGGCTGTCCAAGCCGTCGGTCAGGTACTTGACGCTGTAGTTGGAGACCGAGGCGTCGGCGATGTAGGCGACCGCCATCGCCAGGCAGAGCGGCAGCAGCGGCTTCCACGGGATCGACCGGGCGGCGGCCTCGGCGGCCTCCCGTACCGCGTCGCCGAGTTCGCGGCGCCCGGCGAACCGGGTGCCGGTGAGCAGGGCCAGCGGGATCAGCACCGCGGCCGCGCCGCCGAACAGCACGGGCAGCCCGAGGTGGTAGTGCGCGCCGAGGCCGGCGACGGCGGCGCCGACGATGCCGCCGAGACTGAACGCGGCATGGAAGCCGATCATGATGCTGCGGCCGTAGCGGTGCTGGAGGCCGACACCGAGCATGTTCATCGAGGCGTCCAGCGCGCCGACCAGCAGGCCGAACGCGCCGAGCGCCAGGCCCAGCTCCCAGAGCCGGTCGCCGAAGCCGGTCAGGCCGAGGGTCAGGCAGACCGCGGGCTGGACGATCCGCAGCACCGCCCGCGCGCTGGTGCGCTTGACCAGCCACTCCGAGGAGATCGAGCCGACCCCGGCCAGGATCGGCACGGCCGCCAGGAAGACCGGCAGCAGGCTGTCGCTCAGCCCGTAGCGGTCCTGGAGCTCCGGGATGCAGGTGACCAGCAGGGCGAAGGTGACCCCTTGCAGCAGGAAGCTGACGGCGAGCGCCGCGCGGGCCTGCCGGAGCCGTTCGGTGATGACCGCTTCCTGCATCTGCCCGACCTCGCTCACCACCGGCGCTACCGGCCGGTACGAAGATATTGGCGCGAGCGTAGGTGGTGCGGGGGTTTTGCGGGAGGGGTGCGACGGGATCAGTTGGACCGGCGATCCTCAGGCCAGCAGCGCCGGTACCAGGTCGAGGTCGGCCAGCAGCCCGGTCGCCCCGGCGGCGGTGAGCTTGGCCGGGTCGGTGAGCGCCGTGTAGCCGTACACGTCCATGCCGGCGGCGCGGGCGGCCAGCACCCCGTTCGGGCTGTCCTCGATCACCAGGCAGCGCTGCGGTGCGACGCCCAGGGTGCGGGCGGCGTGCAGGAAGAGGTCCGGGGCGGGCTTGCCGACGCCGACGTCCTGCGCGGAGAAGATCCGCTCCTCGGCCAGCAGGCCGCGCAGGCCGGTGCGGTCGAGGGCGGTGCGGATCCAGGCGTGGTGGGCGGAGGAGGCCAGGCAGTACGGCACGCCCTGCTGCTGAAGGGTCTTCAGCAGCCGCTCGGCGCCGCGGACCGGGGTCAGCTCCTGCTCGAAGGCGGCGAACACCCGGGCGTGGAACAGGTCGTCGAAGCCCTGCGGCAGGGTGGCGCCGTGCCGCTCGCCGATCACGTCGTGCACCTTGTGCGCGGCGCAGCCCATGTAGTCCCGGTAGGAGTCCTCGATGGTGGTGGGGAAACCGAGCTCGGTCAGGTACTCGGCGAGCACCCGGTTGGAGATCGGCTCGCTGTCCACCAGGACGCCGTCGTTGTCGAAGATGACCAGGTCGTAGCTCACCCGGCCGAGCCTACTTGCCGCCCGACGCCAGCTCGCGGGAGCGGTCCCGGGCGGCCTCCAGGGCACCGAGCATGGCGGCCCTGACCCCGTGGTTCTCCAGCTCGCGGATGGCGGCGATGGTGGTGCCGGCCGGGGAGGTGACCGCCTCGCGCAGCTTCACGGGGTGCTCGCCGGAGTCGCGCAGCATGATCGAGGCGCCGATCGCGGACTGCACGATCAGGTCGTGCGCCACGGTACGGGGCAGGCCGAGCAGGATGCCGGCGTCGATCATCGCCTCGACCAGGAAGTAGAAGTACGCCGGGCCCGAGCCGGAGAGCGCGGTCGCCGCGTCCTGCTGGGACTCCGGCACCCGCAGCGCCTTGCCGACCGAGCGGAAGATCTCCTCGGCGCGCAGCAGGTGGGCCTCGGTGGCGTGCGAGCCGCCGGAGATCACGCTCATGCCCTCGTCGACCAGGACGGGCGTGTTGGGCATCACCCGCACGACCGGGGTGCCGGCGGCCAGCCGCTCCTCGAACCAGGTGGTCGGGATGCCGGCGGCGGCCGACACCACCAGCCGGTCGGTGGCGACGTGCGGAGCCAGGTCCTGCAGCAGGACGCCCATGTCCTGCGGCTTGACCGCCAGGATCAGGGTGTCGGCCAGCTCGGCGGCCTCCGCGTTGGAGACGGCCGTGACGCCGTAGCGGGTGGTCAACTCCTCGGCGCGCTCCGCCCGGCGGGCGGTCACCAGCACGTCGGCCGGATCCTTCCCGGCCCGCAGCAGGCCGGAGAGCAGGGCCTCTCCGATCTTGCCGGTCCCCAGGAAGGCGATCTTCTGTCCGGTTGCGCTGCTGGTCATGGCCGCTGCTCCTTCGTACGGTGCTGCGGCCATCCTCGCACCGGGGCGGGGGCCGGCGCGGGAGCCGTCCACGGTGCGGGCACGCCTCACCCGCCAAGCGGACCCGGGTGGCCCGCGGGCGTCCTCACGGGGCGGCCGGGCGGGCGGCGGAGTGCCAGGCGCTGAGCCGCTCGCGGGCCGCCCGCCGCTCCTCGGGCGGTTCCTCCTCCTCCAGCCGCTCGGCCGCGTACTCCTCGATCAGGCCGTGGAAGCGGTACCGCAGCGGCTCAGGTGTCTGCAACAGGTGCGTGTCCGTGAGGAGTTCGAGCAGGTCGGCGGTGACGTCGACGGACCGGTCGAGCAGGGCTGCGGCGGACTCGGCGTCGAACAGCCGGCCCGGGCGCAGCCCCAGCAGCCGGAACGCCCGCGCGGCCTCGCGCTCCGTCCGGTCCTTGCTGCACCGCAGCAGGAGATAGCTGCTCGCGAAGGTGTCACGCACCGCCAGGTGCCCGGCGGTGAGGGCCGGCAGCCGGCCGCAGCCGGCGTCCAGGTGCTGCACGAAGGTCTCCAACGGCCAGCACGGGCGGGCCGACAGGCGGGCGCCGATGATGCGCAGCGCGAGCGGCAGGCCTGCGCAGGCGGCGATGATCCGGTGGGCGGCGGCAGGCTCCCGGCGCACCCGCTCGGGACCGCAGAGCGTTTCCAGGAGGGCGTGTTGCTCCTCGCGGTCGAGCGGGCCCAGCCGCAGCTGGGCTGCGGCCGGCAGGTCGGTGAGTGTGCCCCGGCTGGTGACGATCACCGCACAGCGGCCGTTCCCCGGCAACAGCGGCAGGACCTGGGCAGTGTCGCGGGCGTTGTCGAGGACGAGCAGCACCCGGCGTTCGGCCAGCTCGCTGCGGAGCAACGCGGCCCGGTCGTCGGTGTGCTCGGGGATCGGCTGGGCCCGGCCGTCGGGGTCGACCGGACCACCCAGGTCGGTCAGGAAACCGGCGAGCAGATCGTGCGGGTCACGCGGGCGGTCGGGGCCGAGGCCCCGGAGGTCGACGTACAGCTGGCCGTCGGGGAACAGGTGCCGGAGCCGCTGTCCGGCGTGCACGGCCAGCGCGGTCTTCCCGACCCCTCCCATCCCGGTGACCACCACCACCTGGGGGAACACGGCGGACGCGGACGCCGTCAGCACCTCGGTCAGCACGGCGAGCTCCGCCGTCCGGCCGGTGAAATCGGCCGTGCCGGAGGGAAGCTGGGACGGCGTCGACCTCGCCGCCCGGCTCGCCGGCACAGGCTCGCCGACCGCTGCCGCGGGTGGTGCCTGGCCGACCAGACCGGCGGCCGCGCCAGGGCGCCGCAGCAGCGCGGGGTCGGCGTCCAGCACCCGCTGGTGGAGGGTGCGCAGGTCGGGGCCGGGGTCGACGCCGAGCTCCTCGGCCAGCCTCCGGCGGACACCGTCGTAGGCGCGCAGGGCGTCGGCCTGCCGGCCGCTGCGGTAGAGCGCGGTGATCAGCTGGGCGTGCAGCGCCTCGTTCAACGGGTACCGGGCACTCCAGCGGCTGAGCTCCGGCGCCACTTCGGCATGCCGGCCCAGCTCCAGCTCGGCCTCGAAGTGCCACTCCAAGGCCTGCAGGCGGGCCTCGACCAGGTGCTGGACCTCGGACCGCAGGCCGACCGGACCCGGCAGGTCCGCCAGCGGCTCCCCGCGCCACAGTGCCAGCGCCGCGGTGGTGCGGCAGCCCACCTCCGGCCAGTCCTGCCGAGCGCGAGCGGCCTGGGCGTCCGCCAGCAGCCGGGTGAACTCCCGGGCGTCGAGTTCGCCGTCCCGCACCGACAGCCGGTAACCGTACGGGGTGCTGCGCAGGCGCTCCTCACCGTCCTCGCCGAGCGCCCGGCGCAGGCGCACCGCGTGATTGTGGAGGGAAGCCGTCGCGGTGGCGGGCGGCTCACCGGCCCAGAGGGCCTCCCGGAGGCTGCTCAGCGAGACGGACCGGTTGGGCTGGAACAGCAGGGCGGCGAGCAGCATCCGGCTCTTGGCACCGCGGATCTCCAATGTCCTCGTGCCTTCACGAACCATCACCGGACCGAGCAGGCCAAATCGCATCGAAACCGCCCCCCACAGGCATCAACAGTGTTTTCAGTAGAACACGTTGGTGATCTGTTAGTCGGACGTTGACGGGTTTCCCGAGGGGTTCGAGAGGCTCATCACCGGTGGCGGAACAGCCCAGCGAACCGCCACCGGACAGTTCTCACGCGGACCTTTCGACGAAAGAGGAACCACTCATGGCAGTCAACCGCCTCAGCGGCTCGCCGATCCGCCGGACGCTCACCCGGGCCGCGCTGGTCTGCACGGCGGCCGCCGCCGCGCTCGGCCTGGCCGGCACCGACGCGATGGCCGACTCGGCGGCCGCCACCTTCACCCTCGGACAGGGCGACTGGTGGGCCGGCTCGTCGGTCTCCTCCAGCAACACCCACCTCGACTTCCAGAGCGACGGCAACCTGGTGCTCTACGCCAACAGCGGCCGGGTGCTGTGGGCCAGCGGCACCGACGGGCGGGGTGTCACGCACGTGGACTGGTCCGCGTCCGGCTACGTCAAGCTCCAGGACAGCAACAACAACACCCTCTGCACCGTCGGCAAGCTGAGCCCGGCCGCCGGTGGCCGCGCGATGGTCCAGGACGACGGCAACCTGGTGTTCTACCGCAGCAACGGTTCGGTCGCCTGGGCCAGCGACACCAGCGGCTTCGCCCAGGGCAACACGAACTACTGCTACTCCTGACCGCGGCAACACCGCCCGGGGGGCCGGGGCCACTCGCCGTGGTCCCGGCCCCCCGGGCCGCTGCGCGCGAGGATCACGCGCCCGGGGGCGGCTCCAGCTCGACGGTGATGCCGAGCCAGTCCAGCAGCGGGCGGCAGGGGCGGCACGGGAGGTGGGCGGTGGTCCGGGGCGGGGTGCCGCCGAGGTGCAGGAGGGAGAGGGTGGCGCCGTCGAGCTCCTCGGGAAGCCGCTCGACCGTGCGATCGGCCAGGTCCAACCAGCCGGTGAGGACGGTCAGTTCGGGACAGGAGCCGGCGGTGGGGCCGAGCAGCTCGACGAGCAGCGGGTGCGGCGGCGGGTGGCCCGCGTTGGACACCCAGCGGACCACCTGCTGCGGGCTGCCCGGCACCTGGAGCGAGGCGATGTAGGCGGGCAGCAGGCCGCCCTCGGCCGGCGTTCTGCTGGTCGGCACCCCCGAGTTCACGGCGCGGGCCTCGCGGATCGCGGCGGACACCTCCAGCGCGTTCAGTCCCCGGTTGCGGCCCACGATTCCTCCGTCTCGGCGCAGTTCGCCCTGCTCAACGGCGAAACCGCAGCTCAGGTCACCCTCCACCGGCGACCTCCCGCCGCGCGAACGGGTCGGACCCTAGAAACCGTCCGTCGGGAGGCCGTTGTTCTCGCGGTAGACGTACGTCCAGAACTCCACCGTGACGTCTGCGTGGTCGAGTTGGGCGGGCAGGCCGGCGAACTCGCGGCGGACGTAGTCGGTGAGATCGGCCCCGTAGTCGATGATGTCGGTCTGGTACACCGAGAGCACCGGGTGCCCGAACCGGCCCGGCGTGCCCGGCAGGTAGCGGTGCCCGTAGACCGGGACGAGCTGCGGGACGCCGGCCAGGTGCGCTCTCGCGGCCTCGACGGCGGCGGCGGTGGCGGCCGGCCGGTCGCCCCAGCGCGGGTACCAGAAGGAGTTGTGCTCGACGTCGAAGAGGGTGCCCTCGACCGGCCAGTCGAGCATCTCCCGCAGGACGGCCGGGTCGCCGTCCCGCCAGTCGGGCCACCGGCCGCCGAGCGGGAGGCCGGCGCCGAGGAACACCCGGTGGTCGGCGGCGAACCGGAAGCCGTACCGCGCCTCGACGGCGTCGAGCTCCCGCTCGCTCAGCCCGGGCGCGGGCTCCGTGCCGATCAGGCGCTGGAGTTCGCCGGCGGCGGCCGCGGTGAGCGGGCGGGGAGGTCGCGGGGTCACTCCCGCAGGCTACGGCAGTGCGGCCCGCCCGCGATCGACCGTGGACCTCGCACCGACGGCCCGTCACCCCGCCCTCCCCCCGTGCGAGACTCGTGATCTTGGCTCCGGCTACGGGAGCCGCGACGGGAGGACGGTAGTCATGGCGCTCTTCGGGAACGCGCACAAGGTGGATCCGGCGGCGGCGCAGCAGGAGTTCGCCCGGCTGTTCGGGCAGGGCGAGCAGGTGCACTCGGCCTACCAGCTGATCCGCGACACCTTCATGTTCACCGACCGCCGGCTGATCCTGATCGACAAGCAGGGCATAACCGGCAAGAAGACCGAGTACCACTCGATCCCGTACAAGAGCATCACGCACTTCGCGGTCGAGACGGCCGGCAACTTCGACCTCGACGCCGAGCTGAAGATCTGGATCTCCGGCAACCCGCTGCCGATCCAGAAGACCTTCACCAAGGGCGTCGACATCTACGAGGTCCAGGCGATCCTGACCCAGTACGTGGCCGTCAAGTAACGGTGGACCTGACGGTCGGTCATGGGGTAGACAGTCCGTCGGCCCGATCGCGTCGGGCCACTGCGACAGCGGGGGGCCGCATGGTGGGCAAGGGCAAGGCATCCAGGCGCGGCCTCATGGGTGCGGGCGCCGGCCTGCTCGGCGCCGGGGTGGTCGCGCTCGGCGCGGCGGCCGCCATCTCGCTGCCGGCGGCCGACCCGAAGAGCTCCGGGCACCCGCCCACGGCACTGCCGACCTCCGGGACGGCGACGCCGAGCGGGTCGCCCACCGGGCAGTCGCCGGCCCCGGTCACGACCACCATCATCGTGGTGGCCCCGGCCGCTCCGGCCGACGGCGACGACGGCTCCCTGACCGGACTGATCACCGCGGTGGCCGGCCTGGTGTCGGCGGTGGCCGGCGCCTACACGATGGTGGTCGGCGCACGGCGCGGCCCGGCCCCGCACCCCGGCCGGGCGGCACCGGCCCCGGAGGGCGGCACCCCGTGACACCCGGCCGGGCGCCCGGAGGAGGCCGCGCCCCGCCCCCCACGGGGCGAGGGCGGGCCGGGGTCGGGTCAGCCGCGGACGAAGTAGCCCGTGAGGTCGCCGATCACGTGCGTGAAGCCGGCGTGGTTGTAGATGTCGACCGGGTTGTGGTCGAGCCCGACGGTGGCGCTGTTGGCCACCGTCAGGCCCGGGGTGAAGTTGAGCGTCGAGGTGTTGGGCCGGCCCTGGTTGCCGGGGTAGACCGTGAGGTGGCCGGCCTGCGTCGCCTGGGTGGCGGTGATGTTGAGGGCCGCGCCCACCGCGTCGGCCGGGACGCCGAAGCTGCCGGCGACCGGCCGCTCGGTGACGCTGAAGGGCAGCTGCCCGGCGCCGCCGCCGGTCCTGGTGTCGAACAGCCGGACCGGCTCGATCGCGCTGAACAGCCCGGTCCCCGAGGGGCCGTAGCTGCCCACCACGTCGACGATCACGTGCGCGTTGCCGGCCCGGTTGAAGATGTTGATCTTGCCGTCGGGGCCCACCGGGACGACCACCTGGTTGGCGACCGTCCGGCCCGGCTCGAAGTTGATGCTGGAGGCGTCCGGACGCTCGGCTCCGTGCGGCAGCGCGTCGTGCGGCCAGATGGTGAGGAAGCTGTTGGCGTCCGGCGCGGTGACGGTCACGTTGAGGATCACCGCCTTGGCGTCGGCGGTGTGCAGGTCCTCCCTGGCCACGTCGACCGTCCGGGTGGCCCAGCCCCCCATCGGGGTGCCCGCGCCGTCGCGGGTGTCGAGCACCCGGGTCGGCCGGACGGGGGCGTACTTGTCCGGGGCCCCGGCGAGGTAGTACCCGAGCACGTCGACGACCACATCGGTGCGGCCCTCGTGGTTGTAGACGTTGATCGACGGCACCTGGCCCTGCTTGATCGCCACCGTGGCCATGGCGGCGACCGTCGCGCCCGGCTTGAAGTTCAGGGTGGAGGTGGGCGGCACCGTGCCGTCCGGGAGGGCCTCGGGGCCGACGCTGAGGTAGCCGTCGGCGGTGGTGTCGGTGGCGGTCACATTGACCACCACCGCGGTGGCGCCGGCCGGGACCACGTTGATGAAGCTGGGCGGCATGTGCCCCTCGCGCCGCTGCAGGTTGACGAGGTAGTTCTCCCCCGCGGCCAGCGGGCGGACCGGCACGTTCCACCCCACCTGGTCGTAGTTGCGGGTGTCGAGCACCCGGGTCGGGACGATCGGCACGAAGGCGGCGGGCGTGGTCGGGCCGGCGTTCGGCGCGGCCTTCGGCGCGGGCGCCGGCGCCGGCGCCGGCGCCGCGAGCGTGGCGGCGGTGGCGACGCCGGCGGCCAGGGCCGGGGCGGTCAGCGCGAGGGCCGTGACGACGGCCAGGGACAGGATCGGTCGGACACGCATGGTGCTGGTTCCCCCCAGGGATCGGTACGTCCTCCCCGGCCCGCCCTGCGACGGAGGGCCGGTTCGCGAGGCTCATAGGAACAGAACGCCGGCGGGCGGCTTCGGTTGCGGACGAACCCAGGGACTTCTCACCCGTCGTCCACACCGCGCCCACACCTGTGACCGCAGCAGCGGACGCCCGGCGCCGTCCCGCATCCTAGGGCGTGGGTGCACCACGCATCCCTTCCGGGGCCGGGGCCGGCCCCGGGCCCGCCGGAGCACCCCGTAGGGGGAAACTCAGGGGCCACCCCTATGGCTTCCGGGCCCCGGCAGGCGCACCGTGGGGTCATGGGACACGAGGAATTGTCGCGACGTGAGAACCGCCAGCTGGCCGTCGCCTCGGCGACGCTCGGGCCGTGGCGGACGGCCACGGCGGTCGGTGCCGTGGTGGCCGGCGGCGCGCTCGCGGTGGATGTGGTCACCGGGAGCTGGTCGATGGACATCCTGGCCGGACCGGCCGGGCTGGGCCTGTTCTTCTTCTTCCTGGTCGGCACCGTGGGCGGCAAACTGCGGCGCGACACCGGGGACCGGAGGCTGCGCCGCTGGGCGGACGAGCACCCCTGGCAGTCGGCGCTGCCGGCGGCGGGCGCGCTGCTGGTGCTGAACACCGTGGCGCTGACGCTGCTCGGCAGCTGGGGCCTGTTCGGGGCGCTGTTCGCCTCGCTGCTGCCGGCCGGTCTGCTGCTGATCGTGGCCGGGGTGGTGGGATCGGTGAAGCAGGCCCGCAGGCGGAGCTGACCGCAGCTGCGGAGCCGACGGATCGCGGGATCATCCACCCGGCCTCCTCTGTTCACGCACAAACAGCGTGTTCTGCCTCGGAGTTGCCGTCTCGGCTCCGCACAATTCCCTGGTTCCGAGAGCCGAGAGCCGAGAGCCGATAGCCGAGGAACCAGAACCCGGCCCGACCGGTGACCCGCTCGACCCGGTCGTCCTGGACGAGGAGTTCATCCGGGGCGCCGCCGTCAAGGAGGCGTCCGGCCGGGCCCGGACGCTCGGCGCCAGGTGGCGCCACCGGCCGCCGCAGGCCCCGGAGGTCGGCGGCGCCGGTGGCTGGTGGTGCTGGTGGCTGGTGGTGCTGGTGGCGCTGACCGCGGTGGTCACCCTCGGTGCGCTCAACCTCGACCGACTGCCGTTCGGGACACCGGGCGGCCACCCCGGCGCCCGCCCGGCGGGCACCCTGGACCGGCCTGGTGGCCGCCAACATCGATCCGGCGACGGTGTCGGGCGGCGTTCCGACCGCCGCGCTGGAGCTGATGGACACCGCGGCCCGGACCGCGGCCGAGCGCGCGCTCGCCGCCCCTGGCCGCACGGCCGCACCGACGGCCTGGTTCAGCCGCTTCGATCCCCGCCGGGCCGTGCCCGTCACCCCGGCGGTGAAGGTCCGGAGCACCATCACCACCCGCCACGACGGCGAGAACGGACTCCTGGTGCACGCCGACCTCCGTACGACCGGTCCAGGCCGCTCCAGGAGCACGACGGCTGCGTCCCGGCGGCCGGCACCTGAGGCCTGACGCACCGCCGGGACCAGGCGAAAGGGCGGAAACCGGCACCGAACGGCCGCCCGCGGGCCGGGGCGCCCCCACCCTGGCGAACGGGTGTCCGAGGGCGTCGGCATACTGACCGCGTGCCGATAGCCGAAGACCCCAGCCCGCGCCCCTCGGAGGAGCCCTCCTCGGACCCGTTCGAGGACTTGGTGCTCGACGAGGAGTTCATCAGGGGAGCTACCGTCAAGGAGCCCTCCGGGCGCTCACGGATGCTCAGCGCGAAGTGGAAGCGCCAGCCGCCCGAGGCCGTGCCGTTCCGGCACGAGGCTCCGCAGGAGCCGCGGATTCGGCGCCGCCGGTTCGGCCGCCGGGCCACCCGGGTGGACTCGTGGGGCCGCCCGAAGCGGCGCCAGCCCGCATGGCAGGCACCACTGTTCATCACGCTGGCGATCGCCGTGACGCTGGCGGCCCTGAACGTCGACCGGCTGCGCGAGTGGTACCAGGGCCGCGGGGACGGCAGCTCGGCCGCCGCCCCGACCCTCGGCCCGGAGACGGCCGCGCCCACCGCCGCACCGCCCGCCGTCGACCCCGACACCCCGACCCTCGAGAACCCGTGGGCGGGCTCCCCCGCCGCCCAGTGGCCGGCCGGCGCGGACGCGCTGGCGCTGCCGGCGGCAACCGCGGTCGGCGTGTTCGACAAGGACCAGGTGGCCGACCAGCTGAGCAAGGTGAAGCAGTTCCTGGTCGCGGCCAACATCGACCCGAAGACGCTCGCCGGGGCGACCCCGCAGGACGCCTTGGCGCTGCTCGACCGGCACAGCCGCGAGCTGGTCGAGAAGGACCTGGCCGGCCCGTCCGCCGAGCACGACCCGGCGAGCCTGTTCAGCCGCTTCGACCCGCGCCGGGCCGTGCCGGTCACCGACCAGGTCAGGGTGCAGGGCAGGATCACCTTCGACAGCGACGGCGACAAGGGCGTCCTGGTCCACTCCGACGTCACCTACGTGTACGCGCTGCGCCCGGGCCCGGACGCCGGCAAGAAGCACGACGCGCCCGGCGGCGCCCCGGGCGGGCCCTCCGCGGGCGCCAAGCCGGTCGCCTGGTCCGACGGCGCGGGCGGCAAGGGCGGCGCGGGCGGCGACAACCGGGTGGAGCGGGAGATCGTCCGCCGGGTGGTGGACTTCCGCTTCTACAACCCGGCCCGCTACAAGGTCGACCCGGGCAAGCTGGTGCTGGAGGCCTGGAACGGCGACTTCGGCAACAACGTCTGCACGATGGGCAGCGGCTACCTGGAGCCGTCCTTCCCGATCCCGGGCCTGCCGGACGGCGGCGGCACCGGCGGGAGCCCGAGCGGCCCGCCGACCGACCCGTACGACCGGTCCAAGCCGCTGGGCGAGGACCGCGGCGAGGGCTGCGGGACGCTCTCCCGGACCTGAGCCGAGCCGTCAGCGGCGCTTGCGGCCGGGCTTCCCACCGGGGCGCCCGGCGCGGGCGTCGCGGCGGCGCAGGTGGGCCGCGACGGCGCGCTCGTGCGCGGCCCGCCGGACACCCTCGCCCGGCGCCTCGACCAGGCTGCGGAAGAAGTACGCGGCCAGGGCGCCGACCCCGCCGATGATCCAGACCGCGCCGAGCGACCTGTCCTCGGCCATCCAGCCGGTCAGCGAGTCCCGGCCCTCGGTGAGCACCTTCCAGGTGCGCACCGCGGCCAGGCAGGAGCAGATCGCGATGGCGCCGACCAGCAGGAGGTTCACGAAGCCGCCGGCCTCGGACATCGTCACGCCGGCCACCGCGAAGCGCAGCAGCAGGGCGCCGACCGCCGCGGCGGCCAGCGCGCCGAGCGCGACCAGGACCCGCCGGGCCCAGTACCCGGCGCCGCGCTCGACCCAGCTGGTGCCGAACCAGCGGATCGGCTCGGGCGCCGGGCCGTCGCCGGGTCGGGGGCCGGGGATGGTGCTCTGTACGTCGTCCACGGATCCGATTATGGCCCGGCCCGGGGCCCGGACCACGAACGGAGCCGCCCCCGGCGCGGGGACGGCTCCGTCACGGCTGCGGGCACCCGCCCGGGCGCCGGGTCAGCCGAGCTTGCTGACGTCCCGGACGGCGCCCTTGTCCGCGGAGGTGGCCATCGCGGCGTACGCCTTGAGGGCGGCGCTGACCGGGCGGACCCGGGACTTCGGGCGGTAGCCGCCGTCGGCCTCCAGCTTGAGGCGCCGCTCGTGCAGCTCCTCGAAGGAGACCTTGAGCTCGACCGAGCGGCCGGGGATGTCGATGGCGACGATGTCGCCGTCCTCGACCAGCGCGATGGTGCCGCCGGAGGCCGCCTCGGGCGAGGCGTGGCCGATCGACAGGCCCGAGGTGCCGCCGGAGAACCTGCCGTCGGTGATCAGCGCGCAGGCCTTGCCCAGGCCCCGGCCCTTCAGGAAGGAGGTCGGGTAGAGCATCTCCTGCATGCCCGGGCCGCCCTTGGGGCCCTCGTAGCGGATGACGACCACGTCGCCCTCCTTGACCCGCTTGGTGAGGATCGCGTCGACCGCGTCCTCCTGCGACTCCAGCACCACGGCGGGGCCGCTGAAGGTCCAGATCGACTCGTCCACCCCGGCGGTCTTCACGATGCAGCCGTCCTCGGCCAGGTTGCCGTAGAGCACCGCCAGGCCGCCCTCGACCGAGTAGGCGTGCTCGACGCTGCGGATGCAGCCGCCGGCGGCGTCGGTGTCCAGGGTGTCCCAGCGCTCGGACTGCGAGAAGGCGGTGGCCGAGCGGACGCAGCCGGGGGCGGCGTGGAACAGCTCGACGGCGGTCGGCGACGGCGAGCCGCCGCGGATGTCCCAGGTCTTCAGCCACTCGGCGAGCGAGCCGGAGTGCACGGTGTGCACGCCCTCGTCGAGCAGCCCGCCGCGGTACAGCTCGCCGAGGATGGCGGGGATGCCGCCGGCCCGGTGGACGTCCTCCATGTAGTACTTGCCGTTGGGCGCCACCTTGGACAGGCAGGGCACCCGGCGCGAGATCGCGTCGATGTCCCGCATGTCGAAGTCCAGCTCGGCCTCCTGGGCGGCGGCCAGCAGGTGCAGGATGGTGTTGGTGGAGCCGCCCATCGCGATGTCCAGCGCCATGGCGTTCTCGAAGGCGGCCCGGGTGGCGATGGAGCGCGGCAGGACGGAGTAGTCGTCCTGGTGGTAGTGGCGCCGGGTGATGTCGACGATGGTGCGGCCGGCGTCCTCGTACAGCGCCTTGCGGGCGGTGTGGGTGGCCAGCACCGAGCCGTTGCCCGGCAGCGCCAGGCCGATCGCCTCGGCCAGGCAGTTCATCGAGTTGGCGGTGAACATGCCCGAGCAGGACCCGCAGGTCGGGCAGGCGTTCTCCTCGATGATCGCGATGTCCTCGTCCGAGACGTTCTCGTTGACGGCGTCGGAGATCGCGTTGACCAGGTCCAGCTTGCGCACGGTGCCGTCGACCAGGACGGCCTGGCCGGCCTCCATCGGGCCGCCGGAGACGAACACGGTGGGGATGTTGAGGCGCAGCGCGGCCATCAGCATGCCGGGGGTGATCTTGTCGCAGTTCGAGATGCAGATCAGCGCGTCCGCGCAGTGCGCGCTGACCATGTACTCGACCGAGTCGGCGATCAGATCGCGCGAGGGCAGCGAGTAGAGCATGCCGTGGTGGCCCATGGCGATGCCGTCGTCGACCGCGATGGTGTTGAACTCGCGGGGGATGCCGCCGGCCTCCTTGATCGCCTCGGAGACGATCCGGCCGACCGGCTGGAGGTGGGTGTGGCCGGGCACGAACTCGGTGAACGAGTTGGCCACCGCGATGATCGGCTTCCCGAAGTCCTCGCGGGCTACGCCGGCGGCCCGAAGGAGCGCGCGGGCGCCCGCCATGTTGCGACCGTGGGTGACCGTACGGGACTTCAGCTCGGGCATTCGCGCCACTCCTTCGGAGGCTGCTGGCGACCGCTGCTCTGGTGGGAGGGCGCAGGGCCGCTGTGGCTATCGAGCCTACGCTCCGGGCCCAGCCGTCGGACGGACCGTCCGCGATCCGGTCAGCCGACGTCGGCGCCGACGCCGACCGAGAGGCTGAGCCGCCAGGGCTGCAGGATCGAGCCGTCCGGGAACTCGACCCGCAGCGCCGCGCGCTCGGCGGCCAGCAGCTCGTCCCTGACCTCCGCCGGCAGCACCGCGAGGTGGGAGCGGGAGCCGAGCTCGGCGACCAGGCTGTCGACGGTGGTCCGGCGCTCCCAGGCCAGCTCGACCTCGGTCACCCGCAGGCCGTGCTCGGCCAGCGGCTCGGCCGTGCTGTCCGGCCGCACGTTCGGGTGGTACGGGGTGAGCGCGGCCACCAGCCGGTCGCGCGAGGCCGCCAGCCAGGGGACGCTGCTGTCGGGGTGGTTCCACCACAGCGCCAGCGCGCCGCCGGGGCGCAGCACCCGGATCGCCTCCGGGACGGAGCGGGCCGGGTCGGTCCAGTGGAAGGCCTGCGCGTAGGTGATCAGGTCGGCGGTGGAGTCGTGGAACGGCAGCTCCTCGCCGCCGGCCCGCACCAGCGGGGTGCCGGGCGCCGCCGCGAGCAGCTGGGCGGCCATCCCGGCGCTCGGCTCGACGGCCGTCACCCGGGCGCCGCGGGCCTGCAGCAGCCGGGTGGCGATGCCCGTCCCGGCGCCGACGTCCAGCACGTCCGCGCCCCGCAGCGGGCGCCCGGTCAGGCGCTCCAGCTGCTCGAACAGCTCCGGCGGGTAGGCGGGCCGGTGGGCCTGGTACTGGGCCGCCACCGGGCCGAAGGACATGGCGTAGTCGCGCTGCTGAAGACCGGTCATGGGACTCCCCCTTCGTATCCGGACAGCCTACGTGGCGGCCCGCGGCGGCGGGGCGGGAGCGGCGGGCCCGGCCCGGTACGGCGGTCAGCGCAGGCGGGCCGGAGTGGCCAGGTGGAGGCGGGTGAAGGCGAGCGCCTCCGCGAGGTCGGCCTCGCGCTCCGCCGGGGAGGCGGAGCGGCGGGTGTTGACCTCCAGCACCACATGCCCGTCGAAGCCGGTACGGGCGAGCTGCTCCAGCAGGGCGGCGCAGGGCTGCTTGCCGCGGCCGGGGATGAGGTGCTCGTCCTTGCCGGAGCCGGCGCCGTCGGCGAGGTGGACGTGGGCCAGCCGGTCGCCCATCCGGGCGGACATCTCCAGGGCGTCGATCCGGGAGGTGGCCGCGTGCGAGAGGTCGATGGTGAAGTGCCGGTACTCCTCCTCGGTGACGTCCCAGCCCGGGGCGTAGGCGAGCATCTCGCGGTCCCGGTAGCGCCACGGGTACATGTTCTCCACCGCGAACCGGACGTGGGTCTCGCCCGCCATCCGGTCGATGCCCTCGACGAACTCCCGGGCGTACTGCCGCTGCCAGCGGAACGGCGGGTGCACCACCACGGTGTCGGCGCCCAGCTTCTCGGCGGCGGCCCTGGCCCGTACCAGCTTCGTCCACGGGTCCGAGGTCCAGACCCGCTGGGTGATCAGCAGGCAGGGCGCGTGCACCGCCAGGATCGGCATCCGGTGGGCGTCGGAGAGGCGGCGCAGGGCCTCGATGTCCTGGCTGATCGGGTCGTTCCAGACCATCACCTCGACGCCGTCGTAGCCGAGCTTGGCGGCCAGCTCGAAGGCGGTGGCGGTGTTGGCCGGGTAGACCGAGGCGGTGGAGAGCGCGACCTTGGTGTCCGGGATGTGCAGGCCGGGGTGCGGGGGGAGCACCAGCCGGTCGGTGGTGCGCAGCAGCGGGGCGCGGCGGGCGGCCTTGGCGGCGCGGGCGGTCTTCACGGCCTTGGCCGCCTTGGCCACCTGTGCGGTCTTGGCGGCCTTGACGGCCTTCGCCGCCCGGGCGGCCTTGGCACCGCGGCTCTCCCTGGGCCCCTCGCCCTGCTCCGCCCGTTCGGCCGCCTCCGCTGCGGCCCGGGCGGCCCTGCGCTCGGCCGCCGGTTCGGCGGTGGCCCTCGCGCGGCGCGGCCGGCCCGCCCCCGGCTGCCGCTTCCCGGCAGCGCGATCCGGCCGGGCCCCGTCCTGGTCCGCTGGTTCCGCCACGGGCAACAGCGTAAGCGGCCACGCGGCCGAATGGGACGTGCCGGACGTCACGGGGCCGTCGCCGTCAGGCGGTCAGCGCGGGCGGCCGGGTGGCGGCGAGGTCGAGCGTGTCCAGGCGGCGCAGGATGATGCCCTCCCGAAGGGCCCAGGGACAGATGTCCAGCTGTTCCAGGCCGAACAGGTCCATCGCCGCGTCCGCCACCAGGGCGCCGGCCAGCAACTGTCTTGCCCTGCCCTCGGAGACGCCGGGGATCTGGGCCCGCTCGGCGACCGTCATGGTGCTCAGCCGGGGCAGCCAGGCGGACAGCCCGGCCCGGGTGAGCCGGCGGGGCACCCGGGCACCGGCGTCGGCCGGGGCGGCGCCGGTCATCCGGGCGAGTTGCTTGAAGGTCTTGGAGGTGGCGACGGCGTGGTCGGGCGCGCCGATCCGGGCGAACTCGCCCACCACCCGGGCGATCTCGGTGCGGATGTGGCGGCGCAGCTCCCGCAGGTCGTCCGGGTCGGCGACGTCGCCGGGCAGCCGGGCGGTCAGCCGGCCGGCGCCGAGCGGCAGCGAGCAGGCCACGTCGGGCTGCTCGTCGATGCCGCAGGCCATCTCCAGCGAGCCACCGCCGATGTCCAGGTTGAGCAGCCGGCCGGAGGACCAGCCGAACCAGCGGCGGACGGCCAGGAAGGTCAGCCGGGCCTCGTCCTGCCCGGACAGCACTTGGAGGGCCACCCCGGTCTCGTCGGCGATCCGGGCGAGCACCGCCTCGCCGTTGACCGCCTCGCGGACGGCCGAGGTGGCGAAGGGCAGCAGGTCCACCACGCCCTTGTCCTCGGCCACCCGGATCGAGGAGGCGACCATGGCGGTCAGGCGCTCGACGCCCTCCGCGCCGATCGCCCCGTCCGCGTCCAGCAGCTCGGCCAGCCGCAGCTCGGCCTTGTGCGAGTACGCGGGCAGCGGGGCAGCACCGGGGTGGGCGTCCACCACGAGGAAGTGGACGGTGTTGGAACCTACGTCGAGCACACCGAGTCGCATAACGCTCCACGCTACGCGATCCGACCCGTTCACCTGCCCGATTGTGCGGTCCCGGGGGCCGGGCCGGGGCCGACCGCGATGGTTGACCGGCAGCCGATCGGGGATGAATTCCCATCGGACGGGGACCTCATCTCGGCTCGGAGGACGACCATATGACGATCAGTCACCGACTCATCGGCACCGGCGAGCACCGGGTGGTGGTGCTGCACGACTGGTTCGGCACCACCCGGAACTGGGGGCCGGTCCTGGACTACCTGGACGGCGAGGAGTTCAGCTACGCGTTGCTCGACTACCGCGGCTACGGGGACCGGGCGCAGGTGCCCGGCGAGTACACCCTCGCGGAGATCGCCCAGGACGTCCTGGACCTCGCCGACCAGCTCGGGTGGGGCCGGTTCTCGCTGGTCGGGCACTCGATGGGGGCCAAGGCCGCCCAGCGGGTGCTGGTCGAGGCGCCGCACCGGGTCCACCGGCTCGCCGGGATCACCCCGGTGCCGGCCTCCGCGTACCCGCTGGACGCCGAGGCGCACGCGCTGTTCCACGGCGCGGCCGAGCGCCCGGCCAACCGGCGCGCCATCCTCGACCTGGTCACCGGGCAGCGGGCGAACGGCGCCTGGCTGGACCTGATGACCGCCCGCTCGGTCGCCGACTCCCGCCCGGAGGCCTTCCGGAGCTACCTGAACGACTGGACCACCCAGGACTTCGCCGCCAAGATCGCCGGCAGCCGGCTGCCGGTGCGGGTCTTCATCGGCGAGCACGACCTGGCCCTCACCGAGCCGGTGATGCGGGCCACCTGGCTGACCCACTACCCCGAGGCGACCCTGGAGATCCTCGCCAACTCCGGCCACTACCCGATGCACGAGCTTCCGGTCGCCTTCACCACCGCGCTGGAGGACTTCCTGCGGGGCTGACGCCGATCCGGCCCGGGCACCGCCCCGGGGCCGACTGCCCCGGGGCCGGCCGGGTCAGAGCTGGCCGTGCCAGAGCTGCTCGACGACGACGGCCCACCAGTTCTCCGGGTCGTCGAAGACCGTGCGGTCCAGGGTGGCCAGCGCCCACTGGAACTCGGCGACGGCCGGGCCGGCGGTCTGCGGGTCGAGGCCGCGCAGCCGGGGCAGCCGGTCGGCGAGCAGGGCCAGGCAGCGGGTGAAGGCGGTCAGATCCGCGTTGCAGTAGCGGGCGCCGGCGTGGTCGGGGTCGATCGCGCGGACCCGGCCCCGGGCGGTGTCGACGGTGAGCAGCGACCAGCCGTCCGTGCCGAGCAGCACCTGGCCGAGCAGGGCCTGCCGGGCGGCCGCGGTGGCCCCCTCGCCCCGGCCGGCGGCGGCCAGGTGGGCGGTCAGCTCGGGCAGCACGGGGGCGGTCGGGGCGCCGTCCAGGACGCCGTCCGGCTCGGGGTGGTGGAGGGTGAAGAAGCCCTCGACCACCCGGGGCAGGCCGACCTCGCGCAGCGGGCGGGCCACCGCCTCCGGCAGGTCGGCGGCGAGCACCGCCTCGGGGTCGAAGCGGCGCACGCCGTCCGGGCCGAACAGGGCGGCCAGCCGGGCCGCCAGGTCCGGCGCGGACTCCGGCTGGGCGGGCGGGACGGCGACCGGGAAGGGCACCCGGTTCAGCCTGGCCTCCCCCGGCCGGGCCCGGCCCGCCGAGACCTGGCGGGCGCCCTCGGCACGGTGGTCGAACCAGGGCCCGTTGGCGTGGTCGTACCCGATCGGGGTGTCCGGCAGCACGGCCCGCAGGACGTACGCCCAGTAGCCGCCCGGGAGCATGCCGGGCCGCAGGTCGGCGTGGAGCGAGACCAGGTCGGCCGGCTGCACGCCCTGCTGCCTCAGCTGCTGCCAACCGCGCAGCAGCGGGTGCGGCAGCCCGTGGGCGGAGTCCACCACCAGGGTCCGCGGCTCGCCCTCGGCGTCGCGGTGGACCAGGGTGGCCCGCACCCCGGGGCCGGTGCACGGCGGCAGCGCGGGGTCGTAGCTGCCCGCGCCCAGCTTGTCCCGGTAGCGCCGGACCACCGCCGGCACGGGCACGGACGGCCACACGGTCAGCTCGCCGGTGACCCGGTCGACCACCGCGCAGGCGGCGCCGATCTCCTCGGGGGCGCGGCGGGCACCGGTGAGCGGATCCACCTGGACCGGCGACGGCTCCGGCCAGACCACCCAGCCGAGCTCGAACTCGTGCGAGCGCACGGCCCGGGCGGCCTCCTGCGGGAGCTCGCCGTTGATCCAGCGGTGGGCCGTGTCGACGGCCTGCTCACGGGTGATCATCGGCGGGTGCTCCTCGGGCCTGCGGCGGGGCTGTGGTGGGCGGTGAGCCGCGAGCGCGGCGGGGCGGGCTGCTCCGGCGCGGCGGACTGCGGCGGGGCGGCGGGCTGCGGGACGCCGGGCTGCGGGACGGCGGACTGCGGGGCGGCGGACTGCGGGACGGGCACGGTGGCCGCGGCCGGGGCGTCGGCCAGGTCGATCGGCCGGCAGTCCGCGTCCAGGGCGATCGCCCACAGGCCGTGCTCGACCGGGTGCAGCGGCTGCGCCGAGCGGCGGGCCTCCTGGTGGTCGAGGTAGTGCACCGCGCTGCCGTCGCTGACCGCGTTCCAGGTGTGCGAGCGGCCGAACCCGTCCAGGGTCAGCAGCACCGCCTGGGCGCCGGGGCCGGAGCGCAGCAGGCTCCCGGCCAGCCTGGCCAGGGCGTGGGGCCCGTCGCCGAGGTCGTGGAAGCGGGTGCCGAGCTCGCGCTCCGCGCGGTCCCGGCCACCGCGCTCGCCGGCCGGCCCGTCCGGCAGCCGGGGCGCGGCGCAGGAGGCGTGGCCGAGGTAGGTGTCGACCGCCGAGAGCGCCACGTCCACGCAGTTGTTGGCCCGGCCCGGCTCGCGCGGGCCGCCGCCGTTCAGCGCCTCGGTCCAGTCGTCGCGCAGGTCGAGCGAGCCGCCCTCGGGCACGGCGGTGCGCCGGAGCACCTCGGCCTGGTGCGCCGGGTCGACCGGGCCGAGCCCGCCGGAGAGTCCGTACGGACGGCTGTCCGCGATGGTCCGCACCTGGGCCGGGCGGGCCTGCGGGCCCTCCGGTGCCGGGCGCCCGGCGTACCGGGCGAGCAGGTAGACGGCGCCCACCCCCGGGGCCAGGGCGACCACCGGTGCGCCGGCCGCCGGCGCGGGCTCCGGGTTCTCGGTACGCCTGCGGAGCTCGTACCCGCCCTCGGGGCCGATCCGCACCGGCGCCGAGCCGCCGACCGGGCCGGTCACCCCGGCGCCGGAGGCCGAGCCGCTGCCGAGCGCCGCACCGGGGAGCGGGGCGCCCATGGCCGACCTCGCCCCGGCGCCGCCCGGCACCGGTCCGCCGCCGACCACGGCGGCGGCCGCACCGGGCTGGCCCGCGGCGCCCGTGGCACCGGGCTGGCCCGCCACCGGCGCACCCGCGCCGGCCGCACCCGCGCCGGCCCCGCCGGGCACCGCCCCGCCACCACCGACCACACCGCCCACACCGCCCACGGGCGCGCCGGTGGCTCCACCCACCGGACCGACGCCCACCGGACCGGCGCCCACCGGGGCCGGGGCCCCGGTGCCCAGCACCGGCGCGGACCCGGCGGATCCGCCACCGACCGGGCCGAGCTGGAACCCGCCGCCGGACGGGGCGCCGCCGCCCGCGGGCGAGCCACCGCCGCCGGCCACCGGGGGCTCGGCGGAGCGGTAGCCGCCCCCGCCGGAGACCGGGCCCGGCCCGTCGCCACCGGCCGAGGCCGTGACCACCTGCGGGTCGAGGACGACCGAGTCGGTGTGCACCGACGGCGCCGCGTGGTGCACCGGCGCCACCGGGGGCAGGTCGTAGCCGTCGGGCTGGGTGAGGGGCGCACTGTACGTCTGATGGCGCGGAGCGCCGCCGCCCGCGGCCCGCAGGGTCACCGGCTCCTCGTCGCGAGAAGGTCCGGCGCCGTCCGTCCCGAACCCGCCGGCGGCCGCGGTGACCGCCACCGGCCCGGTGCCGGACAGCGGGTCGGCGTCCACCGTCAGCAGCGGCCTGCCGCCATGCTCTGGCGTGAGGCCCTGGTCGTCCACGGTGAGCAGCGGCCGGCCGTCCTTGCCGGTCCGGCCGCCGGGGCCGGCATCCGGGTCGTCCGGGTCGCCGAGACCGTCGAGGCCCTCGTGCGCGCCGTCGTGCGGGCCGCCGGGCCGGTCCTGGCCGAGCGCCACCGGGCCGCCGTCGCGGCCGGTCAGCAGCCGGCCGTCGCGGTCGGTGGCCAGCGCGTCGACCGGCTTGCCGTCCGGGCCGGTGACCACGGGCTTGCCGTCGGCGTCCAGCACGGGCTTGCCGTCCGCGCCCACGGCCAGGCTCAGACCGCCGGCACCGAGCCGGCCGTCGGCGGCCACGGTGAGCGGGTGGCCCTCGGAGTCGGTCAGCGGCCGGCCGTCCGCCCCGGTGGCCACGCCGGTGACCGGCGTGCCCTGGGCGTCCAGCAGCACCGGATTGCCGTCCTCGCCGAGCACCGGACGGCCCTGCTCGTCCACTGCCACCGACAGGCCCTGGACGCCGGTGACCGGCTTGCCCTCGGCGTCCAGCAGCACCGGATTGCCGGCCTTGTCGGTGAGCACCCGGCCGTCGGGGCCGACCGCCGCGGAGAGCGCGCGCACCCCGGCCACCGCCGCCGCACCACCGGCCGCACCACCCACGGCGCCGCTGAACTGCCCCGAGTCACGGGCCGCGCTCTTCGCCCGGAGTTCCCCGTGCAGGCCGCGGCCGTCCGCCTGGGCGATCCGCTCCAGCGCGACGACGGCGGGCTCCCGCAGCGCGGCCCGCAGGCCGTCGCGCATCTGCCGGCCGAGGTCCTCCAGCAGCCCGGCGATCCGCAGCGCGGCACCCTCCACGGCCGCCTCCTCGCCGGCCTCGGCGATCGCGCCCCGGACAGCGCCGACCACCTTGCCGACCATCCCGCCCAGACCCGGTCCGGCCTGGGCGACCTCCTCGGCGGCCTTCGCCTCGGTGGCGTCGGCCTGCTCGATCTGCTCGGCCAGCTCGGTGAGCACGGAGATCAGTTCGGCCTTGCAGTGTTCGGCCGCGCCGGCCGCCCGGTCGAGCGCGCCGGCCAGTGCCTCGGCGGCGGCGTGCGCATCGTCCAGGTGGCCCCGGCCACCGCCGCTGAAGCCGCGCCAGTGCTCGGCGAAGGCGTCCACCGCCCGGCCCTCGTTCTCCCCGGTGACCCGGTGCGCGGAGTCGGCGCCGCGGCGCGAGAGCCGCTCGGACTCGGCGCCGAACTCCCGCCACAGGCCCGCCGCGCGGCGCAGCCCGTCCTCGTCGGTCTCGGGCCACTGGTGCCCGGTCCTCGCCAGCGCCGGGGCGAGTTCCTCCGGCAGCTTCCTGGACACGCGGGTCCCCCTCTGCGGTCGTGTCTCTACGGGTCTTCGGTGGCTGGGCTGTTCAGGCTCGGACCGCTCCCGGGCCCGCCGCGGTTCCCGGGCCGGTGAAGTCCGCACGCACGTCGGCCTCGTTGCCCTCCGCGTTCTCGGCCATGGTGTGCAGCCCGCCGCCGATCCGGCCGAGCCGGTCCGCGAGGCCCTGCAGCCCGGCCAGCACACCCTCGCGCGCCTCGCCGTACGCGGTGCCGAAGCCGCTGCCGGGCTCGTCCTGGCCCCACGGGGTGCCCAGGCCCGCCAACGCGCTCTCCAGCTCCGCCGCGGCCTGTCCGAACTCCTGCGAGATCGCCTCGAACTCGCGTCCCTCGCCGTGGACTTCCCACGGCTTGATCAGCACCCTGTCCGCCATTCGACCCTCCCCCGTCCCCGTCGGCCCGGCCCCCGCCGGCGCCCCCTGCGCCGTACCCCGGCGGCCGCCATCCTAGGCCCCGGATCAGGGACGGCCGCAGGGCCGCCGCTCCGTTTTCACAGCCGCTTCACGACCACGCGCCGGCCGGAGTGCCGGACCGGGCACCGGAAAACCGACCGGCCGCGGCCCTGGACCGGCCGGTCGGCGCTGTTCGAGGGCCTACCCTTGCGGGGTGGCAGCAGAGACCGTGAAGAGCGCGAAGACCGACAAGAAGGCGAAGAAGGCCAAGGAGAAGGACAAGGCCAAGGCCGTGGCCGGCCCCGTCCTGGTCGACCTGGCCCCGCCGACGGTCCGGCCCGAGGTTCCGCTCGACTTCGCCCGCGCCTGGGTGGAGTTCGCCGACCCCGCCGACGAGGAGCAGGTCTTCCGCTGCGACCTCACCTGGCTGACCTCGCGCTGGGGCTGCATCTTCGGCAAGGGCTGCCACGGCATCCGGCCCGGCCGCGGGGCCTCCGACGGCTGCTGCACGCTCGGCGCGCACTACTCGGACGAGGACGACGAGCAGCGGGTGATCGGCCACGCCGCCCGGCTGTCCCCCGAGACCTGGGAGAACTTCGACCGGGGCACCGACGCCAAGGGCCGGCTCAAGGTCGACGGCGGCATCACCATGTTCGACGAGGACGGTGACCGGCAGACCAGCCGGGTCAACGGCGCCTGCATCTTCCTCAACAGCCCCGGTTTCGCGGGCGGCGCCGGCTGCGCCCTGCACACGCTGGCCCTCAAGGAGGGCAAGGAGCCGCTGGAGACCAAGCCGGACGTCTGCTGGCAGCTGCCGGTCCGCCGCACCTACGACTGGATCGACCGCCCGGACGACACCCGCTACCTCCAGGTCACCATCAGCGAGTACGACCGCCGCGGCTGGGGCCCGGGCGGCCACGACCTGCACTGGTGGTGCACCGGCAGCCCCGAGGCGCACAACGCCCCCGACCCGGTGTACGTCAGCTACCGCCCCGAGCTCACCGAACTGATGGGGCCGGCCGGCTACGCCGTACTGGCCGGGCTCTGCGAGCAGCGGATCGCCTCCGGCGGCGCCCGCAGCTTCGCTCCGCACCCGGCCGACGAGTAACCCCTCCCGGGGGGCACGTCGAGGGGCTCCGGGGCCTTCCGCTCAGCCCGGCAGCGCAGCGCCGTACCTGCCGCCTCGCGCAGTTCTCCCCCAGCGCCCCTCTTCGCCGCCCACGGGCGTGCGGGTGGGGCCGGGTTACTTGTCGATGTCGCCGACGACGAAGAACATCGAGCCCAGGATGGCCACCATGTCGGCCACCAGGGTGCCCGGCAGCAGTTCGGTCAGGGCCTGGATGTTGTTGTAGGAGGCGGAGCGCAGCTTCAGCCGCCAGGGGGTCTTGTCGCCGCGGGAGACCAGGTAGTAGCCGTTGATGCCGAGCGGGTTCTCGGTCCACGCGTAGGTCTCGCCCTCGGGGGCCTTGAGGACCTTGGGCAGCCGCAGGTTGACCGGCCCCGGCGGGAGCCCGCCGAGGCGGTCCAGGCAGGCGTCCGCGAGGTCGAGCGAGTTGGCGGTCTGCTCCAGCAGGCACTCGAACCGGGCCAG
Source organism: Kitasatospora sp. NPDC049258 (assembly GCF_040678895.1). NCBI lineage: Bacteria > Bacillati > Actinomycetota > Actinomycetes > Kitasatosporales > Streptomycetaceae > Kitasatospora > Kitasatospora sp. NPDC049258. The sequence goes on from NZ_JBFAQT010000016.1 coordinate 60,802, forward strand.
GCAGTCGCCCTCCTCCCGGGTGACCACGGTGAGCACGTCCTGCAGCTGGCCGTAGGCCAGGTAGGGCTCGTCCCGGCGCAGGTCGAAGTCGACGCCGCTGCCCCGGGCGATCGGGCCGCTGACCCCGTACGCGTGCACGTGCTCGGCGGAGAGCACGCCGACGCCGGCGGTGCGGCCGCGGAAGATCTCGTTGCCCAGCACCAGGTCCTCGAAGACCGGCAGCTGCGAGCGGACGGTGGCGACGGCGGCCCGGACCCGGCCGAGCCAGCCGGCCGGGATGTCCTCCTTGAGGCCGCCGACCCGGTTGAACATGTAGTGCATCCGGCCGCCGGAGGCCTCCTCCAGCACGTGCTGGAGTTCCTCGCGGCCGTGGAAGGCGTGGAAGACCGGGGTGATCCCGCCCAGCTCCAGGGGGTACGAGCCGAGGAACATCAGGTGGTTGAGCACCCGGTTGAGCTCGGCCAGCATGGTGCGGATCCAGACCGCGCGCTCGGGCACCTCCATGCCGAGCATCCGCTCGACGGCGAGCACCACACCCAGCTCGTTGGCGAAGGCGGAGAGCCAGTCGTGCCGGTTGGCCAGCATGATGATCTGCCGGTAGTCCCGGGCCTCGAAGAGCTTCTCCGCGCCGCGGTGCATGTACCCGATCACCGGCTCGGCGGCGACGATCCGCTCGCCGTCCAGGACCAGCTTCAGCCGCAGGACACCGTGCGTGGACGGGTGCTGCGGGCCGATGTTGAGCACCATGTCGCTGGTGCCCAGCTCGCTGGTGAGCGTCTCTGCGCCTGCGCCGATGCCGACCGTGGTCTCCCTCATGGGGTCAGAGTCTGCCATCCCGGCAGCCCCGCCAGGCTCTGCGGTACCGGCATCCGGACGGCCTGGGCCAGCCAGCCGAAGCCGCCCAGACCGGCGGGGTCGGTCAGTTCGGCGGCCTCGCCCGCGCCGGACAGGGCGCGCAGGTACCCGGCCGGATCGCTGGAGGCCAGTGCGAGCGGGGGGCGCGCGCCGTGCACGCCGAGCGCGTGCAGCGCTTCCCGTTGGGTTGTCCACAGGCTGTGGACACCCGGGACGGTCGCCGAGTCCAGCGCGACGTGCGCGGTGACGTCGCAGCTGCCGTCCGGCACGGGGCGCACCTCACGGCCGGCCCGGAAACCCGCCAGGGTGCCGAACGGCGGCCGGTCCCGGCGACGGTGCGCGTAGTCGACGGCGACCGCCAGCCCGCTGTCCAGCGCACCCACCGCCCCGGCCCAGGCGGCGTCCCGCGGCCCGCCGAGTTCCACCCGGTCGCCGTCCGGCCACCAGCGGGCGGCCCACCGGGCGTCCTCCTCGTCCAGCTCCGCGCCGAGCCGCTCCTCGCCCGCCGGCGAGACCTCGACGTAGCGCAGCACCCCGGCCTCGTCCCGCTCGGCGACGTCCAGCGGCACGTTGTCCAGCCACTCGTTGGCGAACAGCAGCCCGCGCACGCCCGCGGGCACCCGGTCCGTCCACACCACCGCGTCCGGCAGCCCCGCCGGCCGGGCGGCCAGCTCCACCGCGTACGGGCGCAGCCGGGGCGCCAGCTCGGGGCCGGCCGCGGCCAGTACCGCGGCGGTCAGCTCACCGCGCCCGGCGCCGACGTCGACGAAGGCCAGCTGCTCGGGGTGGCCGAGCGCCAGGTCCACCCCCGACAGCAGCCGGAGCACCGCCAGGGCGTACCGGGGCGATGCGTGCACGGAGGTCCTGAAGTGGGCCGCCGGGCCCTCCGGCCTGCGGTAGAAGCCGCCGTCCGCCCCGTACAGGGCCTGTTCCATGGCGGGCCGCCACCGCATCCACTCCATGGCGGCGACGTTATCGAAGTCGGGGGGCGTCTCCACCCTGCGGAGTAGGGCGGATCGCCCTCCCGGCGGACCTGGAGCGGCTCGGCGACTCCCTAGGCTGGAGTCGTGCATCGACTCAACGCCTGGTTCCGCAGACACCCGATGGTGGTGGACTCCGCCTGGGCGCTGCTGCTGCTCTTCTTCGGGGTGCTGGCCGCGGTCGAGCAGGACGACCAGTGGCAGGTCCTGGGCGGGCTCACGGTCGCTGTGGCGATCCCGGTCCTGATGGTCTTCCGGCGGCGCTACCCGGACACCGTCTCGGCCTTCGCCGTGCTGCTCGGGCTGGCGCAGATCGCGCTCAATGTGAGCCCGAACCTGTCCAGCATCGGCTACCTGGTCTTCGCCTACACCGGCGCCGCGTTCGGCGCGCCCTGGACCTCCCGGCTGGTGCTGGGCGCCGGGGTGCTGGCCGGCCCGATGACGGTGTGGCGGTTCCAGTCCGGCCCGGAGCACAACGACCCGGCGCTCGGCTTCCTGCAGCTGGCCTTCCTGTCCGCGCTGATGACCAGCCCGTTCATCCTGTGCTGGGCCTGGGGCCGGCTGACCAGGGTGCGCCGGGCGTACCTGATCGAGCTGGAGGACCGGGCCGCCCGGCTGGAGCGCGAGCGCGACGCCCAGGCCAAGGTGGCGGTCGCCGCGGAGCGCGCCCGGATCGCCCGTGAGCTGCACGACGTGGTCGCGCACAACGTCTCGGTGATGATCGTTCAGGCCGACGGCGCTGCCTACGTGCTGGACAACTCCCCGCAGCAGGCCAAGGAGGCGCTGGGCGCGATCGCCGCCACCGGCCGCCAGGCGCTGGTCGAGATGCGCCGCCTGCTGGGCGTGCTGCGGACGGCCGCCACCGCCGAGGACTACGTGCCGCAGCCCGGTGTGGAGGAGCTGCCCGAGCTGCTGGAGCAGGTCCGGGTGGCCGGGCTGCCGGTGGACTTCGCCACCTCCGGCGATCCCCGGGAGCTGCCGCGCGGGCTGGAGCTGACGGTCTACCGGATCGTCCAGGAGGCGCTCACCAACGTCCGCAAGCACGGCGGGCCGGGGGCCCGGGCCAGGGTGGCGGTCGACTTCCGCGACCAGGACCTGGAGGTGCTGGTCGAGGACGACGGCCGCGGCTCCACCGCGGAGCAGCTGGTCGACGGTGGTACGGACGGCCTCGGGCATGGTCTGATCGGCATGCGCGAGCGGGTCGGCATGGTCAGCGGCAGCCTCGACATCGGCCCCCGGCCCGGCGGCGGTTTCCGGATCCGCGCGGTGCTCCCCCTCAGGACAGCGAAGTAGAAGGAGTCTCACGTGACGATCCGGGTGATGCTGGTCGACGATCAGGAGCTGCTGCGCACGGGCTTCCGGATGGTCCTCCAGTCGCAGGGTGACATCGAGATCGCCGCCGAGGCGGGCGACGGGGCGCAGGCCCTCGAAGTGCTGCGGACGGCCGAGGTCGACGTGATCCTGATGGACGTCCGGATGCCCCGGCTGGACGGCGTCCAGGCCACCCGCCGGATCTGCCTCGGCGAGGACGGCGCGCCCATTCCGGGCGCCCCGCACGTGCTCATCCTGACCACCTTCGACCTGGACGAGTACGCCTTCGCCGCGCTCAAGGCCGGGGCCAGCGGCTTCCTGCTCAAGGACGTGCCGCCGACCGAGCTGGTGGCCGCCATCCGCTCGGTGCACGCCGGCGACGCGGTGGTCGCCCCGACCACCACCCGCCGCATGATCGACCGCTTCGCCGAGGTGCTCCCGACCTCCTCCGCCACCCCCGGCCCGACCACCCTCGGCCCGCTCACCGAGCGCGAGCGCGAGGTCTTCCTGCTGGTCGCCCAGGGCCTGTCGAACGGCGAGATCGCCGCCCGTCTGGTGCTCTCCGAAGCCACCGTCAAGACCCATGTCGGCCGGATCCTCGCCAAGCTCGGCCTGCGCGACCGCGTCCAGGCCGTGGTGCTGGCCTACGAGGCCGGTCTCATCCGGGCGGGCGCGGGAGACTGAGCGCAGCCGCGCGGCCCGGGGAACCGGTCGCAGCCGCGCGGGCGGGTGCCGGGGCGGCCGTAGAATGACGCGGTACGTCCGGTACCTGCAGAGGACCGGAACGGAAGTGAGGACGAAGGCCGAGCCGTGAGCACGTCCGACCGCACAGACTTCGACTTCGGCGATCCTTCGGATCCGGGCAACCGGCCGGCCCGGCTGGCCGTGGGGGTGGTCGGGACGGGCCGGGTCGGCCCCGCGCTCGGCGCCGCCCTCCAACTGGCCGGCCACCGGGTGGTGGCCGCCTCGGGGGTGTCGGCGGTCTCCCGGCGCCGGGCCGAGGCACTGCTGCCGGGCGTCCGGCTGGTCTCCCCGCCGCAGGTGCTGGCCGCCGCCGACCTGGTGCTGCTGACGGTGCCGGACGACGCGCTGGCCGACCTGGTGGCCGGGCTGGCCTCGACCGGCGCGGTCCGGCCGGGGCAGTTGCTCGCGCACACCTCGGGCGCGCACGGCGTCGCCGTACTGGAACCCGCCGCGCGGGCCGGTGCGCTGCCGCTGGCACTGCACCCGGCGATGACCTTCACCGGCACCTCGGTGGACGTGGCCCGGCTGGCCGGCTGCCCGTTCGGGGTGACGGCGCCCGAGGAGCTGCGGCCGGTGGCCGAGGCCCTGGTGGTGGAGATGGGCGGCGAGCCGGAGTGGGTGCCGGAGGACGTCCGGGTGCTCTACCACACGGCGCTGGCGCACGGGGCGAACCACCTGGTCACCCTGGTCGCGCAGGCGATGGAACTGCTGCGAACGGCCGGGGTGGCCGAGCCGGGGCAGCTGCTGGGCCCGCTGCTCGGCGCGGCCCTGGACAACACCCTGCGCGCCGGCGACGCCGCGCTGACCGGCCCGGTCGCCCGCGGTGACGTGGGCACGGTGCGCAGGCACCTGGACCGGCTCGCTACGGTTGCCCCGGACATCGGGCAGGCCTACCGCGCGATGGCCCGGGCCACCGCGCAGCGGGCGGTCCGGGGTGGATCGCTCGGAGCAGAGCCGGCGGCGGCCCTGCTGGACGTACTGAACGAGGAGAAGCACTGATGGCGGGCAAGAACCAGCGCGGCGGCAAGCCGGCGCCCAAGGCGCACAAGGCCGAGCTCACCCACACCGTGGCCGACTTCGAGGCGGCGTTCTGGCCGGACGAGCAGCCGGTGGACAACGCGGTGGTGATGACCATGGGCGCGCTGCACGAGGGTCACGCCGCGCTGATCCGGGCCGCCCGCAAGCAGGTCGGCCGGGACGGCCGGCTGGCCGTGACGGTGTTCGTCAACCCGCTCCAGTTCGGCGCCGGCGAGGACCTGGAGCGCTACCCGCGTGCCCTGGCCGCCGACCTGCGGCTGGCCGAGGAGGCGGGGGCGGACGTGGTGTTCGCGCCGACCACCGAGGAGATGTATCCGAACGGCGAGCCGCTGGTGCGCCTGGGCGCGGGCCCGATGGGCGCGCAGTTCGAGGGCGCCGCCCGTCCGGGCCACTTCGACGGCATGCTCACCGTGGTCGCCAAGCTGCTCCACATCACCGACCCGGACTTCGCCTTCTTCGGCGAGAAGGACGCCCAGCAGCTGGCGATCGTCCAGCGGATGGTGGCCGACCTGGACTTCGACGTGGAGATCGTCGGCGTGCCGACCGTCCGCGAGGAGGGCGGGCTGGCGCTGTCCTCGCGCAACCGCTTCCTCTCCGAGCAGGAGCGCGAGCAGGCGCTGGCGCTGTCCCGCGCGCTGTTCGCCGGCCGGGACGCAGGGGCGCAGGGGCCGAAGGCCGTCCGCGAGGCCGCCGCCGCCGTCCTGGCGGACGCCGACGGCGTCCTTCCCGACTACCTCGCCCTGATCGACCCGGACACCTTCACCGAGGCGCCGGACGACTTCCAGGGCGAGGCGGTGCTGGCCGTGGCCGCGAAGGTGGGCTCCACCCGCCTGATCGACAACGTCCGCATCATCGTCCGCTAGCCCGGACCGAACCCGAGCGGCACCGACCCGAGCGGCACCCACCCGAGCGGCACCGACCCGAGCAGTACCCACCCAGCAGCACCCACCCAAGCCGAAGTTAGGCATGCACTCAGCACAGGAGGCGTGACCAGATGCTCCGCACCATGCTCAAGTCCAAGATCCACCGGGCCACCGTGACCCAGGCCGACCTGCACTACGTCGGCTCGGTCACGGTGGACGAGGACCTGCTCGACGCGGCCGACCTGCTGCCCGGCGAGCTGGTCCACATCGTCGACATAGACAACGGCGCCCGGCTGGAGACCTACACCATCGCCGGGCCCCGCGGTACCGGCGTGATCGGCATCAACGGCGCCGCCGCCCGCCTGGTCCACCCCGGTGACCTGGTGATCCTGATCGCCTACGGGCAGATGGAGACCGCCGAGGCGAAGGCGTACCTGCCGAAGGTGGTCTTCGTGGACGGCGACAACCGGATCACCTCGATCGGCCCGGACGCCGCCGACGCCCCCGAGGGCAGCGGCCTGGTCCGCGGCGACCTGGGGGCACCCGCGCCGAGGGCGGCGGGAGCGTACCGTGATGCCGACGGCGCGGCCCCGACCGCCGCGCACTGAAGGAGCAACTGAAGCCATGTCGTCGTACCGCCTGACCGCTCCCGCCCCCGGCTGGACCACGACCACCGACGTCGTCGTGGTCGGCTCCGGGGTGGCCGGCCTCACCGTCGCGCTCAACGCCCGCAAGGCCGGCCTGCGGGCCATCGTGGTCACCAAGGCGATGCTGGACGACGGCTCCACCCGCTGGGCCCAGGGCGGCATCGCCGCCGCCCTGGGGCCCGGCGACACCCCGGAGCAGCACCTGGCCGACACCCTGGTCGCGGGCGCCGGGCTGTGCGACGAGGAGGCCGTGCGCACCCTGGTCACCGAGGGCCCGGACGCGGTGCGGCACCTGATCGCGACCGGCGCCGCCTTCGACCAGGACGCCGACGGCGAGATCCTGCTGACCCGCGAGGGCGGCCACCACCGCCGCCGGATCGCGCACGCGGGCGGCGACGCCACCGGTGCGGAGATATCGCGGGCGCTGGTGGAGGCGGTGCGCTCCGACCCGGGGATCGAGCTGATCGAGCACGCGCTGGTGCTCGACCTGCTCACCGACGCCGAGGGCCACACCGCCGGCCTGACCCTGCACGTGATGGGCGAGGGCCAGCGGGACGGCGTCGGCGCGATCCGCTCCCGCGCCGTGGTGCTGGCCACCGGTGGCATGGGCCAGGTCTTCTCCGCCACCACCAACCCGGCCGTCTCCACCGGCGACGGTGTGGCACTGGCGCTGCGCGCCGGAGCCGAGGTGACGGACCTGGAGTTCGTCCAGTTCCACCCCACCGTGCTGTGGCTGGGCCCGGACGCCGAGGGCCAGCAGCCGCTGGTCTCGGAGGCCGTCCGCGGCGAGGGCGCCTACCTGGTGGACGCCGACGGCGTGCGCTTCATGGTCGGGCAGCACGAGCTGAACGAGCTGGCGCCCCGGGACATCGTCGCCAAGGCGATCACCCGGCGGATGGAGCTCACCGGCGCCGAGCACATGTACCTGGACGGCCGGCACTTCGGCGCCGAGATGTGGGCCGAGCGCTTCCCGACCATCCTGGCCTCCTGCCGCTCGCACGGCATCGACCCGGTCACCGAGCTGATCCCGGTCGCGCCCGCCGCGCACTACGCCTCCGGCGGCGTGCGCACCGACCTGACCGGCCGCACCACCGTGCCGGGCCTGTACGCCTGTGGCGAGGTGGCCTGCACCGGGGTGCACGGCGCCAACCGGCTGGCCTCCAACTCGCTGCTGGAGGGGCTGGTGTTCGCCGAGCGGATCGCCGCCGACCTGGCCGCCCGGCACCGGGCCGGCGAGCTGCCCGAGCGCACCGTGGACGTGGCCGGCGCCCGCGCCGCCCACCCGGTGCCGCTGCTCGCCCCCGAGGCCCGGGCCGACATCCAGCGGCTGATGACGCGCGGCGCCGGCGTGCTGCGCTCGGCCGACTCGATGGCCGCCACCGCCGCCGGGCTGGCGCTGCTGGCCGAGGCCGCCCACGCGCACACCGCCGAGCAGAAGCCGGCCGACCCCCGGGTGGAGACCTGGGAGGCCACCAACCTGCACCTGGTCGCCACCGCGCTGGTGGCCGCCGCCACGCTGCGCGCGGAGACCCGGGGCTGCCACTGGCGGGAGGACTTCCCGGAGCGCGACGACGAGCACTGGCAGCGCCACCTGGCCACCACGCTGGCCGCGGACGGCGCCCCGGTGGCCCGGTGAGCACCCCGGCCGGCTGACCGGTGACCCGCCCGCACCCCGTACCTCCCCCCTCCGAGCGCACTTCCCCGCGCCCCCGCCGGGGCACACCCCCGCACCGCCCCCGAAGGAGCATCCGATGACGCACGACCACGACCACGACCACGACGAACTCCCGCTGGCCGACCAGGCGGGCTGCGGCGACGGCTGCGCCTGCGGTGACGGCGAGGCGTACGAGAGCGGCCTGGACCCGGCGCTGGCCGAGCTGCTGGAGCAGGCCGGCCTGGACCCGGTCGAGGTCGAGGACATCGCCTCGCTCGCGCTGGCCGAGGACCTGGCCGGCGGCGAGGACGTCACCTCGGTCGCCACCGTCCCGGCCGACGCGGTGGCCACCGCGGACTTCACCGCCCGCCAGGCCGGTGTGGTCGCGGGCCTGCGGATCGCCGAGGCCGTGGTCTCGCTGGTCTGCGAGGAGGAGTTCGAGGTCGAGCGGCACGTCGAGGACGGCGCCCGGGTCGAGGCCGGCCAAGTGCTGCTCTCGGTGCGCAGCCGCACCCGGGACCTGCTGACCGCCGAGCGCTCGGCGCTCAACCTGCTCTGCCACCTGTCCGGCATCGCCACCGCGACCCGGGCCTGGGCCGATGCCCTGGAGGGCACCGCCGCGGTGGTCCGCGACACCCGCAAGACCACCCCGGGCCTGCGCGCCCTGGAGAAGTACGCCGTGCGCTGCGGCGGCGGTGCCAACCACCGGATGGCGCTGTCCGACGCCGCCCTGGTGAAGGACAACCACGTGGTGGCGGCGGGTGGGGTGGCCGAGGCCTTCAAGGCCGTCAAGGCGCTCTACCCCGAGCTGCCGGTCGAGGTCGAGGTCGACACCGTCGAGCAGATCCAGCCGGTGCTGGACGCCGGGGCGGACCTGATCCTGCTGGACAACTTCACCGTCGCGCAGCTGCGGGAGGCCGTCGAGCTGGTGGCCGGCAAGGCCCGGCTGGAGGCTTCCGGCGGCCTGACCCTGGCCACCGCGCGCGAGGTCGCCGACACTGGTGTCGACTACCTCGCCGTCGGTGCCCTGACCCACTCCTCGCCGATCCTGGACATCGGCCTGGACCTGCGCGCCTGATCCGTCCGCCGTGCCCGCCAGCGAGCAGGCGGGGCCCACCTCAGCCAGAAAGCACCCCATGCTCCTCACGATCGACGTCGGCAACACCCAGACCACGCTCGGCCTGTTCGACGGCGAGGAGATCGTCGAGCACTGGCGGATCTCCACCGATCCGCGCCGCACGGCGGACGAACTGGCGGTGCTGCTCCAGGGTCTGATGGGCTCCCACCCGGTGGTCTCGGCCGAGGACCGGGTGGCCGGGCTGGCGATCTGCTCCTCGGTGCCCGCCGTGCTCCACGAACTCCGCGAGGTGACCCGCCGGTACTACGGCGACGTCCCCGCGGTGATCGTGGAGCCGGGGGTGAAGACCGGGGTGCACGTGCTGATGGACAACCCCAAGGAGGTCGGCGCCGACCGGATCGTGAACGCGCTGGCCGCCAACCACCTCTACGGCGGCCCGTGCATCGTGGTCGACTTCGGCACCGCCACCACCTTCGACGCCGTCAACGAGCGCGGCGACTACGTGGGCGGGGCGATCGCCCCGGGCATCGAGATCTCGGTCGAGGCGCTCGGCATGCGCGGCGCCCAGCTGCGCAAGATCGAGCTGGCCCGCCCGCGGAACGTGATCGGGAAGAACACCGTCGAGGGGATGCAGTCGGGCATCCTCTACGGCTTCGCCGGACAGGTCGACGGCCTGGTCAACCGGATGGCCAAGGAGCTCGCCAAGGATCCGGACGACGTCCAGGTGATCGCCACCGGCGGGCTGGCCCCGCTGGTCCTCGGCGAGGCCGAGACCATCGACGTGCACGAGCCCTGGCTCACCCTGATCGGGCTGCGGCTGATCTTCGAGCGCAACCGGCCGGCCACCGCCGCCTGAGCGGCTCACGGCCGGGCGGGGGGTGTGCCCGGGCCCCCGGCGGCGGTGCCCGCGTCGGGGACCCGCTCGATCTCGATCGGGTCGCCGCCCGACCCACCGCGCGGGTCGCCCAGGTCGCCGTCCCCGCCGGCGGCGAACGGGTCCACCGGTCCGACGGCTGCCGCCACCTTGTCCCAACTCGGGTCCGTGACCAGGGCGGTGAGCTGGGCCTCGGTCAGCGGCGGGTCGAGGCGGGTGACCGCCTCACCGCGCTCCAGCGGCCTGCGGTTCCACTCCTGCAGCATCATCACCCGGCCGTCCGGGCGGTACAGCTTCGCCGACCAGGTCTTCGCGCCGGCCGGCTCGTCGCTCCTGGTGGCGGCCTGGTAGATCACCACCGTCGAGCCGTCCGCCCGGGTCGCGGCGGTGCACCGGTCCCCCGCCGGCTGCACCGGATCGGGGCAGCCGGGCCGCTCGGCGACCAGCCCGGTGGTGATCCAGAACAGCACCTGGGCGGGCCCGTGGCCGTCGTCCAGGACCAACCGGACCTGCGGGGTGCCGCTCGCGGTCCCGCGCGCCTCGGCCACCTGCGTGCCGCCCGGCGGCAGCAGCGCGACGAGCGTCGCCAGCACCTCCTTCCCGGTCAGCGGGCGGGCGGCGGCGGGGTGCGCCGCGGTGGCGCCGCCGTGGCCCGCCGCCTGGCCCAGCACGGCGCCGGTCAGCAGCCCCAGGGCCGCGCCCGCGGTCACCAGGCCCGCCCGGCGGCGCCGGCGCAGGGTGCGGCCCCTGGCCCGGGCGCCCTCGATCAGCGGGTGGTGGTCCGTGCCGAAGCGGCCACCGGCGGCGGACATCGCGGTGGCGAAGTCCCGCTCGAAGCGCGCGGTGTCCTGGTCCGGGTCGACCGACATGCGTGATCACCGTCTCTCGTTGGGTCGATGGTGCGGAATTCCGAAGGGTGGGCAGGAAGCACTCAGGTCTGAGGTCTCAGGCCTCAGGCCTCAGGCCTCAGGCCTCGGCGAGCAGGGCGAGGTCGTCCCCGATCAGCTCGCGGATCCGGCCGAGCGCCCGGAGGCTGCGGACCCGGACCGCTCCCGGGCTGACCCGCAGCACCTCCGCGGTCTCCTGGACGCTGCGGTCCTCCCAGTACCGCAGCACCAGCACCGCCCGGTCGCCCGGCGACAGCCGGCCGAGCGCCTCGACCAGCGCGATCCGCAGCAGCGGGTCCGCCGGCCTGGCCTCGTGGTCGGGCAGCACCTCGGTCGGCTGCTCCGCGCTGCTGCGCCGGCGCCGGTGCGACAGGAAGGTCCTGACCAGGACGGTCTGCGCGTACCCGGCCGGATTGTCGATCCGGCCCCGCGGGGCGAGCCAGGAGGTGCGCTGCCACTGGGCGTAGACCCGGCCGAGCGCCTCCTGCACCAGGTCCTCGGCGAGGTGGACGTCGCCGCCGGCGAGCAGGCAGGCGGTCCGGTAGAGCTGTCCGGTGCGGGCCGCAGCGAACTCCAGGAAGCCTTCCTCGGTGGCGCGCCCCACGCCGTCTCGTGCCATCTGCTGAGCTCCCCCGAGTCGAATTCCCCTGACATCTGGTTGACGCCCGCCCCGGTGGGCGCGTTACACCGGGTACGGAGCAGGGCGGTGACCGGGCGTCGGGCCAAACGTGGGGTCTTCACGCGATGTTCCCGACAAATCGGATATTCCTCACGTAGTGTCAGCGCATGCCTACGCCACACGGATCGCGCGGCGGCATGGCCTTCAGCGCCGACGAAGTCCGCGTGCTGCGCCGCGCCCTCGCCCAAGCCCTCCACCCGGCCGTGTCCGACCGGCTCCTACCGCCCGGGCCGGAGCCCGAACTCTGGGCCGAGGACGTCCAGGAGGCCCTGCGCCTCACCGAGGCGATCGAGGAGGCCGTCGCGGAGGGCGGCCGGCTGCGGGTCTTCCTGCTGGCCGACCTGGCCCGCTACCGGGCCGCCCTGCCCGGCAGTGCGGCGGGCTACCTGGAACGCCTGGAGGAGGCCGTGGCGGACGGCTACCTGCCGACCGCCGAGGACCTCGCGGCGCTGCGCTCCCTCACCCGGCGGCCCTGCGGCCCCGTCGAGCGCTCCCGCCGCTCCCGGCTGGCCGGGCGCTGCCACGCGCTGGCCGAGGCCGAGGTCCGCGCGCGCCTCTCGCTCAACTCCGCGCCGCGGCACCTGGCCGCGGTGCCCGACCCGGCCGCCGAGCCCACCTTCACCGCGGCAACGAACGCCGCGGACCACCCAGTTGGAGGACGGATCCCGATGAGCAGCAACTCCGCCGGCACGCCCAAGCCCGCCGCCGCCCCGGCCCCCCGCCCCCAGCCCCGCCGGATGCCCACCCCCGCCGAACTCTTCGGCCGCCGCCCCCGGTCCGCCCCGGCCCCCCAGCTGGCCCCCCAGCCGGCCGCCGAGAAGGAGACCGAACTGGCCACCGGCACCGGCTGACCGCGCACGCAGCGAAGGGGAGGCCACCCCCGGCCTCCCCTTCGGCCTGTGCGGGTACGCCACCCTGCGTAGTCGCACAGGGAGTTGAGTTCCATTCTGACAACGGCCGGGGCGGTGTTCGGGTCGCCTCGGGTGCTTTGCCGGGAAATGACCGCACCAGTCCCCGGGCGTGACCGGCCGGCGGCCCGTTGACGTCTGCGCCTGCATCACCGCGTACACACATCGACGGGGGAACGCATGCGAATCAGGCACACCCGAGCACTTCTGGCCCCACTCGCCGCGGCGGTCCCGGCGACCGCGGCCGGGGCACGCTCACCGTCGGTCTGCACAGCCGCCGGACTCCGGGCCCGGGTGGCCGCCCACCACGAGGCCGGCGAGCAGGACGGCCACCCGGTCACCTCGATGCCCTGGGACCACGACCCGGCGAACGACTCGGTGACCCTGCGCCTCGACGCCAGGGCGCACGGCTGGGTGCCGGCCGCCACGGCCGCCGACCCGGCCTGACGGCGCGCCCCGCCGGAGTGTCGCGCCCTCCGGCGGGGCGCCCGGTCATCCCGTGGCGGCCCGGCCCGTTCGGCTGGCTACCCTTGTGGGGTGAGCGATCAGAGCACTGTCACCGCGACCGACGACCTCCCCGAGCAGATGCGCGTCCGGCGCGAGAAGCTGGACCGGCTCCGGGCGGCCGGCGTCGACCCGTACCCGGTCGGCTTCCCCCGCACCACCACCATCGCCGACCTGCGCGCCAAGCACCCCGACCTGGAGCCGGACACCGCGACCGGCGAGCGGGCCGGCGTCACCGGCCGGGTGATCCTGGCCCGTACCGGCGGCAAGCTCTGCTTCGCCACCCTGCGCGACGGCTCCGGCGACCTCCAGGTGATGTTCTCCCTGGACAAGCTCGGCCCGGAGCGGCTGGCGGCCTGGAAGTCCGACATCGACCTGGGCGACCAGGTGGGCGTCGAGGGCGAGGTGATCACCTCCAAGCGCGGCGAGCTGTCCGTGATGGTCGACCGCTGGGAGCTCACCGCCAAGTGCCTGCGGCCGCTGCCGGACAAGCACAAGGGCCTGACCGACCCGGAGGCCCGGGTCCGCCAGCGGTACGTGGACCTGATCGTCAACCCCGAGGCGCGCGAGATCCTCCACCTGCGCAGCAAGGTGGTCCGCTCGATCCGCCGCACCTACGAGGACCGCGGCTACATCGAGGTGGAGACCCCGATGCTGCAGCCGGTGCACGGCGGCGCCAACGCCCGCCCGTTCACCACCCACATCAACGCCTACGACATCGACCTCTACCTGCGGATCGCCCCCGAGCTCTACCTCAAGCGGCTGGTGGTCGGCGGCGCGGAGAAGGTCTTCGAGATCAACCGCAACTTCCGCAACGAGGGCGCCGACTCCACCCACAACCCGGAGTTCACCTCGCTGGAGTCGTACGAGGCCTACGGCGACTACGACACCCAGGCCGAGCTGATCCGGGCCACCATCGTGAACGCGGCCCGGGACGCGCTGGGCACCACCGTGGTCCGCGGCATCGGCCCGGACGGCGCGGAGCACGAGATCGACCTGGCCGAGCCCTGGGCCGAGGTCAGCGTCTACCCCGGCATCTCGGCCCACCTGGGCACCGAGATCACCCCCGCGACCTCGGTCGAGGAGCTGCGCAAGCTCGCCGACGAGGCCGGTGTGCCCTACGAGAAGGAGTGGGGCCACGGCCAGATCGTGCTGGAGATGATCGAGCGGCTGCTGGAGCACAACGCGATCAAGCCGACCTTCATCCGGGACTACCCGACCGAGGTCTCCCCGCTGACCCGCCAGCACCGCTCGGTGGCGGGCGTGGCCGAGAAGTGGGACCTGGTGATCTTCGGCACCGAGATCGGCACCGCCTACTCGGAGCTGGTCGACCCGGTCGAGCAGCGCGCCCGGCTGACCGCCCAGTCGCTGCTGGCGGCCGGCGGCGACGTCGAGGCGATGCAGGTGGACGAGGACTTCCTGCGGGCCCTGGAGTACGCGATGCCGCCCACCGGCGGGCTCGGTCTCGGCGTGGACCGCCTGATCATGCTGCTCACCGGGAAGAACATCCGCGAGACGGTGCTCTTCCCGATCGTCAAGCCGGAAGCCAAGCAGGCGGCCGCGGCCGCCGAGGAGGAGTGACCTGATGGACTACGTCAGCGCGATCGTGCCGCCGCTCGTCATGGCGATCGGCTTCGGCTTCCTGGTGCGGGCGATCATCCGCAGCCAGGGCGGGGCCCAGCGCTCCAAGGAGGACGCGGCCGCCGACGCACTGGCGGCCCGGTCCACCACCGGCGAATAGCAAGGCAGAGGCCGGCGCGCCGTCACCCCACCGGGTGGCGGCGCGCCGGTGCGTTTCCGGTCTGGCCGATTCTGTCCGGAATCGGCCCTATCCTGGCCGGACTATGGTGCGGCAACTCGGAGAACTAGAGAACGACATCATGACCAGGGTGTGGCAGTGGAACCGCCCGGTCACGGTTCGCGAGGTTCTGCTGGATCTGCAGGCGGAACGCGAAATCGCGTACACGACGGTGATGACGGTGCTCGACAAGCTGTACCGAAAGGGCTGGCTGCGCCGGGAGCAGGCGGGCCGGGCCTATCGATATGAGCCGGTCTCCTCGCGCGAGGCATACACCGCCGCGCTGATGAACGACGCTTGGGCGACCAGCGACAATCCGGCCGCCGCGCTGGTGCACTTCTTCGGCCTGATGTCGCCGGAGCAGCGGGACGCGCTTCGCGACGCGCTCCGGGTGGCCGGCCCGTTCACGGCCGAGTCCGAACCGTCCCCGCCGGATACGCCGGAGGCCGAAACCCGGCTCACCGATACCGGCCGTACCGATACCCCGGCCTCCGGTGCGGGGGAGACCGGGGAGCCGTCCGCACGATAACGTCCGGCCATGGAGGTCACCATCCGCCGGGCGCGGACCACCGATGTGCGGGCCGTGCGAGGGCTCATCGACGCGTACTCGCGCAACGGGATTCTGCTGGACAAGCCCACTGTCACATTGTTCGAATCGGTGCAGGAGTTCTGGGTCGCCGAACGGGACGACACCGGTGCGGTGGTCGCCTGCGGCGCCCTGCACGTGATGTGGGAGGACCTGGCCGAGGTCCGTACCCTCGCGGTGGACCCGGCCTGCAAGGGCCACGGCCTGGGCCACCTGGTGCTGGACAAGCTGCTGCAGACCGCGCGCTGGCTGGGGGTCCGTCGGATTTTCTGCTTGACGTTCGAGGTCGACTTCTTCGCGAAACACGGTTTCGTCGAGATCGGCGAAACCGACGATCGTACGTCAGACCCGACCGCCGTCGCCACGGAAGTCTATGAAGAACTCCTGCGCTCGTACGATGAAGGTGTCGCGGAGTTCCTGGACCTGGAGCGGGTGAAGCCGAACACCCTGGGCAACTCCCGGATGCTGCTGCGACTCTACTGAGTCCGGGCGCGCACCGCGGCGCCTTCCCGGCGCATGTCGCACACCCCCGGAGCGGCCGGGGGTTTGTGTTTTCCGGGAAAAGGCGGTTTCCTTTCCCCAGGCAATGAGTCGTTAACACGGAAAGGGAAGCCCGTGGCACAGAGGGTTCAGGTCATTCTGGAAGACGATCTCGACGGCGGCTCGGCGGACGAGACGGTCACGTTCGCGCTGGACGGTGTTGCCTACGAGATCGACCTCAAGAGCGACAACGCCGAGAAGCTGCGCGGCCTGCTCGCGCCGTACGTCGAGAAGGGTCGCAAGCAGAGCGGCCGGCTCAGCGCTCCGCGCCGCAGCAGCGGCCGGGCGGCGGGCCGCGCCTCGGCCGGCCAGCCGGACACCGCGAAGATCCGGAACTGGGCGAAGGAGAACGGCTACCAGGTCAACGACCGCGGCCGGGTGCCCAGCAACGTCCGCGAGGACTACGAGAAGGCCCACGCCTCCTGACCCGAGCGGGTCGGATTCAGGGCGCCGGCGCCAGGCCCATCAGGTCGCGCGCGCAGGCGTCCGCCAGGCAGTCGAGCAGGCGCAGCAGATCGGGCGAGCCCAGGTTCAGGGCCGGGCCGCCCGCCCCGGGGCGCAGCCAGACCGCCGGGCGGCGCGGCCGCCGCTCGGGGTGCGGGGTGTTCCACTCCGTGCCCCGCGGCAGCGGTACCCGCACCGCCCCCACCGGGCGCAGGCCGAGCCCGAGCTCCTCGCCCCAGCCGAGCCAGCGGAGCAGCGCGGGGACGAGTTCGGCGGTGCCGGGCGCCAGCAGGAAGGCGGCCGAGCCGCCGTGGCGTACCACGGCCCCGTAGCGCAGCCCGAGGCGGTCCAGCCGGCCGAGGGCGGCCCGGGCGGGCGGCAGCGGGAGTTCCACCCGGTCCGAGTCCAGCAGGGCGGCGGCCGGTGCCGCCGGGGTGTCCACGAGCGGCGGGACGGTCATGGGCTGTGCAACGCTGGAGGGACGAAGCGGTCACGCGGCGGGCACCTGATCGGGTGTCGCCGTACGGGCGCCCCGGCCCCCGCTGCGGGTCGGGAGCGGCTCGGGGCCCGGTCGAGCCGCCGTCAACCGGGCGGCGGGACCGGGCGGATCGGCCACCGGGCACCCCCCGGGCATCCACCGGACTTCTCGCCAGGCGAACACCGCCACCCGGGAAACTGCGCGAAACTCGTCGGAATACCGGGTATGAATGCAGGCGGGAGGGGTCGAACGACCCCGACCGAGGCAGGACGCGAGACCGGCCGCCCCGCCCTCGGCAGAGCGTGTTCGCCGATGGCGTAGCGGTATCGGGTGCATCAGGCCCACCTGTGGGAACACCGTCTCCCAGCATCAGGTTGGGACTGGTGTCGGCTGGTCGCGCTGCATGATTCCCCACGCGAGTGGGGTTGACTCTTCTCGTCCGGCGACGGGCGGGAGAGGCCCATGGCCGCGCCGCTGAGCGGGACTAGCATGCGGAAGGACAGGGCGGGGACGGACCCCGAACTGACCGACCGCTCTGAGGAGCGATTAACGATGTTCGAGAGGTTCACCGACCGCGCGCGGCGGGTTGTCGTCCTGGCTCAGGAAGAAGCCCGGATGCTCAACCACAACTACATCGGCACCGAGCACATTCTCCTGGGCCTGATCCACGAGGGCGAGGGTGTCGCCGCCAAGGCGCTGGAGAGCCTCGGGATCTCGCTCGA
Organism: Kitasatospora sp. NPDC049258; assembly: GCF_040678895.1. Classification (NCBI taxonomy): domain Bacteria; kingdom Bacillati; phylum Actinomycetota; class Actinomycetes; order Kitasatosporales; family Streptomycetaceae; genus Kitasatospora; species Kitasatospora sp. NPDC049258. Next base: position 78,392 of record NZ_JBFAQT010000016.1, read on the forward strand.
GGCGGTCCGCCAGCAGGTCGAGGAGATCATCGGTCAGGGCCAGCAGGCCCCGTCCGGTCACATTCCCTTCACTCCCCGGGCGAAGAAGGTGCTGGAGCTGTCGCTCCGCGAGGCCCTTCAGCTCGGCCACAACTACATCGGCACCGAGCACATCCTGCTCGGCCTGATCCGCGAGGGCGAGGGCGTCGCCGCCCAGGTCCTGGTGAAGCTGGGCGCCGATCTCAACCGGGTGCGCCAGCAGGTCATCCAGCTGCTCTCGGGCTACCAGGGCAGCAAGGAGTCGGCCCCGGCCGGCGGGCCCACCGAGGGCACCCCCTCCACCTCGCTGGTCCTGGACCAGTTCGGGCGCAACCTCACCCAGGCCGCCCGCGAGGCCAAGCTCGACCCGGTGATCGGGCGCGAGAAGGAGATCGAGCGGGTCATGCAGGTGCTGTCCCGCCGCACCAAGAACAACCCGGTGCTGATCGGCGAGCCCGGCGTCGGCAAGACCGCCGTGGTCGAGGGCCTGGCCCAGGCGATCGTCAAGGGCGAGGTGCCCGAGACGCTCAAGGACAAGCAGCTGTACACGCTGGACCTGGGCGCGCTGGTGGCCGGTTCGCGGTACCGCGGTGACTTCGAGGAGCGCCTGAAGAAGGTGCTCAAGGAGATCCGCACCCGCGGCGACATCATCCTGTTCATCGACGAGCTGCACACCCTGGTCGGCGCGGGCGCCGCCGAGGGTGCGATCGACGCGGCCTCGATCCTCAAGCCGATGCTGGCCCGCGGTGAGCTCCAGACCATCGGTGCCACCACGCTCGACGAGTACCGCAAGCACCTGGAGAAGGACGCCGCGCTGGAGCGCCGCTTCCAGCCGATCCAGGTCGCGGAGCCGTCGCTGCCGCACACCATCGAGATCCTCAAGGGCCTGCGGGACCGCTACGAGGCGCACCACCGGGTGTCCATCACGGACGCCGCGCTGGTCGCCGCCGCGACCCTGGCCGACCGGTACATCTCGGACCGCTTCCTGCCGGACAAGGCGATCGACCTGATCGACGAGGCCGGCTCCCGGATGCGCATCCGCCGGATGACCGCGCCGCCGGACCTCCGCGAGTTCGACGAGAAGATCGCCGACGTGCGCCGCGAGAAGGAGAGCGCGATCGACGCGCAGGACTTCGAGAAGGCCGCCTCGCTGCGTGACAACGAGAAGCAGCTCCTGCAGGCCAAGGCCAAGCGGGAGAAGGAGTGGAAGGCCGGCGACATGGATGTCGTCGCCGAGGTGGACGAGGAGCTGATCGCCGAGGTGCTGGCGACGGCCACCGGCATCCCGGTCTTCAAGCTCACCGAGGAGGAGTCCTCCCGGCTGCTGCGCATGGAGGACGAGCTGCACAAGCGCGTCATCGGCCAGAAGGACGCCATCAAGGCGCTCTCGCAGGCCATCCGGCGCACCCGGGCGGGCCTCAAGGACCCGAAGCGCCCCGGTGGCTCGTTCATCTTCGCCGGCCCGTCCGGTGTCGGTAAGACCGAGCTGTCCAAGACGCTGGCCGAGTTCCTGTTCGGCGACGAGGACGCGCTGATCGCGCTCGACATGTCCGAGTTCTCCGAGAAGCACACGGTGTCCCGGCTGTTCGGCTCCCCGCCCGGCTACGTGGGCTACGAGGAGGGCGGCCAGCTGACCGAGAAGGTCCGCCGCAAGCCGTTCTCCGTGGTCCTCTTCGACGAGGTCGAGAAGGCCCACCCGGACATCTTCAACTCGCTGCTGCAGATCCTGGAGGACGGTCGGCTGACCGACTCCCAGGGCCGGGTGGTCGACTTCAAGAACACGGTCATCATCATGACCACCAACCTCGGCACCCGGGACATCTCCAAGGGCTTCAACCTGGGCTTCGCGGCCACGGGTGACGCCGCCAGCGGGTACGAGCGGATGAAGGCCAAGGTCGGCGAGGAGCTCAAGCAGCACTTCCGCCCCGAGTTCCTGAACCGTGTCGACGACATCGTGGTCTTCCACCAGCTGTCCGAGGAAGACATCATCCAGATCGTCGACCTCATGATCGACAAGGTGGACGGCCGGCTGAAGGACCGCGACATGGGCCTGGAGCTCAGCGTCGAGGCCAAGAAGCTGCTGGCCAAGCGGGGCTACGACCCGCTGCTGGGCGCCCGGCCGCTGCGCCGGACGATCCAGCGCGAGATCGAGGACCACCTCTCCGAGAAGATCCTCTTCGGCGAGCTGCGGGCCGGCCAGATCGTGGTCGTCGGCGTGGAGGGTGAGGGCAAGGAAGCCAAGTTCACCTTCCGCGGCGAGGAGAAGTCCGCGGTGGCCGACACCCCGGCCGCGGTGAGCACCGCCGGGCCGGATCTCACGAAGTAGCCACACAGCACCGAAAAAGGCCGCGGCCCCGACGTGATGTCGGGGCCGCGGCCTTTTCAGTTGCAAAACTGTTTACGCTTCCAATTGCTGTGAAAATTCAGACTTTTCGGCCTTTTGGTGCCGATACCCAGACCGTGCGGACACGGACGGGCCCTCAAGCCGGGGGTTTGGGGCCGATTTGACTGACTATCAGCTGATCCTGGAAGCCGGGGAGGATAGCGGCGCGGGCATGTCAGGGTCAAGGTCTTTCTTTTTTACTAGCTCTTGGATCAAATGACGTCCACCTGTCTTTCATTGGTTCACCGGCTGGCCAAGAGCTGCGCCGGTAAGGGGAGGACGTCACCACGTTGAAGATATCCAGGAAGGCCGCTTCGGCCGCCGCTGCCGTCGCGGCCGTCGCCGCGCTCGGCGCGGGGATGCTCCCGGGCACGGCCGTCGCCGCGCCGAGCGCGATCCCGCGTGACCCGGCCGACGCAGCGCTGACCACCAAGCTCGACGACTCGCTGCCCGGCCCGCTCTCGGGCAAGGTCGAGGCCGAGCAGAAGGCCGCGGTCGACCAGCTGGTCAACGGCACCGCCACCATCGAGTCGCACGGCGGTGGCACCAGCATCAAGCTGGGCCGCGACAAGTACGTGGAGCTCAGCCGCGAGCGCACGGACAAGATTTTCACCATCCTCGTCGACTTCAGCGACCAGGTGGACAACACCACCAAGCTGCCCGACGGCACCGTCAAGTACGGCGGCACCCCCGGGCCGCAGCACAACCAGATCGCCGCGCCGGACGCGAAGACCAACAACTCCACCGCCTGGCGCGCTGATTACAACCAGCAGCACTACCAGGACCTGTACTTCTCGAAGACCGGCGACTCGCTGAAGACGTACTACGAGCGTCAGTCCTCGGGCCGGTACTCGGTCGACGGCCAGGTCACCGACTGGGTCAAGGTGCCGTGGAACGAGGCCCGTTACGGCTCGGACTACTGCGGCCAGCACGTCTGCAACAACGCGCAGGACCTGATCCGCGACGGCGTCAACGCCTGGGTCGCCGACCAGAAGGCCAAGGGCCAGACGGACGCGCAGATCAAGGCCACGATCGCCGGCTACGACCAGTGGGACCGGTACGACTACGACCACGACGGCAACTTCAACGAGCCCGACGGTTACATCGACCACTTCCAGATCGTGCACTCCGGTGAGGACCAGTCGGCCGGCGGCGGCGTCCAGGGCACCAACGCCCTGTGGGCCCACCGCTCGTACGTCTACGGTGCGCTGGCCGGCTCGGCCGGTCCGGACGCCAACAAGCTCGGCGGCACCCCGGTCGGCACCTCCGGCATCTGGGTCGGCGACTACACCATGCAGCCCGAGAACGGCGGCCTCGGTGTCTTCGCGCACGAGTACGGCCACGACCTCGGTCTGCCGGACCTCTACGACACCTCGGGCTCCGGCAACGACAACTCGGTCGGCTTCTGGTCGCTGATGTCGTCCGGCTCCTGGCTGGGTGACGGCAAGAAGGAGATCGGCGACAAGCCGAACGACCTGGACGTCTGGAGCAAGCTGCAGCTCGGCTGGCTCAAGTTCGACAAGGCGCAGGCCGGCAAGGACTCGCTGCACTGGCTCGGCCCGGTGGAGTACAACACGAAGCGGCCGCAGGCCATCGTGGTGGACCTGCCGAAGAAGACGGTCACCACCGAGATCAACACCCCGTTCGCGGGTGCCAACGAGTGGTGGAGCGGTAGCGCGGACGACCTGAACGTCTCGCTGACCCGCACCATCGACCTCACCGGCAAGACCTCGGCCAGCCTGTCGGCCAAGGCCTGGTACGAGCTCGAGACCGACTACGACTACGCCTACGGCGAGGTCTCCACCGACGGCGGCAAGAACTGGACCGCCGTCGCGGGTACCTTCAACGGCGCGGCGCTGCCGGTCGACGGTGCGAACCACCCGGCGATCAACGGCACCACCAACAACACCTGGGGCGACCTGGTCTTCCCGCTCGACGCCTACGCGGGCAAGAGCATCCAGTTCCGCTTCCACAACGTGACCGACGGTGGCGTGCACCTCAAGGGCCTGGCCGTCGACGACGTCAAGGTCACCGCCGACAACGCGGCCGTCTTCACCGACGGTGCCGAGAGCGGCGACAACGGCTGGACCGCCACGGGCTTCTCCCGCATCACGGGCAAGTTCTCCAAGGACTACGCCCAGCACTACCTGGTGGAGAACCGTCAGTACGTGTCCTACGACACCACGCTGAAGACCGGTCCGTACGTCTTCGGTTCCGCCGCCAAGCCGAACTGGGTCGAGCACTACGCCAACCAGAACGGTGTTCTGATCTGGCTGTGGGACGAGTCGCAGTCCGACAACAACGTCACCAACCACCCGGGCCAGGGTCTGATCCTCCCGATCGACTCGCACCCGGCCCCGCTGAAGTGGGCCGACGGCACCTACATGCGTCCGCGCATCCAGGGCTACGACTCCACCTTCGGCTTCGAGCGCACCGACGGCCTGAAGCTGGACAAGGCCGACGTGCTCACGAAGATCCCGTCGTCGAAGGCCGTCAGCTCCTTCAACGACCACACCACCAAGTACTACGACGCCGCGACTCCCTACAGCAGCGTCCAGGTTCCGGACACCCACACCCGCATCGACGTGCTGTGGCAGAGCTGGAACGACCTGGAGACCATCATCCGGGTTCACCCGGTGAAGTGACCTCAGGTCAGCAGTACCACTGAACAGCTGCGGCCCCGGCGGGTTCTCCCGTCGGGGCCGCGGTGCGTCCGGGTGCTGGGCCGGTCCTGGGCCGGTGCTGGGCCGGTGCTGGGCCGGTGCTGGGCCGGTCGGGCCGGCCCGGGCGGCCCGGCGGCCGCTAGACCTGGGCGATCTCCAGGAAGAGCGCGACCGCCTCGGTGATCTCCTTGGGCGTCCAGTCCAGGGCGGCGGCGGAGGCGGTGATCTCGGTCATCGAGAAGCCCGGCAGCGGCCCCGGCTCGTCCCAGCCGCCGAACAGGCCGACGCCCTGCAGCTCGGCGAGGCGGACGTTGGCCCGGTTGAGGGCCTCGGCCGGGTACGGCAGCCAGAACTGGAACTGGTGGGTGTGCGGCGGGTCCGGATTGACCCGGCTGCCGGGTGTCTCGGCGAGCGCGGCGGCCACCGCCTTGGCGTTGGCCACGTACGAGCCCAGGCGGGGCAGCTCGGCCTCCAGCCCGGCCAGCGCGCTGAGCACGGCCGGCCACTGCTGGAACAGCTGGCCGCCGTAGCGGTGGCGCCAGACCCGGACGCCCCGGGCGAACTCCTCGTCCCCGGCGACCAGCGCCCCGCTGATCCCGCCCAGCGTCTTGTAGCAGGACACGTAGACCGAGTCGGCCAGGGCCGCGATCTCGGGCAGCGTCCGCCCGAAGTGCGGCCCCGACTCCCAGAGCCGGGCGCCGTCCAGGTGGACGTACGCGGCGTGCTGCCGGGCCTCCTCGACCAGCGCGGTCAGCTCGGCCCAGGTGGGCAGGACGAAGCCGGCGTCCCGTAGCGGCAGTTCGAGCATCAGCGTGGTGAAGGGCTCACCGACGGTCCGCAGCTCGGCGGGCGTCGGCAGGCGCGGTGCGGTGGTGGGCCAGACCGTCCGCAGGCCGCTCAGCACCGAGTAGGCGCGGTGCTCGTGCACCTCGGGATGGGACAGCGGGTGCATCGCGACCGTCCGGCCGTCCCCGTCCGCCCAGTACTGCAGGGCGGCCTGCTGGGCCATGGTGCCGGTCGGGAAGTAGACCGCCTCCGGCATGCCGAGCAGGCCGGCCACCCGCCGTTCCAGGGCCCGCACGATCCCGTTGCCGTAGAAGTCGGTGGCCTCGTCGAGGTCGTACAGCTGCTCCGCCCCCTCGGCCAGCGCGGCCAGCCGCTCCCGGATGGAGCGCGGCCGGGCCCCGGAGAGGATCCGCTCGCAGCCGCGCAGCGCCGCGAACCGGCGGGCGGGGTCCGTGGGCGGGGGCAGGTCGTCCTGGCGGTCTGCGGCAGCGGTCATCCCCCGATCATCGCCGATCCGGGGGTTCGGGCCCAGTGCTGACGCAGCAATCCGGGACAGCGGGCCGGGGGTAACCCCGAAGAAGGTGGATTTGGTCGGAGATCCGGTGGTTTGCGGGGGCCTGTCCGGTGGTACTGGTCACAGGCCGTGACGCCGGTACGAGGGCGGGTAGTAGGACGGGCGGCGCTGTGAGCACCCGGTGACGCTCCCGGCGGCCGCCCCTGCGGGCGGGCCGATCCCGCTCCACTCCCCCGGGGCGGGCGCCGTGATCGCCTGCCCTGCGGCCGGGCCGCGCGGCGGTGGCGGGCACTAGCCGCCGTAGTACGTCACACGCTTTCGGGTTGCCCTGGGTGACGGTTACACCTGAGTGGTCCCCCCGGGGCGCCAGGCCGGTACGGCTCTGCGGCGCACCGAATCCCCGACCGCGAGGTTTTGTCACCGATGCTTTCTCTCCCCCGCACCGGCCGCAGGCTGCTCACCGCCGTCGGGTCCTCCTCGGCCCTGCGCGGCATCCCCGCCCTGTCCCACCTGCAGGGCGCGAACGGCAGCGCCGTACTCGACCGGCTGCAGGACCGTCGCGCCACGGTGGCCTGGGGCGGCGCGGCCGTGCTGGCCGTCGGCGCCATGCTGATCCCGGCCTCGGCCGCCCACGCGCAGACCGTGCATCCCACCACCCCGGGCAGCTCCGCGTTCACCGCGGCCGCGCTGCACGAGGACCCGGCCGCCCTGGTCCAGGTCGCGGCCCCGGCCGCCTACAAGCTGCCGAAGTCGGTGTCCTCGCAGGACGCCGTCGCCGTGGCCAGCAACCTCGACGCCTCGCCGGCCCCGGCGCCCGCCCCGGCCGCGGAGCCCGCCGCCGAGCCCGCCCCGGCGCCCGCTCCCGAGGCCGCCCCCGCGCCCGCCGCCCCGGCCCCCGAGGCCGCTCCGGCCCCGGCCCCGGCCCCGGCCCCGGCGCCCGCCCCCGAGTGGTCCGCGCCGGTCGCCAGCGGGGTGCACAGCAACCCGTTCGGCAAGATCAACCACTCGTACGCGGCCGGTTACCACACGGGCGAGGACTACGCCGTCAAGGTCGGCACCCCGCTGCTGGCCGTCGGCAACGCCACCGTCGTCTCGGCCAAGCTCGACGGCGCGTACGGCAACGAGATCGTGCTGAAGCTCGCGGACGGCAAGTTCGCCCAGTACGCCCACATGTCCAAGCTCGCCGTGCACGCCGGGCAGAAGGTGTCCGCGGGCCAGCAGATCGGCCTGTCCGGCAACACCGGCAACTCCACCGGCCCGCACCTGCACTTCGAGATCCGCACCGCGAACAAGTACGGCGCCGTGATCGACCCGGTCAGCTACCTGCGCTCGCACGGGGCCACCGGGGTCTGATCCCGCCGACCGCCGGGTGGGGCCTGCTGCGGTCAGGCCTCGGCGGTCAGGCCTCGGCGGTCGCCGGCTCGATCCGGGCGGCGATCTCCAGGGCCACCTCGAGGGCGGCCCCCATGGCCTCCTCCAGCGTCCCGGCCTTGGGCCCGGTGCCCGACGAGCAGGCGTCGGCGTCGTCGTGCTTGAGCAGGAACAGCGTCGAATTGATCGAGAACAGCGCCATCGTCGCGCGCAGCCGGTCATGGAAGGTCGCGTCCGGACCGTGCACCAGCCGGATCATCGCCACCATCCGGTCCTTGAACTCCAGCCCGGCCTCCGATTCCCGGAGGGCGGGCTGGTTCTCGTGGAAGAAACGCAGCAGCGGCGCCCGCTCGACCATCCCGGCGGCGAACCGGCGGACCAGCTCGTCCCGCAGCTCGGGCGACCAGGGCTTGCCCTCGCCGAAGGCGATCGCCTCGTCGATCGGCGCGGCCATGCTCCGGACGATGCCGCGGACGATCTCGTCCTTGGTCTTGAAGTGGTAGTACAGCGCGGCCTTGGTGACGCCGAGGCGGTCGGCGATCTCGCGCAGCGAGGTCTTCTCGTACCCCTGGGCCGCGAAGAGCTCCAGCGCCACGTCGAGGATCCGCGCGCGGGTGTCGCTGCGGGGGCTCTGGGTCGTGCTCATGACTGGCGGCCTGCCTCGTGACGGCGATGGGGAACGGCGTGCTGCCGTGTTCGACGCACTCCTCGGGTGCATTCTCCCTGCCCGCGGGGCTCACGCCGAAACTGGCTTGACGACCGGCTAGGGAACAACTTACCGTGCGAGCCGACGATTAACTAGCCGGTCGTCAAGTAAGTGAGCCGCGGGAGACGCGGCCCAGCCTCGTTCCCGGGAGCCACACGATGTCACAACAGCAGGTCGAGGCCGCGGCGGACCAACCGCCGGCCGCGGGGCCGACCGAGCCCGAGCCGAAGTCCCCGCGCGAGATCCGCCTGGTGATGATCGGCCTGGTCATCGCCATGCTGCTGGCCATGCTCGACAACCTGATCATCGGCACCGCGATGCCCACCATCGTGGGCGAGCTCGGCGGGTCGGACCACCTGGCCTGGGTGGTCACCGCCTACACGCTGGCCACCGCCGTCTCCACCCCGATCTGGGGCAAGCTCGGCGACCTGTACGGCCGCAAGGGCGTCTTCCTGATCTCCATCGTGATCTTCCTGGTCGGCTCGGCCCTGTGCGGCCTCTCCGACTCGATGGTGCAGCTGATCTCCTTCCGGGCGCTCCAGGGCCTGGGTGCCGGTGGTCTGATGGTCGGCGTCATGTCGATCATGGGCGCGCTGGTCCCGCCGCGGGACCGCGCCAAGTACCAGGGCATGTTCGCCGCCGTGATGGCGCTGGCGACCGTCGGCGGGCCGCTGATCGGCGGCTTCCTCACCGACCACCTCAGCTGGCGCTGGACCTTCTACGTCAACCTGCCGCTCGGCGCGGTGGCCCTGGCGTTCATCATCGTCACCCTGCACCTGCCGAAGATGCGCTCCACCGCGAAGATCGACTACCTGGGCGCGCTGCTGCTCACCGCCGGCATCACCTCGATGGTCCTGATCACCACCTGGGGCGGCCAGGAGTACGCCTGGGGCTCGAAGCAGATCCTCGGCCTGGGCGCGCTCGGCGTCGCCTCGCTGATCGGCTTCTGCTACGTCGAGCAGCGCGCCGAGGAGCCGGTGATCCCGCTCGGGCTGTTCAAGAAGCTCAACTTCACGATGGTGTCGATCATCGGCTTCATCGTCGGTTTCACCATGTTCGGCGCGGTCGCCTACCTGCCGCTCTACCAGCAGATCGTCCAGGGCGCCTCGGCCACCAACTCCGGCCTGCTGCTGATGCCGATGATGTTCGGCATGCTGGCGGTCTCGCTGGTGGTCGGCCAGGCGGTCTCCAAGACCGGCAAGTACCGGATCTTCCCGATCATCGGCACCGCCGTGATGGCGGGCGGCTCGCTGCTGCTCTCCACCCTCGGCACCGACACCGGCCGCTTCACCTCCTCCTGTTACATGGTGGTGCTCGGCGCCGGCATGGGCTTCCTGATGCAGATCACCATGCTGGTCGCCCAGAACAGCGTGGAGCTCAAGGACATGGGCGTGGCCAGCTCCTCCGCCACCCTGTTCCGCACCATCGGCGGCTCCTTCGGTGTGGCCCTGTTCGGCGCGCTCTTCAACAATCGCGTCAAGGACACCCTGGCCGCCGCGGGCGGTGCCGGTGGTGGCGGCAGCGCCGGCGGCCAGCAGGCGCTCGACCCGACCGGCCTGAAGAAGGCGCCCGCCGCGGTCCAGGACCTGGCGCACCATGCCGTCTCCAACGGCATGCACACGGTCTTCCTCTGGGGCGCCGTGATCAGCCTGATCGCGGTCGCCGCCGCGGTCTTCCTGCGCGAGATCCCGCTGCGCGGGGCCGGGCAGCAGGCCGAGCCGCAGCTCGAAGCGGTCTGACCGATCCGAGCCCGCTCGGCTCGAGAACGCCCGAAGGGCCCACCCGGGAGATCCGGGTGGGCCCTTCGGCCGTTCGCCGCCGCGGCAACCGTGCTACTGCGGCAACCGGTAGACGCCCGGGGCCACCGGCTCGACCAGCCCGTCGGCGACCAGCCCGTCCAGCGCCCGGGCGCGCTGCACCGGCTCCGGCCAGACCTCGTCCAGCCGGGCCTGCGGCACCTCGCCGTGCGCCTCGCGCAGCACCGCCAGCAGCTTGCCCCGCACCTGGCGGTCGGTGCCCTCGTACGTCTGCCCGCGCCGGGCCGGCCCCTGGTACGGCGGGCGACCGGCCCGCTGCCAGGCGCAGTGCCGCAGCAGCGGGCAGCTCGCGCACTCGGGGCTGCGCGCCGTGCACACCAGCGCACCCAGCTCCATCACGGCGACGCCCCAGGTGGCGGCGGTCCCGGCGCTCGCGGGCAGCAGCTCGGCGGCGGTCCGGCGCTCGGCGGCGGTGGTCGCCTGGGCCGGGTACTCGACACCGGTCACGGCGCGGGCGAAGACCCGACGGACGTTGGTGTCGAGCACCGCGTGGCGCTGGCGGAAGGCGAAGGAGGCGACCGCGGCGGCGGTGTACTCGCCCACGCCGGGCAGCGCGAGCAGGGCGGAGTGGTCCTCGGGCACCCGGCCGCCGTGCTGCTCGGTGATCGCCACCGCGGCGGCGTGCAGGCGCAGCGCCCGGCGCGGGTAGCCGAGCCGGCCCCACATCCGGACCGCCTCGCCGGGCGCGTCGGCGGCCAGCGCAGCCGGGGTGGGCCAGCGCTCCAGCCAGGCGGCGTACGCGGGGAGCACCCGCTTGACCGGGGTCTGCTGGAGCATGAACTCGCTGACCATGACCGCCCACGGGGAGGCGTCCGGGGTCCGCCAGGGGAGGTCGCGGGCGTTGGCCTCGTACCAGCCGATGACGGTGGTGTGGAGCAGCGGGGCGGGGGTGGCGGAGGTGATGGCAACCATGGCCCCCCGATCCTCCCACGGCGGGGCGGGGTGGGAGGTGGGGGTTCGGCGATCGGAGCGGCCGGCGGTCGGGGCGATCGGGGCGGCCGGCGTCAGAGGCCGAGGTCGTCGAGTTCCTTGAGCAGGTCGGCGCGGGGGCTGGGGGCGCCCTGGGCGGGGACGCCCGGGGCGGGGGCCACGGCGGTGGGGGCGCTTCCGGTGCTGCTGCGGGCGGTGCTGCGGTCGCGGAAGATCCAGGCGCCGGCGAGGCCGCCGACCAACCCGCCGAGGTGGCCCAGCCAGCTGATCCCTGGGGTGCCCGGCACCGCGTTGGTGAGCAGGTAGGCGAAGGAGCCCCCCATCACGACGCCGATCAGGCTGTCGATCAGGTGCCGGTCGAAGATGCCGCGCAGCACCACGTAGCCGAAGTAGCCGTAGACCAGCCCGCTGGCGCCGACCGTGTAGGTGTTCGCGTGCTCGAAGAACCAGACCGATGCGCCGCTGGTGAGGACGATCAGCACGGTCAGGCCGAGGAACTTCTTGACCCCCCGGTAGGCCGCGAGGAAGCCGAAGATGAACAGCGGCCCCGAGTTGGCCTCGATGTGCTGCCAATTCACGTGCAGGAACTGCGCGGTGAAGATGTCGGGCAGCCGACCGGTGTCCCGCGGGACGATCGCGAACTCGCGGGCGAGCTGTTCGTCACCGGCCCAGTTGGCCACCTGCAGCGCCCACACGACGGCCAGGAAGGCGAACATCACGAAGAACGCGCGCCTCGCCTCGGCGATCATCCGAGCGGGGTCGAGCGCGGGGTGGGGATCCGTGGCCATGGGCCGACTATAGGACGCGCACCGGGCCCCCGTCCGGCCTGTCGAGGGTCCTCTTCCGCCCTCGGCGGCGTACCGTGATCGTTAGCCCGACCGGAGCAAATGGCGGATCATGTGAAGGAAGTGACCCCGCTGCAGTGTTGATGCGTCAACAGGTGCACACAGTCTCGTAGAGTTTGCCCGTGCCCTCTCTGCGTCAACCCGTGGGACCGCTGCCGGCCTCGATCTACTGGCGGCGGCGGCTCGTCGTGTTCGCCGCGCTGATCGGCGTCGGCGCACTGATCGTCTGGCTGACGTCCGGCTCCGGCGACGGTACGAAGCCCCCGCACGGCGCTCAGCCCGCGCCCGCCCAGTCGATCACCCCGGGCGCCTCCCCGAGCGGCTCCGCGATCACCACCCGCCCCGGTGGGACCGGCGGTACGGGCAGCGGAGGCTCGGGCTCGGGCAGCGTCTCGGGCGGCAGCGGCGGCGACGTGAGCCTGACCGGCGGCCCCGCCGCCGGCGGCTCGGGAGGTACCGGCGGCAGCGGCGCCTCGGGCGCGCCCTCGGGCGGTACGGGCGGCGGGAGCACCGGCGGCGGGGCCGGGAGCGGCACCGGCGGTGGCACCACCGGCGGACCGCAGGTGAACACCGCCGAGGTGCTCGCCCTGCCGGTCTGCGCCGCCTCGCAGATCACCCTGGAGCTGGCCAGCGCCCAGCCGGCGTACCAGCCGAAGGACAAGCCCCGGGTCACCCTGACCGTCCGCAACACCTCCGGTCCGAACTGCCGGGTGGACCTCGGCCGGGCCGCCTCCAGCATCACCGTGACGGCCAGCAACGGCGAGCGGATCTGGTCCTCCGGCGACTGCCCGACCGACCGTCAGGCCACCTGGGTGCAGGTGTCGGCGGGCAGCGGCCTGACCGAGACCTTCAGCTGGGACCGCAGCCGCAGCAAGCCGCAGTGCGCCTCCGCCGACGGGGCGGCCGCCGCGCCGGACACCTACCGGGTGCAGGCCGACCTGGCCGGCCCGACGGGCGGGCCGCTGGTGGCCCGGACCTCCATCCGGCTGGACGCCTGACGCCCGACCGGCGCCGCTGTGCGGTCCGTACGCTGGTGTGCCGTCCGCGCGCCGGTGTTCGGGGTCGGCGGATCGCCGGGTCGTCGGGTCGGCGGATCGTCGGGTCGCCGGGTCGTCGGGGTCAGAGACTGAGCACCAGCTTGCCGCGGACCCGGCCCGCCGTGCTGGCCCGGTGTGCCTGCGCCGCCCGTTCGAGCGGCAGCACCTGCTGGAGCTCGACCCGGAGCCGGCCGGCCGCAATCAGCTCGGCGACCTGGGCCAGGGTCGGGCCGTCCGGTACCACCACCACCCGGCGGGCCTCGATGCCCGGGCGGCGGTAGGCCTCGTCGAGCGGCTCGGGCAGGGTGATCAGCGTCCCGCCGGGCCGCAGCAACGACCAGGAGTCGCGCTGGACCTGCCCGCCCACCGCGTCGAGCACCACGTCGACCGGGGCGGCGGCGCGCAGGTCGTCGGTGCCCCGGTCGAGCGGCTCGTCCACCCCGAGCTCGCGCAGGAAGCCGAGGTTGCGCGCCGAGGCCGTGGCCAGCACATGGGCGCCGCGGGCCTTGGCCAGCTGGACGGCGAGATGGCCGACCCCGCCGGCACCGCCCTGCACCAGCACCCGCTCACCGCCCTTCACCCCGGCGGCGTCCAAGGCCTGCCAGGCCGTCAGCGCGGCCATCGGAACGGCCGCCGCCCGCTCGAAGCCCAGTCCGGCGGGCAGCGGCGCGAGCGCGGCCGCCGGGACGACGGTGTACTCCTGGTACGCGGCGCCGTGCGGGAGCGGTTCGAAGACCTGGCCCGCGGGCCTCCAGGGGCTGTTCCGTGGGCCGGTTGCGGTGTCCGGTCAGGCCGGCCAGGTGGCGCGGCGCAGCGCCCGGCTGAAGGTCGGCGGCAGCAGCGCGACGGCCAGCAGGGCCGCGAACAGCCGCAGCGTGGTGCCGGCCGCGAGGTGTTCCAGCAGCAGGCCCGCGCCGAAGGTGCCCGCCGGGACACCGAGCATGAAGACCGTCATGGTGGCCGCGATCACCCGGCCCCGGAGCTCCTCGGGCACCTGCTGGAAGATCAGCACGTCCACCATCACCCGCAGCGCGGGCACCCCCAGCATCATCACCGCCAGCGTCCCGAAGACGACCACCGGTCCGCCGGCGAGCGTCGGCACGAGGAAGAGCGGGACGCTCACCCAGGCGACCGAGACCAGCAGGCGCCCGGGGGCCATCAACCGGTGCAGTCGGCGCACCAGCAGTGCGCCGAGCAGCCCGCCCACCGCCTCACCGGCCAGCGCGAGGCCGATGCCCGCGCTGGAGGTGCCGCCCTCGCGCAGCAGCACCATCACCGGCAGCAGCATCGCGGAGCCGGCCAGGTTGAGCAGGAACGGCACCAGCAGGGTGACCCGCAGCCGGGCGTCGGCCATGAGGTGGCGCAGCCCGGCCAGCGCGCCGCCGGACCGGCCGCCACCGGTGGCCTCGTTCGGGCGGCTGTCGAAGCGCACCGCCCAGGCGGCGCCGAGCGCCAGCAGCGAGGCCAGCACGGTGCCGAGGAACGGGACCGACCGGCCGAGTCCGAGCAGGAACCCGGCCAGCGGCGGGCCGGCCAGCGCGGCGCCGTTGACCCGCAGTTCGTCCTGGGCGAGCGCCTGGCGCAGTTGCGCGGGCGGGACGACCGAGCGGAGCACCAGCATCCGGACCGGGCCGGAGTAGGCCATGGTGGCGCCGAGCACCGCGCCGACCAGCAGGGTGTGGGTGACCGTCAGGTGGTGCAGGTGGAGTGCCACGGGGATGCTGAGCGCGGCCAGCAGGCGGGCGGAGTCGGCGAGCAGCAGGATCCGGCGGCGGTCGTGCCGGTCGGCGACCGAGCCGCCGTGGATGCCGAGCAGCAGCGAGACGGTGAACTGGACCGCCCCGAACGCGCCGGCCAGGGACGGTGAGCCGGTCATCGCCAGCAGCAGGAGGGGGTAGGCGGTGTCCGCGATGCAGGTGCCGAGCATCGCGGAGGCGGCGCCGCCCCAGAGCAGTTGGAAGCGCCAGTTGCGGTGCAGCGGTACGAGCGCGGGCGGTGCGTCCGCGCTCGTGTCGGGCCCGGTGTCGGTGCTGGTCGTGCTGGTCATGCCCCCGCCTTTCACCCAAACGCAGACGTTCACCCATCTGCAACCATTCACGCTTGTGTGAATGGTTGCAGATGGGTGATTGATTGCACAAGCGTTGACGTTCTGCGAAAGTGAGAACGTGTCTGATCAGGTGAAAGAGCGCGAGGTCAACGACATCCCGACCCTCAAGGCGCTCGCGGACCCAGTCCGGCTGGCGATCCTCAACGCGCTCTTCAAGCGCGAACCGGAGCCGCTCTCCGTCAAGGAGATCGCGGCCGAGCTCGACGACACCCCCACCAAGCTGTACCGGCACATCAAGCAGCTGGAGCAGGTCGGCTTGATCATGGTCGCCGAGACCCGCCTGGTGTCCGGGATCGTGGAGAGCCGCTACCGCAACGCGCAGAAGTCACTGCGCCTGTCCCCGGACTTCTTCACCGGGAGCACCTCGGACCATCCGGAGGTGCTCGCCGCCCTCCTGGCCGCGATGGACCTGGTCCGCTCCGACTTCGAGGACAAGCACCTCACCGACCGGCTGGAAGCCCCCGCGGTCGGACCGGACGGCCAGCCTCGCTCGCCCGCCCAGTTCAGCCACTTCTCCATGCGGCTGCGCCCCGAGCGGCTGGTCCGGCTGCGCAACCAGCTCGGCGGCATCCTGGACGAGCTGGCGGAGGAGGGCGACTGCCACGACGAGGACGCCGTCGACGTCACCCTGTTCACGCTGCTCTACGCGGCGAAGCCCACCGGCGAACGGCCGTGAGCGACCGTCGGCCCGACCGACTGCCCGGCTGAGCCCACCGGGCCGGCCACCGACCCGCCCGCCGGCCGGACTATCCGCCCGCCGGCAGCTGCCGGACCTCACCCGCCCGACGGCACCCGTCAGACGTAGCGCTCCAGGATGGACGATTCTGCGAGCCGCGAGAGCCCCTCGCGCACCGAGCGGGCCCGGGTCTCGCCCACGCCCTCCACCGTCTGCAGGTCGTCGATGCTCGCCGCGAGCAGCTTCTGCAGCCCGCCGAAGTGCTCGACCAGCCGCTCGATGACGGTGTTGGGCAGCCGCGGCACCTTGGCCAGCAGCCGGTACCCGCGCGGCGAGACGGCCGAGTCCAGCGACTCCGGCGTGCCGGTGTACCCGAGCGCCTTGGCCACCGTCTGCAGGTCCAGCAGCTCCGCGTGGGTCAGCGCCTCCAGGTCGGCCAGCACCTCGATGACCGTGCGGCCCTTCTTCGCCGCCCGCTCCGGGAAGTAGTCCCGGGCGACCAGCTCGCGCTCCGGCTCGACGCCGGCGATCAGCTCGTCCAGCTGGAGCGAGAGCAGCCGGCCGTCGGTGCCGAGCTCCAGCACGTACCCGGCGATCTCGGCCGCGATCAGCCGGACCATCTCCAGGCGCTGGACCACGGCCGAGACGTCCCGGACGGTGACCAGGTCCTCGATCTCCAGCGCGGAGAGGGTGCCCGCCACCTCGTCCAGCCGCAGCTTGTACCGCTCCAGGGTGGCCAGCGCCTGGTTGGCGCGGGACAGCACGGTGGTGGAGTCCTCCAGCACCCGGCGGCTGCCGTTGACGTACATCGCGATCAGCCGCATCGAGTGCGAGACGGCGACCACCGGGTACCCGGTCTGCCGGTTGACCCGCTCGGCGGTGCGGTGGCGGGTGCCGGTCTCGTCGGTGGGGATGGTCGCGTCCGGCATCAGGTGCACGCCGGCTCTGACGATCTTGGTGCTGTCCTTGTCGAGGATCACCGCGCCGTCGAGCTTGCACAGCTCGCGCAGCCGGGTGGCGGTGAACTCGACGTCGAGCACGAAGCCGCCGGTGCTGAGGGACTCGACGCTCTTGTCGAAGCCGAGCACGACCAGGCCGCCGGTGTTGGCCCGCAGCACCCGCTCCAGGCCGTCCCGCAGCGCCGTGCCCGGCGCGATCGCGCTCAGGGAGGCCCGCAGCAGGGCCTCCTCGCGGGAGGACTTGTCCGCCCCCCGGTCGCTGCCTGCCACGTGACTCCTCCGGTCGCCCCGGACCGTGTGGCACGGCGCCCGACGGTCTGTCGCTTGGTCTTCGCTGGTCTGTCTGTGCTCTTGGTCGATTCTGGAAATAGGCGCAGTACTGCACTTATTGCCAATTAGACAGGGCAAAGTCTAACTGCGTGCGGCATTAACGGGGCATGAGTCAGCGCAGTTCGTCGGAGTCGACCGGCTCCCAGCCCTCCATCAGCTCCTCCGGGTAGGCCGGAACGACCGCCGGGACACCCGCCGCAGCACCCGCCCGGGCACCCGCCGGCCGGCCTGCCGGGACGCCGGCCGAGCGCCCCGCCCGAGCGCCCGCGGCCGGGGCGCCGTCCGCCTCGCCGCGCGGTTTGGCGGGCCCGCGCCGCCGCCCGGGGATGGCGCGCAGGGCCTCGCCGATGTCCGCGACCTCGACCACCGTCATGCCCGCCGGCACCTTGCCCGGATCCGGCGGGACGAGGGCATGGGTGAAGCCGAGCCGGTGGGCCTCCGCCAGCCGCCGCTGCACGCCGGTGACCCGGCGGACCTCGCCCGCCAGGCCGACCTCGCCGATCGCGACCAGGTTGCTCGGCAGCGGGGTGTCGGAGGAGGAGCTGGCCACCGCGAGCGCGATGGCCAGGTCGGCGGACGGCTCGGTGAGCTTCACCCCGCCGACCGTCGCCGTGTAGATGTCCTGCTTGCCGAGCTTGACCCCGCCGTGGCGCTCCACCACGGCCAGGATCATCGCGATCCGGGGCGACTCCAGGCCCGAGGTGGTCCGCCGCGGCGAGGGGATCTGCGAGTCCACCATCAGCGCCTGCACCTCGGCCACCAGCGGACGGCGGCCCTCCAGGGTGACCGTCAGGCAGGTGCCGGGCACCGGCTTGTCACGCCTGGTGAGGAAGAGTCCGGACGGGTCGGCCAGACCCGCGATGCCCTCGTCGTGCAGCTCGAAGCAGCCGACCTCGTCGGTCGCGCCGTAGCGGTTCTTGACGCCGCGGATGATCCGCAGCCGGGCGTGCCGGTCGCCCTCGAAGCTGAGCACCACGTCGACCAGGTGCTCCAGCAGCCGCGGGCCGGCGATCTGCCCGTCCTTGGTGACGTGGCCGACCAGCAGGGTGGCCATGCCGCGCTCCTTGGAGGCGCGGATCAGCGCGCCCGCCACCTCACGGACCTGGGCCGGGCCGCCGGGCGCGCCGTCCAGCTCGGCGGAGGCGATGGTCTGCACCGAGTCGAGGATCAGCAGCCCGGGGTTGACCGCCTCGATGTGCCCCAGCACCGCGCCCAGATCGGACTCGGCGGCCAGGTAGAGGTGGTCCGACAGCGCGTTGATCCGGTCCGCCCGCAGCCGGACCTGCCCGGCCGACTCCTCGCCGGTGACGTACAGCGTGCGGTGCTGGGCGCTGGCCGCCTTGGCCGCCACGTCCAGCAGCAGGGTCGACTTGCCGACACCGGGCTCGCCCGCCAGCAGCACCACCGCGCCGGGGACGATGCCGCCGCCGAGCACCCGGTCGAGCTCGGGCACGCCGGTGGTACGGGCGGTGGCGACCTGGCCGTCCACCTGCCCGATCGGCTTGGCCGGCGAGCTGACCGGACCGGCCGCCGTGGTCCGGATCGGCACCGCGCCGTACTCCTCGACGGTGCCCCAGGCGTTGCACTCGGGGCAGCGGCCGACCCACTTCGGGAGCTGGTTGCCGCACTCGGTGCAGCGGTACGCCGGGCGGGGCTTGGCGGTGGTCTTGGTACGGGCAGCCATGCGGCCCACCGTAGCGGGTCGGTCCGACAGTCCCGGCCGGCCGGCCACCGGCGCGGTCCGAGCACGCAGGTCCGAGCACGCAGGTCCGAGCACACCGGTCCGCCGCCGGCCCGCCACCCGGCCGCCATCCGCCGCGTCCGACCGCGGCGTGTGCACGACAGCCGCCAGGACCGGTGCCGCCGCTGTCCGGCACACCACGGTCCTGTTACCCGAAAGAAGGACAAGCGCGGGGAACGACGGGGCCGCGGCGGCCGCTCTCTCTACCGTCGGAGGGTGACCACCAGGCTTGCCTCCCCCCTCCCCGCCGGCTCCCCCCTCCCCGCCGGCTCCCCCACCCTGCGGGCCTACGACCGTTGCGTCGACGGGCTGTTCACCTACTGCCTCTCCGTCCTGTGCGAGCACGACGCCGCCGCGGCCGCCGTCGCCGAGGTGCGCGACCTCGCCCTGCGGCACGGCGGGCGGCTCGGTGACCCGGCGCTCGGCCGGGCCTGGCTCTACGCGCTGGCCCGGCACTGCTGCCTGTCCCGGCTGGAGCGCGGCACCGGCGCGCCCGCCGAGCCGCCCGGCCCCGAGCAGGCCGCCCGCCGGCGCCGGCAGCTGGCCTCGCTGGCCTGGCCCGAGGCGGCCGGCACCGACCCGGAGCAGCGGGAGGCGCTGGAGCTGGCGGTGCGCCACCGGCTCTCCCCCGCCGAGGTGGCGGCGGTGCTCGGGCGGTCCGACCAGGCCGTGGCCGAGCTGCTCGCGGCGGCCGGCGCCGAGGTGGGCCGGACCAGGACGGCGCTGCTGGTGCTCGGGGTGGGCAGTTGCCCGGTGCTGGCCCAGCTGGGCGGGGTCGGCGCGGAGAGCTGGCGCGGCTGGGTGCTCGGTCCGGCGCTGCGCCGCGAGCTGGTCCAGCACGTGGTCGACTGCCCGACCTGCCGGGGCACCGCCGAACGGGTGGCCGGGGAGCTCGGCAGCGGGCTGGCCGGACTGCCGGGCCTGCCACTGCTCCCGGCGCCGGTGCCGGTCCGGCTGGGCGGCACCGCCGCGCAGCTGCCGGACGGGGCGGCCGGGGCGGCGTTCCTGGCGGGTGCGGCGGCCGGGCGGCGGGTGACGGCTCCGTCCGGGGCCGTGGGTGAGGAACGCTTCGAGCCCCGGTTCGACCAGCGCGGCTTCCCGCGGCACCGGGCGCCCGCCGCGGGCCGGTCGCTGGCGGTCCGTCACCGGGTGATGACCACCGGCGTGCTGGCGGCGGTGCTGACCGCCCCGGTGGTGGCGCTGTGGGGCGCGCACCAGGGCGGCGGCGGTTCGGCCGCCGGCTCCGGGGTCTCCTCGGTACGGGTGGACTCCGCCCCGCCCGACGGCAGGTCGTTGCCCGCCGCCGCTCCGGTGCAGCCGGTGCTCCCGGTGTTCCCGGCCGGGTCGGGTGAACTGCAGCTGGCGGGCGCCGTGACTGCAGAAACGTCCCTCCCGGCGGTTCGAGGGGTGGCGGTCCCCATCCCGCCGCGGGCGTCCCGGCCCGGCGATCCGCTGCCCGCACCCGCCGCCCCGGCGACGGGCGGCCGGCTGACCGTCGAGGCCCAGGAGTTCGGCAGCCGCACCGTGATCACCCTGACCAACTCGGGCGGCACCACGATCGCCTGGCACGCCGTGCTGGACGCCGACTGGCTCCGGCTCAGCCGGGACTCCGGGACGCTCACGCCCGGGCAGCGGCTCACCCTCACCGTGACGGTCGACGAGGATCTGGCCCCCCGGGGGCACTGGACGGCCCGGATCGCGCTGCCCCCGTCCCAGGCGGTGATCACGCTGGAGGGCGGCCCGCGGAACCGCGGCGGCGAGCAGCCGACCGACCCGCCCACACCCGTGGACCCGTCGTCGCCCGCTCCCACCGACGGCCCCTCGCCCGCCCCCACCTCGACGCCGCCGACCACCCCCGACCCCGGCCCGGCGACCCCCTCGCCGTCGGCCCCGGAAGGCACCGGCGGGCCGTCCCGGCCCTCCTCGCCGACGCCCGACCCCGGCCCGGCGACCCCCGGGTCGGCCGACCCGGCCACCCCGTCGGCGGCGGGATCGGGCCGGTAGCGGCGGCGGCCGTCAGCCCTTCCGGTCGGTGTGCCGGGCCGCGGCGGTGGTGAGCGCCATCAGCTGGCCCGGTCGGTGTGCCAGCTCGCGGCGGTGGCGAGCGCCATCAGCTGGTCCGGCGTCAGCACCGGCCGGGCGGCCAGGGCCGGCGAGGGCCCGTTGTACGCCCGGACGGTCACCCACAGCCGGTCCGTGCCAAGGACCTCCGCCACGTCGCGGATGACGCCCTTGCCCCCGGTCGGCGCGTCCTCCCGGTAGGAGCGGACCCGGGTGCCGTCGGGCAGTTGCTCGACGTCCGCGAAGCCGTCGGCGACCTCCTTGCCGGTGGGGGGCAGGCTCCCGTCCCGCAGGGTGATCTCGACCAGGCCCGGTCCGCGGCCGGCGTTCAGCAGGAAGCTCGCCCGCCCGGGCGCGCCCGCGGGCTCGGTCACGGTCGCTCCTACCGGCAGCAGCGGGACGGCGATCGCCAGCATCTGCTCGACGGTGAGCCGGTCGGGCCCCGACCCGCTCGGCCCGGGCTCCGGCAGCGCGGCCGCCACCTTGTCCCAGACCGCCGAGGTGGCGATCGACCGCAGCCGATCGACGGTCAGCGGCGGGTCCTTCCGGGTCACCCGGCCGTCGGTCCGGCTCCCGGCGTTCCACTCGACCACCGTGACCTGCGTGCCCGCCGGGGTGACCAGCGTGGCCGAGCACCGCTTGCGGCTGTCGCTCGTACCGGCCCGCGGGCGGTTCTGCTCGATCGTCAGGAAGGATCCGCCGGGAGCGGGCTCCCGACTGCAGTCGGTGTCCGGCTCGTCCGCCTTGTTCGGGCACCTCAGCCGCTCCTGGTCGAGGTCGACCGGCGTCGCCAGCCGGCCGACCGCCACCATCACCGTGCCCACGCCGGCCCCGTCGTCGACGGCGAGGGTGACGCTCGGGCCGCCCGGCGGCTTCGGGTCGGCCGGGGTGGTGCCGGTGGCGTCCGAGGAGACCACCTTCCAGCCGGCCGGCAGCAGCTTGGTGAGCAGCGCGACCATCTCCTGCGCACCGACCGGCTTCGGGACGGTCGTGACGAACGGCGACCCGACCGGGGTGGCCGGCGGTACGCCCGCCGACGCCGGGCGGCTCGGCGCCGGGCCGCTCGGGGCCGCGCCGGCGGGCACCTCCACCGTCCGGGCGCCCCGGCCACCGGGCAGCCCCAGTGCGAAGGTCCCGGTCACGATCAGCGCCAGCGCCGCCGCAGCACCGGCCACCGCGGCCGCCCGCCGGCGCCGCAGCCTGCGTCCGTACACCGCGCCGCCGCCGGCCAGGCGCTCGTGCTCGGCAGGGCCGGTGCGGAACTCGTCGCCCACCCGGCGGAGCGCCTGGACGAGCTCCTCCTCGAAGAGGGCGGACTCTGGCTGGTCGGACATCCGGGATCACCTTCTCTGCGGTCTAGGGGTCTGGTCGAGCGGTCTGGTCGGCCCTGGTCGTCGCCGGCCGGCCTCGCGGCGTCCGGCTCAGTGCGCCGCGAGGTCGGCCAGCGAGTCGCCGAGCTGGGTACGGAGCCGGCCGAGCGCGCGCGAGCTCCTGGTTCGTACCGCGCCGGTGCTGATGCGCAGGATGTCCGCCGTCTCCTCGACGCTGACGTCCTCCCAGTAGCGCAGCACCAGCACCGCCCGGTCCTGCGGGGCCATCCCGGCGAGGGCGTCGAGCAGCGCGATCCGCAGGCTGCTGTCGTCGGCCTGGACGGCCAGCTCGGGGAGTTCACCGCTCGGGCGTTCGGTGCTGCTGCGCCGCCGGTGGTGGTCGATGAAGGCGCGGTGCAGCACCCGCTGGGCGTAGCCCGCGGGGTTGTCGATCCGGCGGCCGCCGAACAGCCCGCCCGAGCGCCGCCACACCGCGTACATCCGGCCCAGGGTCTCCTGCACCAGGTCCTCGGCGAGGTGGGTGTCGCCGCCGGTCAGCAGGCAGGCGGAGCGGTACAGGTGGCCGCCGCGGGCAAGGGCGAACTCGCGGTACTCCGCGTCCCTGCCGCCGCCCGCCGTGCCGGTTGCGCCCATCGTCCTGGCCCCCGTCCGCTCCGCCCGTCCTCCCCTCTGACGGGACGTCGCGGGCAGGCGTTACAGGTGACCAGGGGACCGGGGCTTCCGGTTCCCCCGGGATGACGGCCGGCGGTCAGCGGTCGGCAGGTGTCGGCCGTCAGGCGGTCAGGTGGTCAGGCGGTCAGGCCGGAGATCGCGTCACCGAGGTACTTGGCTCCCAGCACCACCAGCAGGACCGTCATGATCGCGCTGTTGTGGGTGGACATCCAGGCCTTCCACTCGCCGAGCAGCTTGGCGGACCGGGCGCCGCCGACCAGGTCGACGCCGAGGGGCAGCAGCGTGCACAGGGATCCCACCAGCACCATCAGCACCGTGGCGACCGCCTTGCCGCCCGTCGAGGCCGAGCTGGTCGCGATGGACACGCCGCCGCCGATCGCCAGCACCAGGTTCTTCGGGTTGGCCACGACCAGCGCCACCGCCAGCCCGGCCGACTTCGCGGGGGTGAACCGGTCGACGGCCCGCATCCACCGGGGCGGCGCCGTGACGTGCCCCTCGCGCGGGCGGGTGCGCCACTGCCGGGCGCCGATCACCAGGAACAGCACGCCGATGGCCAGCTTCACCCACCAGGACCAGACCGGCTCCGGCCCGCCGACGTCCAGCCCCGAACCGACCAGCACCACCGCGGTGGTGAGCGCCCCCAGCGCGACCACCCAGCCGGCCGTGAAGGCGGTGCCGTTGGTCCGCCCCCGCGGGGTGGCCAGCATCAGGATCACGGCGACCAGCGGCACCGGGCTGATCGCGATGCCGACCGCGGAGGCCAGCATCTGGCCGATCGCGTCGCCCATGGGGTCGTCCTCCGTAGGTCGGCGAGCCGACCGCCCGGCGGGTCGGCGGTCGGTGGGACGGCGGCCGGCGGGTGCCCGGCTCGTCCGGCGGAGCAAGCTGCCTCGGCAACCTCGGCAACCTCGGTGGCCAGGGTGGCCTGGGTGGCCTGGGTGACCTGGGCTACCTGGGTTCGATCGGCGGCAGCCGATAGGAGCCGTCCAGCACCGCCGGGCCGGGCTGGTACATCCGGATCATCGGCCGGAACGCACCCTCCGGGGTGGGCAGCCAGTTCGCCGCCTCGTCCGGGTCGGTGGGCCGCTCGTGCTGGAGCACCAGGGTGAGCGAGCCGTCCGCGCCGCGCACCAGGCCGGGGGTGCGGTCCCCGATCGAGTACCGGTCGATCGGGTTGGCCACCAGGAAGTAGTTCGGGACGTCGTACATGGTGACCGACCAGAACGCCTCCACCGGCGGCGGCGTGTCGAAGCGCAGGGTGTACGCGTGGGCGCCGCTCAGCGGCACTCCGTCGGCGTCGTGGTAGACGCCCGCGTACGCCGCCTCGTAGGCGTGGTTGCCCCACAGCCCGACCCGGGCCGCCACCGCCCGGGTCAGGTAGGCCGCCCGGCGGTCGGGGATCCGCCACTGCGGGTCGTCCAGGGTGCCGGGGCCGAAGAAGTCCAGGTTGTAGTCGAAGAGGTGCAGGTTGGCGGTCCACTCGCCGGTGGCCACCCCGTCCGGCGGGCGGCTGGCCGCCTCGATCCTGGCCTTGCCCGCCTCGATCCCCTTGACCAGGGTGGCCGTCCACTCGGGCGCGGCGGCCAGGTACGGCGAGCGCCCCTCGTCCAGCAGTCCGAGCGGGGCGAACCGCCGCTGGTACTCGGCGTCCGGCGCGGCGGGCGGGAAGGCGGCCATCCACCGGCGCAGCCGTTCGAAGAAGCGCAGCTCCTCGGGGACGCCCGGGTCCGGCTGCGGCAGGCCCGCGTACACCCCGCCGGGCTCAAGCGGGGTGAGGGTGAGCCCGCTCTGCAGCTCCCGCACCCGGGGCAGGTCCTCCACGCCGCTGCAGGCGTTGCGGCCGACGACGGAGGCGACCGTGGTCGGGGCCACCACCACCCGCACGCCCTCGGGCGGGGTGCCGTGCCAGCCGGGCGGGGCGATCAGCCAGGTCTGCTCGGCGGTGCCGGTGGCCCGGCGGCCCAGGTAGGCGAAGTTGTTGGTCCAGGCGTCGACGAACTGCAGCACGTGGTAGGCGCCACCGGTGTCCGGGACGTGCAGCAGCAGCGGCCCGCCCGACAGGTCCAGCTGGGCGACCGAGTACACGGTGTCGTTGTTGACCGAGACGAAGTCGGTGTCGGCGTGCGCCAGTTCGCGGGCGTGCCCGAAGGTGTTGAACTCGGCCGCCGCCATCGGACCCATGCCCCGGGTCCGGATGGTGTCGACCATGCTGAGGTCGTGGACCATCGGGTAGCCGTAGATGTACGCATCGGCTGCCAGGGTCTCCAGGGCCGGCTGGGACATGCTGATCCCTCTCCATCGGTACGGGCGCGGGGTGGGTCGGGTACGGCTGCTCGGGTGCGGGCTCAGCCGCGGGCGGTCAGGTGCGGGCTCAGCTGCGGGTGGTCAGGTGCAGGCGGTCAGCTGCGGGCGCCGCCAGCGGCCGTCCAGGACGGCCGGCTCGGGGCCGTAGAGCCGGATCGCCATCGTGAACGGCCCGTCCGGTGCGGGGAGCCAGTTGGCGGCGGCGGCCGGTTCGCCCGGGCGCTCGCGCCGGACGTGCAGGGTCAGACCGCCGTCCGGGTCCGGCAGCAGACCGGGGGTGCGGTCGCCGATCGCGTAACGGTCGATCGGGTTGTCCACCAGGAGGCGTTCCGGCAGCCGGTACATGGTCACCGACCAGAAGAACCGGGCCGGCGGCAGCTCACCAGGGGCGAACCGGAGGGTGAAGTCCCGCCCGGCGGCGTCCGGCGGCCGGTTGCCGCGGTCGTCGGCGAGCCAGCCCGCGCACCAGACCTCCTCGACCGGCAGGCCGTACCGGCCCTCGATCGCCCCGACCGCTCTGGTCAGGTGGTCGCCGCCGTGCTGCGTCCTGGTGCCGAACCAGCCGGTGGTGTGCTGCCCGCCGGCGGCCAGGTCCGGCGCGGCCCGGTCCAGCGCGGCCCGGTCCAGCGCCGCGCGGCCGTCCGCGATGCCCTGCCGCATCGCCTCCCGCACCTGGGCCGGCAGTGCGGCGGGCTCGAAGTCGCCCGGGCCGACGCCGAGTTCGGCGAGTCGGCCGCGCAGCTCGGCCTCGGCCGGCCGGACCGGGCAGAACCCGAGCAGGAAGTCGAGGTAGGAGAAGAACTCCAGGCTCTCCAGGGCCTCCTCGCGCCAGACCGGCCAGAGCGGCTCGGGGGCCACCGGCGGGGGCGGGGTCCCCAGGTGCGCGCTCAGCGGCAACAGCCGGTACCGGGACTGGAGTTCGCGCAGCGCCGGGGCGTCGCCCGGCCCGGCCAGGTAGGTCCGGCCGAGGATGCCGACCAGCTCGGTGGCCGCCCGCAACACCCCGTCGAAGCCGGGCGGCACGGCGCCGGTGTACCCGGGGCCGGCGACCAGGTGACGGCCCGCGCCCCGGCCGGTGGCGCGCGAGCCGATCAGGCCGAGGCAGCTGGTGTCCAGGTCGTGCAGCGACAGGACGTAGTAGCGGTCCGTCGCCGGCACCTCGACCACCCAGGGCTCGGCCCGCAGGTCCAGCCAGGCCCAGGAGCGGGAGGTGTCGTTGTCGGGGGCGACGACGTCGGTGTCGGCCGGGGTGGACGGCCGCGGGTGGTGCCGGAAGGTCCCGAACCCTCCGACGTGGCGCGGGTCCGCGTCGTCGATCGCCTGCGGGTACATCGTCCGGTAGTTCTCGATCAGCGCGAAGCCCCGGGCCCAGGCCTCGGCGGCCGTCCGCCGGACGGTCTCCGGGTCCACGATCGCCGGGTTGCCCATGCTGGAGACTCCTCTGGGGCTGGCGGGCCGAACAGACAAACAAGACATATCAGTACAGCTGGAGCCTCGGCGCCGGCGCCACCCCGTACGGCGTGTCGGGCCTCGTACGGCGCGTCGGCGACCCGGCCGGCCCGCCGCGCAGGACCCTGCGCACACGCTCAGCCAGGAGTGAACGCGCGCATGACTCCGCCACGGGCCTGGGAGGCTGACCGGTATGAAGATCCTCATTCTCGGCGGTTCGAAGTTCCTCGGGCGGGCCTACGTCCTGGAGGCGCTCGCCCGCGGTCACGAGGTGACCACCTTCAACCGCGGGGTCAGCGGCGCCGACCAGCCCGGCGTGGAGGCCGTCCACGGCGACCGGACCAGCCCGGCCGACCTGGAGCGACTGGTCTCCGGGCGCCGCTGGGACGCGGTCGTCGACACCTCCGGGCAGCAGCCGCACGACGTCGCCACCGCGGCCCGGCTGCTGCGCTCCCGCGCCGATCACTACACCTTCGTCTCCTCCATCCACGCCTTCACCGCCTGGCCGGCCGCACCGGTCGACGAGTCCTCGCCCACCCATCCCTGCCCGGCCGACACCCCGCCGGACCAGCCGCCCGGCAACCCGCTCAAGGCCGGCTGCGAGCGGGCGGTGCTGGAGCAGTTCGGCGACCGGTCGCTGATCCTCAACTGCGGTCTGCTGATCGGCCCGCACGAGCCGGTCGGCCGGCTGCCCTGGTGGCTGGAGCGGATCGCGCTCGGCGGGCGGGTGCTGGCACCCGGCGATCCGGACCGCGCGCTCCAGCTGATCGACGCCCGGGACTTCGCCGCCTTCGGGCTCGACCTGCTGGAGCGGCGGGCGAGCGGCCGGTACATCACCACCGGACCGGTCGGCCGGGCCGGCTTCCGCGAGCTGCTGGAGCACTGCATCGCGACCACTGGCTCCGACGCCGAGCTGGTCTGGACGGACGACACCACCCTGCTCACCGCCGAGGTGGGGCCGTGGGTCGAGCTGCCGCTCTGGACCCCCGACCTGCCCGACTGGCAGGGCACCTGGCAGGCGGACAGCTCCCGCGCCGTCGCGGCGGGGCTGCGCAGCCGCCCGCTCGCCGAGACCGTCCGGGACACCTGGGCCTGGCTGCAGGAGCGCGGGCCGTCCCAGGAGCCGTGGCTCCAGGGCGACCTGCCGGTCGGTCTCGCCGCCGACAAGGAGCGGCGGGTGCTCGACCGGTCGACCTGACCGGCGTGCGGGCGGCGCCCCGCGGACGAACGGGCCGGGTGGCCATCAACCCGCAGACGGCCGGGCGGGACGGACGCCGACGCGAGGGCGCCGACGCGAGGGCGGCCGGGGCCGGGCGGGAGACCGGCCTGCCCCGACCGCTCGGGTGCCTGCCCGCCGCCCTCAGTGCGACCGGCGGGTGACCAGCTCCGCGAGCGCGAGGAGCTCGTCGGCGGCGGACGGCGCCGACACCGCCGCCGCCAGGTGGCTGATCGCGGCGGCCATCCGCTCGCACGACTCGCCCTGCGCCCAACTGCGCCCACCGGCCCGCTCCACCGCCTGGGCGGCCCGCTCCAGCTCCCGCGCGCTCAGCGGCCGCTCCAGGGCGTAGAGCTCGGCCAGCTCGGCGCCGGCCTCCGTGCCGGAGCCCAGGGCGAACACCACCGGCAGGGACTTCTTCCGGGCCGCGAGGTCCGCGCCGACCGGCTTGCCGGTGACCGCCGGATCGCCCCAGATCCCGATCAGGTCGTCGATCAGCTGGAAGGCCAGCCCGATCTCCCGGCCGAAGGCGTCCATCGCGTCGACCGCGGGCTGCTCGGCGCCCGCGTAGAGCGCGCCGAGCGCGCAGGCGCAGCCCAGCAGCGCGCCGGTCTTCGCCTCGGCCATGGTCAGGCACTCGGCCAGCGAAACGTCACTGCGCTGCTCGAAGGCGCAGTCGGCCTGCTGGCCGGCGCACAGCTCCACCACGCAGTCGGCCAGCCGGCGGACCGCACCCGGCGCGGCCGGGTGTCCGTCCTCGGCGAGGATCCGCAGCGCCAGCGAGTGCATGGCGTCGCCGGCCAGGATCGCCTCGGTGGTGCCGAAGACCCGCCAGGCCGTCGGCCGGTGCCGCCGGGTCTGGTCGCGGTCGATCACGTCGTCGTGCAGCAGGGTGAAGTTGTGCACCAGCTCCACCGCGGCCGCGGCCCGGACCGCCCGGGCGGGCGGTCCGCCGACGGCCTGGGTGGCGGCCAGCACCAGGGCCGGCCGGATGGCCTTGCCGGAGCCGGCCGCGCCGGCCGGGGTGCCGTCCGGCTCCCACCAGCCGAAGTGGTAGCCCGCGACCCGGCGCATCGAGGCCGGCAGCGTGTCGACGGCGGCCCGTAGCGCCGGGTCGACGACGGTCTTGGTGCGCGCCAGCACCTCCGTGGCCTCGTTGCCCTCCCGATGGTCACGCTCCAGCGCGAAGATACTCATCTGGTCCCTCCCCACTCTCGGTCGGCCGCACGGCGCCCGGGCACAGCGCCGGGAGCCCACCGCGCAGCCGTCGGGCCGACCCGGATGCGGGCCGGCACAGCTCCGGACGGGACCCTCTCCCGCCGGCAAATCCCCTTGCCGCTCCCGTTTGCCGCGCTTCGCCTGCGCCGCTCGGCCGGCCCTGCGGTGGGCCGGCCCGGCCCGGCAGCCGCCCTGCTGGTCGGCCCGGTGGCCGCGCAGCTGACCGCCGGGAGCCGGTGCGCTGGACGGAGCGCACCGACCCCCGGCTCCGGGTCAGCGACCCGGGCGGGTGATGTCGACGTTCTCCAGCACCCCGACGGCGTCGGGCACCAGGACGGCCACCGAGTGGTAGGCGCTGATCAGGTAGGAGATGACCGCCTTGTCGTCGATGCCGGTGAAGCGGACCGAGAGACCGGGCTCGTACTCGTCGGCGATGCCGGCCGGTCGCAGGCCGATCACGCCCTGCTTGTCCTCGCCGGTGCGCAGCGCCAGGATCGAGCTGGTGCCCTCCCGGCTGATCGGGATCTTGTTGCAGGAGAAGATCGGCACACCTCGCCAGGCCGGCACCGGCCGCCCCTCGACCTCCACCGAGCCCGGGTAGAGGCCGCGCCGGTTGGACTCCCGCCCGATCGCGGCGATGGCGGTGGGGTGGGCCAGGAAGAACCTGGTGCCGCGGCGGCGGCTCAGCAGCTCGTCCATGTCGTCCGGGGTGGGCGGGCCGGAGTGGGGTTGGATCCGCTGGTCGTAGTCCGCGTTGTGCAGCAGGCCGAACTCGCGGTGGTTGATCAGCTCGTGCTCCTGGCGCTCGCGCAGCGCCTCGATGGTGAGCTTCAGCTGCTGCTCGGTCTGGTTCATCGGCTGGTTGTAGAGGTCGGCGACCCGGGTGTGCACCCGGAGCACGGTCTGCGCGATGCTCAGCTCGTACTCGCGCGGCTCGAGCTCGTAGTCCACGAAGGCGCCGAGCAGCTCGAACTCGCCGGTGTGGCCGGCCGACATGGCGATCTCGGCCTCGCCGCGCTTGTTCTGCGGGCGGTGCGCGTCGGCCAGCCGGGCGAGGATCTGGTCGCGCAGCGCCTCGGAGCGGTCCGCCAGCTCCTGGAACGCGGGCCAGGGGAGCGCCAGCAGCGTGCCGGCCGTGGAGCTGCGGGCGGTGTACTCCCAGAGCGCGTCGGACCGGACCAGGGCCTCCAGGCCCAGGTGGTCGCCGTCGGCCAGCACGCCCAGGACGGTGGGCTCGCCGTAGCTGCCGACACCGAGCCTGCTCACCCTGCCGTGCGCGATCAGCAGCACCTCGTCGACCGGCTGCCCGCGCTCGACCAGGACCTCGCCGGCGGCGAACTCCCGCTGGACGAACCGGCCGGCCAGCTCGGCCAGCACCTCCTCGTCCGGGAAGCCGCCGAACACCGGGAGCTCCCGCAGGGTCGGCGGCACCACCCGCACCTCGGCGCCGGTCTGCACGAAGCTCACCCGGCCGCCGCCCACCTTGTAGCTGAGCCGCCGGTTGACCCGGTAGGTGCCACCGGTGACCTGCGTCCACGGCAGCATCCGGAGCAGCCAGCGCGGGCTGATGCCCTGCATCTGCGGCTGGGACTTGGTGGTGGTGGACAGATTCCGCGCGCCGGCGGTGCCGAGGCTGGACTGCTGCCGACCGGGCGACTGACCGCCTTGCGCGGGAATGCCGAAATCGGTCTCGGTCGACATCGAAGGAGCCCCTCCCCATGAACCCTTTTGAAGCACCCGACGCAAAGGGGTATCCCGTTGCACCACTCATGCTGAGGCCATTTGAGTGAGGTCCGCAATCACTCATACGAGTGATCAATAGGTGCGGATAAATAGGACGACAAGCACATTCGGCCGATTGTCATTCGATCATTCGCTCGAATCCATCCATGGCCCGCCCGCCCCGGCCTCGCCATGGCCCCGTCAGCCCGCCCGGGCGACCGTCCCGCCCCCCGGGCGCGACCGGTCCGGCGGGCTCCCGAAGTTCACGCTCCCGCAACCTTCGACCGACCAGGGAACATTCCCGTAACAAATCCCCAATCAGCGCCACTACCAGGGAAGTTGACGACTCGTGCGGTCGCCTCCCGGGCGCCCGACCGGCGGCCCTCCCGGGATGCCCGCCGGTGGCCCGGAACAACCCCCGACCCCCCGTTCACCAGGGGCCCCGCGACCGCTAAGGTGCGACCTCAAGGGCGCGGCAGAGGCGATGACCGGCCGGCGGCCCGACTGCGCCCTCCCCACTGCTGTGCCCTTGTCCAGGGAGACCCCCGTGAGCGCCCCCGTACGCGTCTGGCTGAACCGCACCTACTCCGAGAACGTCTTCTTCATCGATCAGTTGCGCGCCGCCCCGCGCCCGATCGAGATCCATGCCACGCATACGGACCCGGACTCCCCGGTGCTCGCCGCGGCCGACTTCGGCTCGCTCGAACCGGACCGCCTCAGCCCCGAGGCCTATGTGGAATTCGCACTGGAATTCTGCGCCCGCCGGAGGATCGACGTCTTCGTCCCCAGGCTCGGCCAGCTCGCCCTCGCGGTCCGCCGCCATGAGTTCGAGGCCATCGGCACCGCCCTGGTCTGCCCGTCGGCCGCCGCCATCGCGGTGTTCGAGAGCAAGACCGACGGCTACGCGGCGATGGACACCCTCGGCCTGCCGACCCCGCTCTGGCGCCACGTCCGCACCGCCGACGAACTGCTGGCCGCCGTCGAGGACATCGAGGCGGACGGCGGGCGCCCGTGCCTCAAGCCCGCCACCGGCGCGGGCGGTGAGGGCTTCCGGATACTCACCCGTGAGCCCTTCGGCCTGCGCAAGCTGACCGGCTTCCCCGACGCCACCGTCCAACTCGACCAGGTGGTGGCCGCGCTGGCCGCCGTGGGGTCGGCCGACCTGCTGGTGATGCCCTACCTGGACGGCCCCGAGGTCTCGGTGGACTGCCTCGCCGCGCCGGACGGCCGGCTGCTGACCGCCGTCGGCCGGGCCAAGCAGGGCCGCCGCCGCCACTTCACCACCGACCCGGCCTACCTGGAGCCGACCCGCCGGCTGATCGAGGAGTTCGGCGTCTCGTACCTGTCCAACGTGCAGTTCCGCCACCACCGCGGCCGGCCCGTGGTGCTGGACGTCAACACCCGGCCGTCCGGCGGGCTGCACCAGCTCCGGCTGTGCGGGCTCAACCTGCCCTGGGCAGCGGTCCAGCTCGCGCTCGGCGAGGCCCCCGCCCAGCTGCCCGAGGTGGGCCTGCTCGGCGCGGACTACACCCTGGTCTCCGGCGTCCAGCCGGTCCTGCCGCGCCAGAGCCTGCTGCCCCGGCAGGCCCCCGCACCCGCTCTGGAGCAGGCCGGCGCAGCGGTGCTCGGTCTGGTCTGAGCCCCGGCCGGCCCTGAACTCGGGTGACCGGGCCGGCCGGGGATCAGTCCCCGGCCGGCCCGTCCCAGTCCAGCGTCGGCGGCAGCACTCCCTCCAGGGTGAGCAGCCAGCGCTTGGTCTCCATCCCGTTCGGGCCGCCGCCGAAGCCGCCGATCCCGTCCGCCGCCACCACCCGGTGGCACGGCACCAGCAGCGCCAGCGGGTTGGCGCACATCATCTGGCCGACCGTCCTGGCCGCCAGCCCGGGCTCCGTCACGTCCTCGAACACCCCGCTGCGGGCGGCGAGTTCGCCGTAGGTGATGGTCCGGCCGTAGCCCACGTCGGCCAACAGCCGCTGGAGCACCGTGCGGTGCGGCCCGGAGGCGAACCGCCAGTCGATCGGCAGCCCGAACTCCTTTCGCCGGCCCGCGAAGTAGTCGGCCAGCCGGCCCCGGACGGCCTCGACCTTCCGCTCGTCCGTGCAGCGCGGCACCCCGACCGGCAGGCCGGCCAGCGACTCCCCCGCGTACGAGGCCGCGGCCACCCCCAGCGGGGTCACCGCCAGTTGCATCGCTCCGGTCGGCAGCGGTGTCCCGACGGGCACCCAGGAGATCTCCATACCCGCAAGCTACTCCGCGGGGCCGTCGGTGACCGCCGCCCGCAGGCCCGCGATGTCGAACACCACGGTGGAGTCGACCACCAGCCCGTCGCGCAGCAGCATCCGGTCCACCCCCTCCCCCTCGGCCGGGCGGCCGGCCACCAGGGCCGAGGCGCGCCGGGCGATGAACGAGGTGTCCCCGTTGCCGGCGTGCGCGGCCGGACATGCCGCCGGCCAGGGCGCCGGATCCGGCCGCCACCCTGGCCCGGCTCACCGCCGAGACCGACGCCCTGCTGGACGCCTTCGCGCTCAGAGATGCGTCTTCAGGTACTCCGACAGGTCCCGGCACCACTGCGTGAACTCGCCGCGGTCCTGGGGCCGGCCCGGGCAGAGCGCCGTCACCTGCGCATCGGTGAGCCGGTCGGCACCGGACTCCGCCAGCATCGACGACATCCCGCGCAGCACCGTGGCCAGCCGCTCGGCATCCGCATGGCTGAGCGCCACCAGCGCCTCGGCGTGACCGATCGTGACAGAACCAGGCATCGCGACCTCCTCCGACGAACCCCCGCCCCCACCGTACGACCGCCCCCGCCTGGGCGCGCCCCGACCGTCCCAGCACCCGCCGCGCCCCCGTGGCCGTACGCCCGCACCGTGTGCCCCCTACGACGCCGGAAGGCCGGCCCCCGGGGAACGTTCCCCGGGGGCCGGCCTCCGTGGTGGAGCCGCGGGTGCGGTCAGGACCGCGGGCGGCGGGGCTGGTCGACCCGCTCCGCCTTCTTCTCCTTGATCCGCACGGTCTCCTTGCGGACCTCGGCCTGGGTGGCGCGCTCGCGCTGGAGCCACTCGGGGGCTTCCTCCTTCAGCGCGTCGATCTGCTCGGTGGTGAGCGCCTCGGTGACTCCGCCGCGCGCGAGGCCGGCGATCGAGACGCCCAGCTTGTTCGCGACGACGGGGCGCGGGTGCGGGCCGTTGCTGCGCAGCTCCTGGAGCCACTGCGGCGGGTCGGTCTGCAACGCGCTCAGCTCCGCACGCGAGACGACACCCTCCTGGAACTCGGCGGGGGTGGCCTCGAGGTACACGCCCAGCTTCTTCGCCGCGGTCGCGGGCTTCATCGTCTGGGGGCTCTTGTGCGACGTCATGAGGTCAAGGGTAACGAGCGCGTGCGCCGCCTCCGACCACGCCGGGTAACCTGGCGGGGTGACTGGCCCGGATGCAACCCCTTCGTTCCGACTCGCCTACGTCCCCGGGGTGACGCCCACCAAGTGGGTGCGGATCTGGAACGAGCGGCTGCCCGACGTCCCGCTGACCCTCGTCGCGGTGTCCGCCGCCGAAGCGTGCGGTCTGCTGCGCGGCGGCGGGGCCGACGCCGGCTTCGTCCGGCTGCCGGTCGACGGCGCGGACCTCAGCGCGATCCCGCTGTACACCGAGACGACGGTGGTGGTGGTCCCGAAGGACCACGTGGTGGCGGCGGTCGACGAGGTCACCGCCGAGGACCTCGCCGAGGAGCTGGTGCTGCACCCGCTGGACGACACCCTCGACTGGGAGCGCCCGCCGGGCCGGCCCGCCAAGGAGCGCCCGGCGACCACGGCGGACGCAATCGAGCTGGTGGCGGCCGGCATCGGCCTGCTGGTGGTCCCCCAGTCGCTCGCCCGCCTGCACCACCGCAAGGACCTCACCTACCGGCCGCTCGCCGGCGCCCCCGAGTCGCGGGTGGCGCTGTCCTGGCCGCAGGAGAAGACCACCGACCTGGTGGAGCACTTCATCGGCATCGTCCGCGGCCGGACCGTCAACAGCTCCCGGACCACCGCCCCGGACCCCGCCGCGCCGCAGGCGAAGGCCCAGGGCAAGGCACCGGCCAAGGCGAAGGCCCAGGCCAAGCGCCCCGACACCGCCGGCACCGGGCGCAAGAGCGCCGCCGGCAAGCCCGGCGCCAGGAATCCCCGGAGCGGCTCCGGCGCCGCCAAGCCCGCCAAGCGCGGCAAGCCCCGGCGCCGTTCGTAGCCGTACCCGTGCCGGACTACCCCCTGCCGGGCCGCGCTCCGAGCTACTCTTGACACCTGAGCGACAGTCAGATGGTGCGGGATGGATCTCGCCGGAGCGGGCAAGGGGTTGGGCGGAGGGTGCTGTGCCTCATTGGCAAAGCTTCGTATGTGGAGCTCTAGGCGGTGGGCTGATCTCCCTCCTGGCTTTCTACCGGGTCTTGCGCAGCAAGAACCAGTGGCCGTGGGCGGTCAAGAACGGACCCACGCCCGCCATGTACGTGACGGGCGAGGTGGTTCGCATCATCATCGGCGGGGTGGTCGCCTGGGGGTTGGCCGAGGCCGGTCCGCTCGGCGCCCTCGGTGCGCTGATGGCGGGGGCCGGCGCTCCGGCGATCCTCGACACCTGGCAGCGGACGGGCCCGCAGGCCACCGCTCCCGCCCGGTCGCGGCAAGCTCCCCGGCAGGCCACCAGGGCCTCGCGGGGAGGCGGGCCGGCGGCGCAGCCGTCGGCTCTCGAAGGTGTGTCGGCCTCCACAGCGTCCGAAGGCGGTGCCTGAGATGACTACCAAGTTCTCCGACGTCCTGACCAGGGGCGGGGTCGACGGCGAGGCGGACCCGGAGCGGAGCTGGTCCACGCCGCGCGCTTCGCTGGCCGGCCGGTTCCTCGACTCCCTCACCCACAGCGGCCCGGGGTACTGCCCGGCGTCGGCGGAGGAGCTGGCCGACCACGCCGCGGCGGGCCGGCAGGCGAAGGCCGAGCTCGTGGAGTTCCTCCGCACCTCGGTCGGGCAGGTCATCGCCATCAGGGAGTCGATGGCGGCGATGGAGTCGGCCGGCGGCGGCCAGCGCGACCTCCGGAGGGCCGACGCCGAGCGCACCCTGCGCGAGTTCCTGGAGTTCTTCGACGACCGGTGGCCGTCGACGCTCCGGGCCGTGCGCGAGACCCTCGGCCCGCTCGACTTCCGCGGCCGCCACCTGATCTCCCGGCTGGCCCGGGCGCAGCGCAAGGCGGTGGACCAGATCGCCGGGCTGGCCGACGAGCTCGCGCAGCAGGGGCGCAGGCCCGGTACCGATGCGTTCTCCGCGGCCCGGGCCGCCGGTCGGAGCACCGTGGGCCAAGGCGCGGCCAGTGCCGCGGACCGGGTGAACCGCTCGCTCACCCATCTCCTGCACTCCGCCGCGCGCTCGGCCCAGGGGCGGCCCGACGGGCGGCGGGCGGCCTGACGGCCCGCTGCGGGCCGGTGGGCCACTGAGCTCACCGGCTCGGGAAGCCCCCTGCTCACCGGCCCGGGACGCTCCTGCTCACGGCTCCGGGACGAGGTGCCGGCGGCCGGCGATCTGCTCGAAGATCAGGTTGGTCCGGGTCTGGGCCACCGCCGGGTGGGTGGTGAGGTGCTCCACCACGAAGTCGCGCAGGGCGTCGGGGTGCGCCAGGGCGACGTGGAGCAGGTAGTCGTCGGAGCCGGCCATGTGGAACACCGCCACCACGCCCGGCATGTCGGGGGCCGTGGCACGGAAGCTCTCGTTCTGCTCGCGGGTGTGCGCCCGGAGCCGGACCGAGATCATCGCCTGCAGCGGCAGGCCGATCGCGCCCGGGGCGATCTCCGCCCGGAAGCCGCGGATCACCCCGCGCTCGCGCAGCGCGCGGACCCGGGCCAGGCAGGTCGACGGGGCGATGCCCACCGCGTCCGCGAGCGCGTTGTTGGGCGTGCGGGCGTTGTCGGCGAGGATGCGCAGGATCGCGCGGTCCACGTCGTCCAGGGGCGCCCGCCGGGGCGGGGGAAAGTTCGGCACGAGGCCCAGGGTCGCCCCCCGCACCGACGATTCGCAAGGTCTTGCCCGCCGATTCGAAATCTTCTTCGGACTGCTTCCCCCTCCGGCGTCACAGGTTCCATCCTGGCCGTTGATCGGATCGGCCTCCGCCACCCCACCGGGCTCGCCCGGCGGGTCGTCCGACCCAGCGACCCGGGAGTGCTGTGCCATGAGCCGAACCGACACCCTGACCGTGCCCGCCGGCCATGACGAACCCGTACGGCTGCGCGTCCACCTCCCGCCGCCGGCCGCGAACGCCCTCCACCGGTCGCCGGACCCGACCGAGGAGCCGGACGCCGCCGACTTCGCGCTCCCGGCCGACGGGCTGGGCAACGAGCGCCGGCTGCGCGCCCTCGACCGGCTCGACGGCTACCTGACCAGGAAGCGCCGTCACCTGCTCGGCTACCAGGCCACCCAGGAGATGGGCGGCTGCGCGATCGACCTCGGCCGGTTCATGCAGCACAACATCAACAACCTCGGCGACCCGTTCCAGAGCGGCGGGTACAAGCCGAACACCAAGGTCGTCGAGCGCGCGGTGCTCGACTACTACGCCGCGCTCTGGCACGCCGACCGGCCGTACGACGCGCACGACCCCGAGTCGTACTGGGGCTACGTGCTGTCCATGGGCTCGACCGAGGGCAACATGTACGCGCTCTGGAACGCCAGGGACTACCTGAGCGGCAAGGCGCTGATCCAGGCGCCGGCGGGCCCGGGCGGCGCTGTGCGGTACGTCCAGGTGCCGGGCGAGCCGAGCAACCCCAACGCCCACCGCCCGGTGGCCTTCTACTCCGAGGACACCCACTACTCGTTCGCCAAGGCGGTCCGGGTGCTGGGCGTGGAGACCTTCCACGCCGTGGGCACGGAGCGCTACCCCGGCGAGTGCCCGCTGGGCGGGCCCGGGGCGGAGCAGGGCGAATGGCCCGTCGAGGTGCCCTCCCGCAGCGGGCCCTCGGGCCACTCCTGGGACGGCACCGGCGAGATCGACGTCGACGCGCTCGCGGTGCTGGTGGAGTTCTTCGCCGCCAAGGGGCACCCGATCTTCATCAGCCTCAACCTCGGCAGCACCTTCAAGGGCGCCCACGACGACGTCCGGCTGGTCTGCGAGCGCCTGCTGCCGGTCTTCGAGCGGCACGGGCTGATCCAACGGGAGGTGGCGTACGGCAAGGACCGGGCCACCGGCGAGCCGCTGGTCGACCTGCGCCGGGGGTTCTGGATCCACGTGGACGGCGCCCTCGGCGCCGGGTACGCACCCTTCCTGCGGATGGCCGCCGCCGACCCGGAGGCCTTCGGCTGGAGCCCCGGGGCGGACCTGCCGGAGTTCGACTTCGGCATCAGGCTGCCCACCCGGGAGTTCGGCGACCTCGACATGGTCTCCTCGATCGCCATGAGCGGCCACAAGTGGCCCGGTGCGCCGTGGCCGTGCGGCATCTACATGACCAAGGTCAAGTACCAGATCTCACCGCCGTCCCAGCCGGAGTACATCGGCGCGCCCGACACCACCTTCGCCGGGTCGCGCAACGGCTTCTCCCCGCTGGTGCTCTGGGACCACCTCTCCCGCCACTCCTACCAGGACCAGGTGGACCGGATCCGCCGGGCGCAGGACCTGGCCGCCTACCTGGAGGACGGCCTGCGCCTGCTGGAGCAGGAGCGGAACATCGACCTGTGGCCGGCCCGCACCCCCGGCGCCATCACGGTGCGGTTCCGCAAGCCCAGCCCCGAGCTGGTGGCCAAGTGGTCGCTGTCCTCGCAGGACGTGCTGCCCGACCCCGGCGACGAGTCCACCCGGCGCGGCTACGTGCACGTCTTCCTGATGTCCTCGGTCGACCGCACCAAGCTGGACGCCCTGCTGGATGACCTCGCCCACGACCCGGTCATCCTGGCCCCGGCGCTCGGCTAGCCCCCGGCTCCGGCCCCGTTCTCGTCGCGGTCCCCGTTCGCGTCGCGGTCCCCGTCGAGCAGCGCACCGAGGGCCCGCTCCATAGCGGTCTCGCGGCCGCGGTCGCGCAGGACGTGTCGGAAACGTGTTCGCCCGGGGGGAGATCGTCGCTGTACGATCACTCGGCCGACCGCTGCACAGTCGCGGTGGGGCTCATTCGCATGCAGATTCCCGGGGGAATGTTGAAGATCCGTCGTTCGCTTGCCGCTGCCCTCTTCCTTGCCACGGCAGCCGCCCCCGTCGCCATGGGCGCCACCCCGGCGTTCGCCGACACCGTCCCGGCGGGGCACGAGCAGACCGACCCGGCCGAGACGAAGGCCGACGCGGAGAACCGGGCAGCGATCGAGAAGCTGCTCGTCTACCCGAACGACTACCTGCTCACCGCCCCGAGCGACTACCTCCGCGAGCACGCGGCGGCGGCCCTCGCCGGCACCCCGGCGGACCGCGCGCACTTCCTCGCGGTGGAGGTGGACAGGATCCGCCGGGACGACGCGCGGATCGCGATCCTGCGGATCATGAACGCCGGTGGTCCGGCGGTGAAGAGCGCCGGCAACGCCGCGGTCGGATCGGACGACATCGAGGTGCTCCGCGCCTTCCTGAAGGTCGGCCAGTTCACGGCCCGCGCCGAGGACGAGAACCGCGCCGAGGTCCAGCGCATCCTCGACGACCCGAGCAGCGGCCCGGTTGTACGCGAGGGCGCGCAGCGGGCACTCGCGGGTACGGCCGCGGACGTCGAGACCTTCCTCAAGGTCGGTCGGGCCGCGGCCGCGGCGACCGACGACCGGATCCACGTCACCCAGATCATGTCGGTCGGTGGCCCGGCAGTGCGGAAGGCCGCCGGCGCCGCGCTCAGCGGCACCATCGAGGACGTCCGCGAGTTCCTGAGGGTCGGCCAGTACGTGGCCCGCGCCGAGGACGAGAACCGCGCCGAGGTCCAGCGCATCATCGACGACCCGAACACCGGCCGGCACGTCCGGGAGGCGGCCCAGAAGGCGCTCGCCGGCACCGCCGCAGACGTCGAGCACTTCCTCAAGACCGAGCTGGAGCCCCTGCGGGAGTCCGACGACCGGATCCGCGTCTCCCAGATCATCGAGGCCGGAGGCCCCGAGGTCCGCAAGGCCGGCAACGCCGCGCTCAACGGCACCATCGAGGACGTCCGCGCCTTCCTGAAGGAGGGCCAGTACACGGCCCGTGCCAAGGACGAGGCCGCCGCGAAGGCCGCCGGCGAGGCCGGACAGGGCAATTCCGGCACCACCGGATCGGGCACCACCGTGGTCCGCGCCTCCGACACCACCGGCACCTCGACCACCGACGACCAGGCCACCAGCGGCTCGCTCGCCTCCACCGGCCCGACCACCCCGCTCGGACAGCTCGCCGCCACCGGCGCCGCAGCCGTCCTGCTGGGCGCCGGCACCCTCGTCGCCGCCCGCCGCCGCCCGCAGGCCTGACCCACCGTCCACTCCGCCGGCCGGCCGCCCAGGGCGCCGGCCGGCGGAGTACTTCCATCGGACCACTGCCGGCCGCGCGAACCTCACCAACGTCGAGGTTGCCGCACGACCTGCACTCCACACCGAACTGCTTCAGCGCACGATCCGAAACGACAACCCTGGAGCCGGAGCGACCTCCTCGAGCCCGACTGGACGGCTCGCTCCGGCCTCGGTGACGTTGCCTCAGTCACCGACCCGACCCGTCATCCACTCCGGGTCGGACAGCGATCCGTCTGCCTCGAGTCCAGATGCCAGAAGTCTCATGGCGCGGTCTCGCTCCCCGGCTCGCTCCCACAGCTTTGCGAGGCCCTCGATGGCTCGGCTGTCTCCAGCGTCGGCTCCTTGCCGGTAGAGCAGTTCCGCTCCTTTTCCATCTCCGGCCTCTTCTCGGAGCCTCGCGAGCTCTCTCAGGGAAAACGGGTCCCCCGCATCGGCAGCCTGGCGATACATCCGCTGGGCGCTCTCCAGATCACCTTCGTCCTCCCATGCCCGCGCAAGCGTGACGAGTGCTTCCCTGTTCCCGGCATCAGCAGCTTGCCTGGC
The DNA here is from genome assembly GCF_040678895.1 of Kitasatospora sp. NPDC049258. Taxonomy (NCBI): domain Bacteria; kingdom Bacillati; phylum Actinomycetota; class Actinomycetes; order Kitasatosporales; family Streptomycetaceae; genus Kitasatospora; species Kitasatospora sp. NPDC049258. The sequence goes on from NZ_JBFAQT010000016.1 coordinate 119,224, forward strand.
CAGCTGCTCCGCGCCCGTCTTGTTCCCGGTCCGGGACCATGCTCGTACGAGACTGGTCAGCGCCTTGGTATCCCCAGCATCTGCAGCCTCCTTCGCCAGGTGCTCCGCTGCCTCCCAGGACTCGCCTCCGAGCCATACGAAGTCGATCAGGTCGGAGACCTGGCCGGCATTGGAGATGCGCACAGCCAGCGCCTCCGCTTCCTGCTCGTTGCCGAGCCGCCGAAGCATCCTTGCCAGGCCAACGAGCGCATACCTGTCTCCGCTGTCAGCAGCATGTCTGGCCAGCTGCTCCGCTCTCTCCTTCTGCCCAAACCGTTCCAGCAGTTGTGCGAGCTCCAGCAAGGGATATGAGAACCCGACGTCAGCGGCACGGACAGCAAAGCGCTCAGCCTCTTCAAGGTCACCGGCCTCCACTCGAAATCGCGCGACTTCGGCCAGCGCCAGGGGATGCTGTCCATCTGCGGCCTGCCGGTAGAGCCGCTCGGCGTCGTCTCGGTGCCCACCTCGGTCCCAGATTCCCGCCAGGTCCACCAGCAGGGAGAGATTTCCCAGCTCAGCAGCCTGCTGAGCCAGACGTTCAGCCTCCTCGGGATCCGCCAAGCGTTCCCACATGAGCTCGAGGATGGGGGCTCCCATGCCGCTGAAAGCGGCCTTCATTGCCAGCTGCTCTGCTTCGTCCTGGTCACCTGCCCTCTCTCGCAACATCGCGAGATCCGCCAATGCCACGATGTTTCCGGTGCCAACGGCGTGACGGTGCAATCGCTCTGCTCCCTCCGAATCCCCGAGTTCTTGCCTCAACCACCCGAGTTCCATTCGGGCGGAGGAGCGACCGAGATCGATGGCCTTCCGGTAGAGGCCGTCAGCCGTGCGATACCGGCCACGTGCTCGCGCAGCCCCGCCGAGAGACTGCAGTTCCGCAGCAGTGACCGCATGGCGTTGCGAGGCGCTCCAGAACGAGGCTGGCGGGCAGCTGTAGTAGCGGGCAGTGCGCGCGTGACGGTCGAGATAGTCCGCGAGACAGAACATGTCCGGTAGCGCACCCATCGCCTCCGGGTCCGGAGCATTGTCGAGAGCCGCGACCACTCCCTTGACCTTGAACCTGGCGTAGTCCAGTGCATCTGCGAACCAGCCGGGGCGCGCCTCTCTGCGCTGGTCCTGTGTGAGGTAGCCGATGGCAGCCGTTTCAAGGAAGCGGGCAGAGACCAGGGAGCCACCACCGAGGCGGCGGGCATCCATGGCAGCCGTGATGATCGCTTTGCCGAAACACGCCGGGGCTGTTCCTGCTTGCTCGTAGTGGTCAACCAGTTCGGGACCAGCCGCCAAAGTCTGGGCGACGGCTCCGCTTCGGCTCGCCTTCTCGGCTGCGGCCAGCGAAGCGTCGGTCTTGGAACGAGCGCTCAAGTCATTCATGGCCTGGGTGGAAAACGCGTCCGGAACGTGAACGGGCAAGTGAGAACCGAGCAGAGCGCGCACGTTGGGACGGTGCTCCTGGCCCGGTGAGGGTGTGGCGGTCAGCTGGCGGTAGTGGACGGGCCAGAGCGTCATGACGATGGCAACAGGTCCGGGGCGTTCCAACTGGGTGCGCAATGCTGCAGCAGCGGCCTCTCCAGCAGTGCCGGTCAAGTAGTTCTGAGCCTCGTTGAGCCAGAGCACCGTCCCCGACGTGAGCACATCGGCCGCCAGGATCGCGAGCAGGCTCTCAGGCGTCTTGGGGAAGACGAGATCCCAGGCCGGAAAGCACGCTCTGACAGCTTCGAAAGCCGTGCGGGTCTTCCCGGTGCACGACTCGCCTCTCACAACCACCAGTGCCGTCTCCGCCCCCGAAGCCACCACGGCGAGCCGTTGCCGAAGCACCCGATCGTGTTCGCGCTCGACGTAGGCCGGCAGGACGAAGTTGCCGGCGATCCGGTCCGACAGCAGGCCGGGAATGGCGGGATGAACGCCGAGCTGCTTCGGGGTCCACTCCTTCAGTGGACGCGGCCTGTCAACCAGAGCCTCGTACCTGGCCTTTGACTCCCGTTCCTCCAAGCCCGCAACCGCTGCCGCCCGGCCGACACTCTCGCGGACAACGTCCGCCCGCTCTCGGGCGACCGCGTCATAGAGCTTCTTCCAGACTTCCTGGTCCAGCACTCCTGAATCACGGGCGGCTCGACTCAGGTCTGCATCGTCGGCGGCCGCTCGCAAGATGTTGATCAGTCGGATGAAGCGATCCCGCTGTTGGGGAAAGGACTTCCCGTCCAGCCAATTGGACACCGTGGTCGGTGCCACCTGCAGTTCCCTGGCCAACCATCTCAGTGGCCGACGCTCAGCGAGAGAGGTCTTGTAGTAGTCGCTCAATCGGCGAGCTGCCTCGATGAAGTCCCGTTCAACGCCGGTGCGCTCCGCTGCCACCACATCGCCCCCGAACCTGGTGTCCAACCACGCGTCTGGACACACCCGGCAGCGTACGGGCCCCACCAGCGTGATCGTCGACAGATCGAGCAACTCCACCCCGAAGGCTGTTGGACACCCCCGTGGACAGGGAGCTTGGGCTCAGCAAGCCGGCGCCGTCGGCACTGTTGACCACAAGGGAGCTGTTCATGTCAGCCGCCTGCACCACCGCCAAGGCGCTCCTCCTCGCTGCCTCCACCTTCGATCCGCTGACAAGCCTCTGCCTGCTCGTGTTCGTCCTGATCTATCTCGGAGTGATCCTGCCGACGGTCTGGTCTCGGCACCCCGATCGGCGCAGTGCGGCACGACGCACTCTCGAGACCCTGGTGGGCGCTCTTCGGAAGGCCGGGCGGCGGTGATCCGCCGGGGCGAGAACTCGTCGTCCCCACAGGTCGGCCGGGATATCTCCGGAGAAGTAGTCCACCTCTCCCTGCGCAATCAAACTGTGCAAGGAGCTCGGTCGATCACCGTGTCCGGCGCGGCCGAGCCACCCGCTCATGCAAACGGCCCCGGACGAGTCGTCCGAGGCCAGCGCTGGAGCCCCCTGTCGGGTTCGAACCGACGACCCCCGCTTTACAAGACGAACCCGGATCATGACGGCGTGTGACGCCTGATGCCGCGTGGCGCTGAACCTGCAGGTCGGCCGCCACGCAGCCGATTACTTGATCCACATCCAGTTAGGTCCTGCCACCTCGTCCGCTCACGCATCGCTCACGCACACGGGAGCCTCCCTGCGTTGTTCTCCCATATCAGCGACGGCGATGAGAGAGAGCCTCCATCAGCAACCGTAGAACTGAACGAGCGGCAGCCCGTCGATACGCGTGACGGGACCAAACCGCTGGTAGTGCGACACCGACAACCACAACCAGCGCAAGGCCCGCCGCCGCTGCCAAGACAACCGGCACATCCGCCGCCTGCACAACTCCAGTCAGAAGCTTCACCCTAGTCTCCGAACTCCTCGTCCCTGCTCGCTGACGACTGGAAGTAGTCCAGACTGGGAAGTGTCCGTCGATCGCTCAAGACGGTCGGCCGGGGAAACCCGCAGGTGAGAAGCGTGTCCGGAGTATCCGGAGTCGGACAGTGGGCAGCATGGACGGGACGGTCAGGTGGAACGGTTGGATAAGGCTGGCAACGCCCGGACCAGGCTGGCTGCCGCACTGCGGACGCTGCACCAGTCCGCCGGGGGCCCATCTCTTCACGCCGTCGTGCGACGAGCGGCGGAACACGACAAGCACTCGCCATTGAACACGTCATCAATCAGCGAGTGGATTAATTGCAAATCCATACCAGGGAGAAAGCGCGAGCTAGCCGTCCTAGTCAGAACATTGCTACTCTGGGGGAATTCGTCATTCGACTCTCAGAAAAACGCCGGGCTGACAATCGGGGAGATAGCAAGAATTGAGCGACTGCGACTGGCCGCGCAGGCCGAAAAGCGATCGCCGACGGCCGCCAAGGAAGATGCAACGCACCATTGGGTGGGCCGTCCGCTGGCAGCCTGGAGCGATCCGATAGCTCTTGAGGTTCACCGCCCGATCAATGTGGCCGGATCCTCAAATGATCTACCTGAATACCTAGAACGCGCACATGACCAGATAACCGCGAACGCCCTCGCCGAAGACTTGCCGCGCTTGATAGTGATTGTCGGTGGATCCTCAACCGGCAAGACTCGCGCCGCCTACGAGGCCATCCGAAAGCTTCCTCAAGATTGGCATCTCCACCATCCCATATCACCCAATAAGCCAGAGGCCCTGATTAACTGCCTCCAGCCTGGGAAGCTGAAGCCTAGAACCATAATCTGGCTCAACGAGCTTCAAGAATACCTATTCCCCGCAAGCGGAGAAAAAGCCGCTGCCGCATTGAGAGAATTCCTCTCCGGCAACGATGAAGTAGTAGCGATAGGGACGCTTTGGCCCGATTACTGGCAAGACCTCACCCAGGCACGCGGCCCCGAGGAGGACGATCATAGCCAGGCCCGAGGGCTCCTAAAGCATGCAGCCCAAAGAATTGACATAACCCCAGACTTCTCGGCCAGTGAACTCGAGGAGCTGGGGAATCGCGACCCTAGAGTCCGAATGGCTCTCAAATCGGCAAGAGATCGGGTAACTCAATACATCGCAGCCGGCCCAGCCCTTGTGGAGTTCTTCATGGACTCCCAGCAAATCGCCCCAGGGGCCTGGGCCATGCTATCTGCTGCGATGGATTGGTGCGTCGTAGGAAATTCAAACGAGACCACCGAAGGATTTCTTCGCATCGCCTCCGAGGGCTACCTGGATGACGATCAATGGGGAACACTTGAAGACGAATGGTTCTGCGCCTCGCTAGATCACGCGATGACACAACTCCGTGGAGCAATCAGGCCACTTACCCGAATTCGCTCCCGGGATGACGACAGCCCGGGTATACGATATCGGCTGGCCGATTATCTTCTTCAAGATGCCCGACAGAACCGGTCTGCGATCCCCGTGCCTGCAAGCTTTTGGCGTGGCGTGCTCGCGGCAGGAGATGGGTTTTACATTCCCACATATGCCCATGCTGCCGAAGACAGGGGGATGCATGAAACAGCAGCACAGCTCTGGGCTCCTATGGCCATGGACGGTGACCCTGTGGCCCTTGCTTCCCTTCTTCGCAACCCACGCGCGGATCAAATTGCAGTACAAAGCATGACTGCCAGTGCTATCGACAGCCTTGATCAATGGGATTCAAGTAGCCTCGGATGGCTACTCCAAGAACTGAGGGACTTTCCTGAGTGGAGCGGGATCGCCACAGAAAGGGTCAGCAGGAGAATTGCGACCCTGCCTGTCGCTTCGCCAATTGACATGGGCTCCATCCTGGAGTCGCTCGAGCGCCACGGCCACCTCGAATCGGTAGCCGAATATTCACTTAAGATAGAACAGAATATCTCAAGCATTGACTTGACCGAGCCATCAGAGCCGCTCTTCCTTGTCGAAATCCTCCGGGAATCGGCCACCGATCAGGCCCAGAGAACTGCCTTGGTCGTCGCGCGCCATGTCTGCGAGACCGAAATTAGCGTTGGGAATTTTGCCCTTCTGCTTGCACTTATGCACGATACAGATATCTTCAGCGAGGGGGTACGGCGACTGGAGGGAATGCTCGATAAGGTCGATGCGACAAATCTCATGCAGACGCACCCACTGGCCTTTAACATGAGGTCACTAGGACTAACGGATGCAAGCCGGGCACTGCTGAGGCGCGTGTCGGAGACGATTGGTAATCTGTCGATCGATCAGTCGTATGCACCACTTGAGATGATAGCCCTCCTCCAGGAAGAGGGTTTCCATGACGGAGCTTTCTGCCTAGCGGTCCGCGTGTCCAAGGAATATGATCCTGGCTTGACTGGGGCAGCAGCTCACACGCTCAGAAAATTGAATGCCTGCGCCCCCAGAAGCGTCGTTGAGGAGTATGCGCAACGCATGGCCCACTCTGGCCCAATAATCCCAGTCGAAGACGCAGCCGAGGTGGCCGATTTCTTTGGCGAGCTCGAAATGAGTGAACTCCGGAGAATCTATTTTGCGCGCGTCAATGATTTTCTGCTACGGGAGGGATCCTAATCTCTTAGAAGTGGACCCGCGCACGGTGGCGGGTGGCTCTCCTAATAACGGCATACTAGAATTCCGCCCATGCATGTGATCTTGAACGAGCCTTCGGTCGCGATAGTGGTGGCAGCGATCTCGGCTGCCCGGCTGACGGTCTCATGGAACGGAACACCGCATTGGTCGGCCCACGCCTCATAGGAGGCAAGGTGGGCGACGATCGGCGCCGCGTCGGTGATCTCGATGGTGCCAGGCAGTTCCCGCACCCGGATGTCCTTGAACGCTGTTCCGAGGTACCCGGGAGCCTTCTCCAGGGAGAAACGGGAGCTGAGGGAGACCCGTGCCGGCCCCTTGGGGATCCCGAGGACGTCTCCTGCGGCCCTGGCCCAAAGCTTGTCCAGCTCCTGCTTGTCGGTGTCGCTGTTGGTCGAGGCGATGAGCACGCCGCCAGGCCGAAGGACACGGGCCAGCTCCTTGATCGTGGCCTCAATGTCGCTGACGTGGTACAGCATGTGCAGGGCCAGCACGGCATGGGCGCTGTCGTCGGCGAACGGCAGGGCCTGGGCGTCGGCCACCAGGACCGGCTTCTCGACATCGGCAAGAATGCCCGCCGAGATGTCCATCCCGACGACCTGAAGGTCCGGCCGGTCATTGTGCAGGCGGCTGACGAACTTGCCGTTGCCGCAGCCGACGTCGAGGACGGTCCCGCTGCTGCCGGCCAGCTCTTCGAGGACGATCCCGGGCAGGTCGTACTGCGGCTGCTGCCACCGGTAGATCGACTGGCGGGCGGCTAGGTGGCGTCCGTCAGCGTAGGCGCTGTTCGCGAGGATGGACTTGTCGGCGACAGCGGCGTCCTGCTGTGCGGCGTTGCTCGTCACTGTGGCAGCTCCGGAGGATTCGTGAGTGCGGGTCGAGAGCAGGCTTCTCTGACATTCTCACGGAGACTCAGGACGATCGGGGAGCCTGCGTACGCGGGCTCGGCGAGACGAGTGCTCAGCGCCCGAAGGCGACTGGAGATACTCGCTGTTCGCCGGTCCGGCGCGGCGTCCAGCACCACCGAGAGCTTCTCCTTCACGCCGTCGAGGTCGCCGTGGGCGAGGTGGGCGTTGGCAAGGTCAAGGCGGGCGGCCAGCAGGTCGCCGGTGGACCGTTCCTGCCGCGGTGCGGACTCGTACAGGCCGATGGCCCTGGAGGAGGCCTCGATAGCGCGGTTCACGTGACGCTGGCTGCCCAGGGCAAGGAGGGCGGTGCCGGCGTAGGTCCACTGCTTGGCCTCGGGAAACGTGAATACGCCAGGAAGATCCACGGCGGCTACTGTGCTCCGCGCCGCCTCTGCAGCTTCCACGGCTCGTAGCGCGCTCGCACTGTCGCCGAGCGCGGCGGTGGCCCGCGCTTCGAGGCTGAGTAGGCGGGCGGCGATCGTCCCGCGGTCCGCGTACGGCAGTCCGGCCCTGGCCAGCTCGGCGGCCTGGTGGTGGTCCTGCTGCCAGTAGGCGATCAGGGACTGGACGGATCGGATCCAGGCCCGGAGGCCGTTGTGGCCGGCTGACTCCGCGCAGCGCCAGGCCGTTCGCGAATGCGTAGCCGCAGCTGTGTACTGGCCGAGGTCGAGGGCGACGTGAGTGGCCAGGCCACAGAGGCGTCCGGCCTGCAGGTAGAGATGGCTTGTCTGGTGGGGGTGTTGGCGGCCTCGGAGTAAGTCGAACACCCCTCGTCGAAGGGTTCCGATGTCGTGGAAGAGCTCGTACACCGGCTTGCTCACGTAGTCCCCTGCCAGCCTCGCAATGTCGGCGTCGATCTGTTCGAGCAGCGTGTCGTCCACGTTGGACGCGCTCGCGAAGCGGAGGAAGAGCGCGGACTCTGTCGAGTCGGCTGCCACGGCCACTACGAGATCGTTGTCGTGGTCCGTGCGCCGGGCAGGCACAGGAGGCGAGTCGTCGCCGACGCTGCTGGGCGATGGGACTGCTTCGGCGGCTGCAGAGGGCACTGCCAACAAGTCTGCCAACTGGTCGACCGAGAGTTCCAAGGCGCGGGCGAGCTTCGGCCGCATCCAGGGCTGCGGGGCACCCCTGCCGCTCTCCCATCGCCCCACGGTCGTACGGTCCACATCGAGGACTTCAGCCAGGGATTCCTGGGTGTGGCCAACCGCCTCCCGGCGCTGGATCAGCCGGGACCTCCTGGATGCCATTCCGCGTCCTCCAGAGGTACGTCAGTTCGTCTGCAGTCGTAACAGGCCAGGTCATGCCCGGGTTTGCAGCACAGATGCCTCGTTGCCGCCTCAATTCTGCTCTGGTTCACCCGCGTTGGAGGCGGTTCTGTAGATACCTGCCGGGTGAATCCCGGCGCGAATCGGCCCGCTGCCGACCTCGTCCCGGTGAAAGGTCCGCGCTCATGTCCGTCGCCACCCGCCAAGCCATCACCCCTGCCCCGTTCGGCTTTCGCGTGCCGCCCAGTGCCGAGGCCGTGCCGAACGCCCGGCGGCGGGTGATACAGGCCGTGCGCGGTTGGGGCCTTCCGCTCGCGGAGGACGCGCTCCGCGATGTCGAGTTGCTGTCCAGCGAGCTGATCACCAACGCCGTGTCCCACACCGACGCGCCATGCGTCGTCTGCGTGTCCTGTGACGGTGACCGGCTGCGCGTCGAGGTGACGGACGTCAGCCACGAACTGCCGGCTGCCGGCGGGGTCGATCTCGACGCCACCGACGGGCGAGGGCTGTTCCTGGTGGCAGCGCTCGCGACGGGCTGGGGAGCCGAGCCGGACCCCGCCGGCAAGCGGATCTGGTTCGAGGTCGGCACCACCGCCGCCGTCTCGGGCGACGAGCGACTCACCGCGCTAGTGAGGGCCGCGGCTCCGAAGGCACGGGACGTCGTCCCTAGCAGTGTCTGACAAGACTTCCTCCTGCCCCGACGCGGGCTTGGGGGGATGCAGGTGGCCGCGCTGGTCAACAGCCACGCGGCAAAAGCACCCGAGGTTCCTTGCCAACGGCTTGCCCTGGCAACGGATCCATCGCTGCACCCACGACGGGGCCGGGCAGTCGGCCCGCCCCATGAAACCGAAGGAGTGCTTCATGCCCGAGAACCTGACGACCAGCACCGAGCTGGAGGGCGACGGCCTGCTGGTCGCCCGTACGAAGGTCGCCGCGGCCCGCTCGCGTGGCGAGCAGCCGTCGGACGGCGGCTCCACCGGCCGTACCGACACCAACGACTGACGGCTGCATCTCGATGACCGCCGAGCACTTCTCGGCGGTTGAGCGTCTGGGCGGGGATGACTTCCTCGCCCAGACGCTCGGCCGCAGCTTCAAGGTCGCACGCGGTGAAGCCGCGTCACTTGCCGGACTCATGGGCTGGGATGACCTCAACGCCATCCTGACCCACCACCGGTTCGAATCGCCTCGCTTCCGACTCGCCGCCAACGGCGAGCAGGTGCCCGCGCACACCTACTCCCAGCCGATCGTCACCCGGCGCAGCACCGTCTGGCACCGCCTCCAGCCCTCCGAGCTGCACCAGCGTCTCACCGAGGGAGCCACGCTGGTCCTGGACGCCGTCGACGAACTCCACGCCGGAATCGGCGCTCTGGCCGGCCAGCTGGAGCGCTGGCTGCGAACCGGCGTACAGGTCAACCTGTACGCCTCCTGGACCGGCACCGAGGGCTTCGGCGTCCACTGGGACGATCACGACGTGGTCGTCGTCCAGCTCGACGGCGCGAAGCGCTGGCGCATCTACGGCCCCACCCGCGCGTTGCCGATGCACCGCGACGTCGAGACGCCCGAGCCACCACCCGAGGAGCCCGTCGCCGATCTGGTCCTCACCGCCGGCGATGTGCTCTATCTGCCTCGGGGCTGGTGGCACGCCGTCGCCGCCTCTGAGGGCCAGCACTCGCTGCACGTCACGTGCGGGCTGCAGAGCACGACGGGTGCCGACTTGATCACCTGGCTGTCGGAGATGTTGCGTGCTCACCAGGCCATCCGAGCGGATGTCCCGCGTTTTGGGGCCGTCGAGGAGCAACGCGCCTTCCTCGACACGATCGGCAAGCTCATCGCGACCGAGCTGGAGAGCGACGACCTGATCGCCCGCTTCTCCTCCGCCCGCGACGCCACCGAGCGAGCCCGGCTCGCGCCGTCGCTGCCCCACATCACGGCGGCCCCGCCGGATGCCGACCTGCAGGTACGCCTGGTCACCACGCGGCCCGCGCTCGCGGCCATGCCCGACAGCACCGTCCGGTTTACCGCCGGCGGCGAGGAGTGGACGTTTGCCGCCAAGACCGAGACGATGCTCGCGCTCCTCGCAGACGGGGGACCTCACCGGCTGGCCGATCTCGCTCAGGCTGCAGGCATCACTCTCGGCCAGGCGGCCGGTGTCGTGACTGAGCTGGTCGACGGCCAGGCCGCTGCGATCGGAGGCCCACGATGACCGCCCGGCTGGGCCTCGGCACTTACCGCTGTCACGATGTGGCCGAGGCCGCAGTGAGGACCGCTGCCCGAGGTGCCGACTGGGTGGATACCGCGCCCAACTACGAGGGTGGTCGGGCGGAGGCGGCACTGGCCCTGGTTCTGGCGGCGTATCCGGATCTACGCATCTCCACGAAGGTGGGTTTCGTCCCTCCCAGTGCCCGGCGGATCGGCGTACGCGCGGGCGCGCTCTCCGCCGGTGATGCCGAGCGCGGGCACTGCCTAGCGCCGGACTACATCGGCTGGCAGGTCGCCCGTAGCAAGCGCATGCTCGGCCGCGTCCCCGACGTGGTGTTCCTACACAACCCGGAACACGACTGCCAGGAGGGCGCGATCGCCGACCAGCTCTACGCCGCGTTCCTCGCCTTGGAGGAGGCCTGCAATCAGCGCGTCATCAGTTCCTACGGAGTGGCTACCTGGCGCGGTTTCAGCAGCGGGTTCTTCGACGTGCCGACCCTGCTCGAACTCGCAACCAAGGCCGGCGGCCCACAGCACCACCTGCGGGCCATCCAACTCCCTGTCTCCCTCGTCCACCTCGCGCCGGTCGCCCAGGCGCTCGACGGACACGGCCCGCTGGTCGACGCCTTGGACGCAGGACTGGAGGTGTTCGCATCCGCCCCGCTCCACGGTGGCGAGATCCCCGGCATCGTGCCCCGTGAGCTGACCGACCTGATCAGCCCTGGCAGCACACCCGCCCAGGCTGCCCTCGCCGTCGTCGCCTCGACCACCGGAGTGAGACGCGTACTTCTGTCGACGGGGAATCCGGAACACTGGACGCAGGCCGCCGATGCCGTCGGCCGTCCGCCGTTGTCTCCGGACGTGCTGCGAAGGGTCGTTGATGTACTCGGAACCTGAGCCGGACATCGCCGAGCGGATGCGCGGGATGCACGCCACAGCCGCAGCGGCGCTCGACGCGACGCCGATCGGCTCGCGCGAAGCGTGGGGCTGGCGTGGGCGTACCCTCAGCCGCCCGGTTGCCACGGCGTCCGGCGAGGGATGGCTCCGCCTGGTGTCCGCCCCGGCCGACAAAGCAGGCGGAAAGCTCTGGGAGGGACCGCAGGAGGCAGAACGGCTCATGCCGCCTGCGGTACCCAGACCGCGCCTGCGAGATCGGCGTACCTGGAGCGAGGGCGAGCATGGGTACTTGGCGGAGCTGTACGACAAGATCACCGCCTCCACCATCACCACCCACGAGCCGATCCTCCGGGAGGCGCCCGACCTGGACGACGCCTGGTGGGACGGGCTCAGCACCGCTCTCGACGCCATCGCCGCTGTCCCCAGCGACCGTGTGGCGGTCCGTCAGGAGTACCTGGACCGTGCCATCCCGCAGTACCTCGGCATCTCGATCGAAACCAAGGTGCCCGCCTGGACGACCGCTCACGGCGATCTGCACTGGGCCAACCTGACAGGCCCGACCCTCACCGTCCTCGACTGGGAGGGCTGGGGCGCCGCGCCTGCCGGCTACGACGCAGCGCTGCTGTACTCCTACAGCCTCCTCGTACCCGAGACCGCCGTCCAGGTCCGCAGCCGCCTCGGGCACGTCCTCGACACACCGACCGGACGATTCGCCGAACTCGTCGTCATCACCGAACTTCTGCAGACCATCACACGAGGCGACAACCTGGACCTGGAGGGGGTCCTACGGTCCAGACTCTCGGCGCTCACCAGATGACAGCGCCCCCTACCGGCTGGCATGTACGGCACCACCGTTGCCGGCCTTGGAGACCGAATTCATAGATAAGGCACTCCAATGCGGTCTCAGAAACGCTCCAGGCGCCGCTCTGTGCAGTCGTAGCAAAGTCCAATGTCGCTGTCGGTGAGCGTGCCGCACCCGTCAGCGCAGGCGAACATGCCGGTGAGACTCTGTGCGCAGTTGAAGCAGAAGTCGTCGTCCTGGTCCGGTGTCGCAGCCAGGTGGGTACCGCGGACCACCGCCTCCAGGTCGCACTCTGGGCAGGTGAACACCGGATCGGGCCCACCGTCCTTGATCGCGTCGTACCAGGACATGCCCAGGACCATGTCGGCGTAGTCCCCGGCCGCTTCCTCCGGCTCCCAAATCTTGCCGCATAGCAGGCACTCGACGACATCCTGGCCGGTGGCCACCATCGCGGTCCGCCCGCAGTCAGGGCACTGGACCGTTCGATCTGCAGCAGCTCTTAGCTCGGGCTCGATCCGCTTCATCCTGGCGTCGACCAGAGCCTTTATGCCGGTGAGCGCGTCGCGGACCTCTTCCATCTCTTGGTCCACGTGGACCGCCTCATCGCCATCGAGGCCCGGACGTAGGTGTCGCTGGACGAAGTCGAGCAAAAAGTCGAGGACCGTTGCTGTGCGGGCTTCGATCGCGAGCGCGGTTTCAGTGAGGCCAAAGTGCTGGAGTCGGTTGCGCTGCTTGGCGAGCATGGTGATCTCGCTCTTAACCGCAGGCGGGATGTCCACGTCGGTCTGCTGTCGCAGGCGCTTGATGACGTCGTCGATGCCGCAGCTTTGAAAGTCTCCGCGCTCGTATGCCGCCTGGTCAGCGTCTTGCGGCTTCATCCACACCTGCCGCCAATCGTGCTGGACGAGCCGCGCCTTCAGAAGCACTTCGGTGGCGGCTTGGAGATGGAGTACGGCGTACTTCAGGTCGCGGGGGTGAGGGGTACCACCGAGGTGGTCCATGACGTTGGCCAGGTAATCCATGCCGTTGGCGACCGGTGGGAAGTGCACGTCCTTAGTGCCGCTCACGCTCAGCTCCATCGCTCTGACCATTGCCGCCGGATGACCGTGGTTACTGGATACGCCGCAGCTGAACCATCCAGCCGCAGCCTGTCCACCTCGTCAGAATTCACCGCCGAGCGTACAGGCCAGATCCGCGAGCGCGCGGGGCATTCTGCATGGCTACCAGCTGGTTGGCTCGGCCTCGCACCCCTGGGCGGGGCCGAGTACGCGAGGCGACCGTAGGACGGTCGTACGCGACAACTTGCTCCGCCCCCAGTGGCGCGGGCTGGGGTAAGGACTCCTTACCCCACAACTTGCTCCGCGTGCGGTCCCCTCCGCCTTCTACGCTGTGGGGCTAGGCTCTCAAGGACCGGCAGTTGGAGGGGGCATGGGCGGCGAAGTCAGGTACGTCACGCTGGTCTGTGACGACGTGCCGTACAGCGTCGTCCTGGCCGATCCCGGCACCCACACCATGGACGTGCTGAAGGAGATCCGCCGGCTCACCGGGCTCAGTCTGTGGCACGGCAAACTCCTCCTCGGCCAGCTTCCAACGACGGTTCTCAACGACCAACCCGAAGACGCAGCTCGGGCAGCTGCCAGCGCTCTTCGCGCCGTTGGCGCTGTCGCCCTTGTCATCGAGCAGATCGACTGAGAATCCGTCCGCTGCCCACCGCGTTGCACTCGTCCCACGCGTTGCACACCTGGTCAGGGCGGTACGGGTGGCGCTCCCGGGACGACAGGACCCGTTGCGGAGAACGAACCCGTCCCCGCCCTGAGCTGGGCGGGGACGGGTGGTACGACTGGCGACGGGTCAGCCGCCAGTCGTGACCGGCGACTCAGCGGGCTCGGGGCAGTAGCGGCTCCATGCGTCGAGGAAACCGTTGCGGGTGAAGCCCTTGAGCTGCACGCCGTCCGGGAAGCGGATGTTCATCGAGCCGATGCCGTAGTCCTTGAGCGGGAGCTGCAGGCCACGGGCGCTCAGCCCCGTCGGTCCGTGCTCGGCCCACGGCGCCTCGTGGTCGGCCTTCAGGGCGGTCAGGAGGTGCTCGGTGGACAGGGCGTCCGGGTTGCCACCGGCGGCGAAGACGCGGCGGATGTCGACCAGGATCCTCGTCTTCAGACCGCCGTCCTCGTCCTGCCCGGACTCGAACGCGGTCATGGCACGGCAGGCCTCGCGAGCCCGCACCGGCCACTCACCTCCGGCGAGGTCCGCGACCGTCACCAAGGGCTCCCAGGTGTCAGCGGCACGGTCGTCGACCGGCATGGGCGGCTCCATGTCGGTCGCCGCGTCGATCAGCGGCACCAGCCAGGTGTGAAGGCCGTCGCGCAGCTCGCGCAGGCCCGGGTTGTCCCGGTCAGAGCGGTACGAGGAGACGCGCTCGCCCGGTGCGCGGCGGCGCATGCGGATGACCACTGACCGGTCCATGATCGTGTCCGGGAGGTCGCCGATGCCGGCCAGGGCCGCCATGGCGAAGGTGGGGAACTTGACCACCTTGTGGTCCGGGCCGGTCACCCGCAGGGTGGGGCGATTGCGCTGGTGACCGGCGTTCAGCAGGCCCCGAAGGTCTTCGTTCTTCTCAGCCGCCTTGACAGTGCCGAACATGGTGTCGGCCTCGTCCACGAGCAGGGTCGGCGGCTGGTCGGTGATCGACCGGAAGATGGCCGCCGAGGACGCGTTGACCGTGATGAGCGGGTCGTGCACGGTCTCGGTGACGATGTCGAGCAGCCGAGACTTCCCACAGCGCTTGGCCGGGCCGATCACGGCAAGACGCGGGGCATGCTGCCAAGCGGGCTGTAGATGGGTGGCGGCAACCCACAGCGTCACGGCATCCAGAGCTTGCTCGGATGGGAGGATCACGAAGTGAGCTATGGCGGATCGGAGTTCGCAGAGCAACTCGGCTCCCGGCGATGACGGAGTGACCGGCAGGTCGCCGCTTCCGGTCATCCCGCCGAAGACGTCCGGGTCACCGACCTGTCCCGCCGGGGCACTGACCGGGTCAGCGGTGACCTGACCGGTCAAGGCACCGGGCTCCCGGTCAGTCCGGTCGGTCAGTACACCGTTCTGACCGACCGCCGGTCGGTAGTGACCGGATTGACCGGGGACGGCAACGGCGGGCCAGCCCTTCGCCGGGTCTCCCGACGCAGGCTGGCGGGAAGTAGAGTTCACGGTGAAGCTCCTCGCTGGTGCGCACGACCTCGACCGTCGCGCTGCCACCGGTTGAACTGATTCGCTGATCTGGGGACTTCGTCCGGCCCTCGGTGTTGGTAGCACCGAGGGCCGTCGCGTTCCCGGCCTGCCGAGCCGATGAGCTGATTGGCCCCAACTCGCAGGCGGTTGGAGTGCGTTGCGCCGGTTTGCGACCGGCGGGCGACGCGACGATACGACCGCCCTGGCGGAAGATCCACTGCTCGGCCGGCAGTCCTCTCACGGCAGACAAGCTCGTGGCTCGACCTGCAGCCTTGTCGTCACGCCACTGCACCGTCCGGCACAACGTCGATGCCCAGCAGCCGCAGGAGGTCTGCGGTGATCACCCGGTACTTCTTGCCCAACCGCAGCACGCGGCACGGGTAGACGTCCCGCCGCGCCAGTTCGTAGCCCTTGCTGCGGCCAAGGCCGATCGCGCGGTTGGCGGTGTCCAGGTCGATGGCGGCCGGCAACGCAAGCAGTTCCGCCCGGCTCATGCCCGCGAGCTCCTGGTTGCCCGTCTCAGTTCGCACAGCTGTCTCCATTCACGGGGGCAAGCCCCGGTCGGCGGCCCCGGCAGGTCCGGGATCGAGGAGCAGCTTGCACCGCAATAAAGTGTCGATATGACACACGACGAAGTGGAATCTTGGTCGGCACAGGTCACGAGAACCGTGATCGCCGAGGTTCGTAGGTGCCGGAAGGAGCTGGGCATGACCGCGCAGGACCTGGCCGACGCCTGTGACGAGCTGGGCCACCCCATCCCGCGCAACGTCATCGCGAACTGGGAGTCCGGGCGTCGGCTAACCCTCACCGTCCCGGAGCTGCTCGTGCTCGCCAAGGCAGTCGACGCGCCGCCGGCCACCCTGGTCTTCCCGCTCGGCGGGAGCACCAACGTGGACTGCCTCCCGCACGAGAGCCGAGACCCGTGGACGGCGTTCAGCTGGTTCACCGGTGAGGACCTGGGCTTCGGCGACGCGGCCGTGTTTCGCGAGTACGCGAGCGTCGAGCACCGCATCCGGACCGAGCAGCACGACGCCTGGCAGCTCCAGTTCTCAGGCGCGAGGGAGGACTGGCCGCACGGCGCCGAAGCCAAGTTCGGCCGCCTCGTGAAGGCCGTTCGCTCGGAGCTCGTGCCGATCCGGCACCGCATGCGCGAGCTGGGGCTGACTCCCTCACCGCTCCCCCGCCACGTCGCATTCCTCGACACCGATCACAAGGACGACCAGATGAAGGAGGGAACCCCGTGAAAGGCTCCACCTACCACCGCTGCTACTGCCGGGACGCCGACACCGGCAAACCGCTCGGCAAGGCCTGCCAGAAGCTCAGCAGCCGCAAGCACGGTTCCTACGCAATCCGCCAGGAACTGCCCAACCGTGAGGACGGCTCACGCCGGTCCTTCAACCGCTCCGGCTACGAGTCCCGGAAGACCGCCCAGGCCGATCTCGACCAGGTGCGCGAGCTGCTGCACATCCCGGACGCGGACGATCCCGAGGGCCTCGCGCAGATAGCCGATCTGTTGGAGAAGGTCGCCCACGAGAAGGCGCCGCTGCCCGACGTCGAGGAGACTCGTCGCCGACTCGCCTCCGGCCAGGACCTCCAGAATCGGCTGACGGTCGGCGAGTGGCTCGACCAGTGGCTAGCGGGCAAGCGCGGCCGGCAGACGGCGATCAGCCGGGACGAGAGCAGCATCCGGCTCTACCTCAAGCCGCGGATCGGCCACATCCGTCTCGACCGCCTCCGCGTCAGGCACCTGGAGGAGTTGTTCGCCGCCATCGAGGAGGAGAACGTCGAGATCGCCGAGGCGAACGCCCAACGGCGGGCCGCCATCGACGAACTCGCGCAGATCCCTTGGAAGGGAGGGGAGTTCCGCGCCCAACGTAAGGCCCTCAAGGCTGCCATCGCCGAGATGGAGCCATTCCGAAGGGCCGTCAGCGCGTCCACCTGCCAGCGGATCCGCTCCACGCTCCGGGCGGGCCTCAACGCTGCGATCCGGCGCCAGATCATCACCTTCAACCCGGCCTCCCACGTCGAGCTGGAGTCCGCGAAGCGGCCCAAGCCGCTCGTGTGGACGGAGGAGCGGATCGAGCACTGGGAGCTCACCGGCGAGCGCCCGTCGCCGGTGATGGTCTGGACGCCGGAGCAGACCGGCGCGTTCCTCGACCAGGCCGCCGGTGACCGCCTCTACGCGCTGTTGCACCTCATCACCTTCCGAGGGCTTCGGCGTGGCGAGGCGTGCGGCCAGCGGTGGGCCGACACGAACCTGAAGGCCGGGCTCCTCACCGTGGCCAAGCAGCTCGTCGTGGACGGCTGGGCGGTCTACGAGGACGACCCCAAGACCGATGCGGGCGCCCGCACCATCGCCCTCGACTCCGAGACGGTGGCCGTCCTGGAGGCGCACCGCGAGCGGCAGCGGGCCAACCGCGAGCAGTGGGGCACCGCTTGGGTTGAGACCGGCCGGGTCTTCACCAAGGAGAACGGTGAGTGGCTGCACCCGACCGCTGTGACCGACCGGTTCCGCGAGCTGGCCGACGAGGCCGGCCTCCCGCCGATCCGGCTGCATGACCTCCGACACGGCGCGGCCACGCTCGCTCACGCGGCGGGCGCGGACCTGCACTCGATCAAGGAGATGCTCGGCCACTCCTCGATCGGCATCACCTCGGACACGTACACGACCCTGCTCCCGCAGGTCGACCGGGCGATCGCCGAGGCGGCGGCCCGGCTCGTCCCCCGGGCGAACAGGCCGCGCAAGGTTGCGCAGTCCACCACGAACACCCAGCTCACCGGGCCATCCGCTCACGCATCGCTCACGCAAACGGCCTCGGACGAGAAGTCCGAGGCCGACGATGGAGCCCCCAGAAGGCCAAAGCTGCAGCTCATCCGGGGTGGAACCCAGAGCCCCCTGTCGGGTTCGAACCGACGACCCCCGCTTTACAAGAGCGGTGCTCTGGCCAACTGAGCTAAGGAGGCACGGTAGCCGTCCGCGGCGGACCACGGCGGCACCAGGGGCAGTGTACCGGGAGGGGCCGGGCGTCGCCGGTGGATATCGGGGGCGGGCGGCGATTTGGGTGGTCTGTCCTGGTTGTGATCGGACCGATGCCGAAATCGCCCGCCTCCAGGGGCTGACAAGCGGATGAACGGGCGGGTACGGTCGCCAGGAGTCGGCTCTCATCGATGGTCCAGACCACTGGCACGGTGAGGGCGGGCCCGCAAGACAATCCAGCCCTTTACTCGGATCGTCCGGCACGTTCCTGCCGGTGAAGGAGAGCACAGCCATGGCTTCTGTCACGTTCGACAAGGCGACCCGCCTCTACCCGGGCGGCAACAAGCCCGCCGTCGACGCCCTGGAACTGCACGTCGAGGACGGCGAGTTCCTCGTCCTCGTCGGCCCCTCCGGCTGCGGCAAGTCCACCAGCCTCCGCATGCTGGCCGGCCTGGAGGACGTCAACGGCGGCGCCATCCGGATCGGCGAGCGCGATGTGACCCACCTGCCGCCGAAGGACCGGGACATCGCGATGGTGTTCCAGAACTACGCGCTCTACCCGCACATGACCGTCGCGGACAACATGGGCTTCGCGCTCAAGATCGCCGGCGTCAACAAGGCCGAGATCCGCACCAAGGTCGAGGAGGCGGCGAAGATCCTCGACCTGACCGACTACCTGGACCGCAAGCCGAAGGCGCTCTCCGGCGGCCAGCGCCAGCGCGTCGCGATGGGCCGGGCGATCGTCCGCCAGCCGCAGGTCTTCCTGATGGACGAGCCGCTGTCGAACCTGGACGCCAAGCTCCGCGTCTCCACCCGCACCCAGATCGCCGGCCTGCAGCGCCGCCTGGGCATCACCACGGTCTACGTCACGCACGACCAGACCGAGGCCATGACCATGGGCGACCGCGTCGCGGTCCTCAAGGACGGTCTGCTGCAGCAGGTCGACACCCCGCGCAACATGTACGACCGTCCCGCCAACCTCTTCGTGGCCGGCTTCATCGGCTCCCCCGCGATGAACCTGATCGAGGTCCCGCTGGTCGACGGCGGCGTGAAGTTCGGCGGCTCGGTCATCAACATCTCCCGCGAGGACCTGGCCGGCGTCGGCACCGACAAGAACGTGACCGTCGGCATCCGTCCCGAGCACTTCCAGATCGTCCCCGCGGGCGGCATCGAGGGTGTCGCGGTCACCGTGAACGTGGTCGAGGAGCTCGGCGCCGACGGCTTCGTCTACGGCACCACCAAGGTGGCCGGCGAGGACAAGGACATCGTCGTGCGCGTGCACGGCCGCCAGATCCCGGCGAAGGGCGAGACCATCAACGTCGTCCCGAACGGCGGCGAGCCGCACGTCTTCTCCACCAGCACGGGCGCCCGCCTCAGCAACTGATCCCGGTCGGGCAACCGACTCCAGGGACACCGGGCACCCGAGCCCCGGCCGGACCCGTTCCGGCCGGGGCTCGGTCGTACCCACACCCGCACCCGCACCCGAACCCGTGCCGACGCCCGTACCCGCACCGCCCCATGACCACCGGACACACCCGTCCGGGCCCCCGGCGTCAACACGATGACGGAACGAACCAGGACACGTGTCACTCATTGGTGTAACGGAGTGCGCCGACCCGGCCACCCACCGCTACGCTCCTGTGCGTGAAACAGCTCGTTCGCCGCATCGGCCAGACCGTCGCCCTCACCCTGCCGGTGGTCCTGGTGACCACCGGCACGCTCGCCGTGACCCGGGTCCCCTGGGCGCCACCGACCGGGCTCGACCAGCAGGTGGTCGCGGCCTCCAGTGGTGACGGCACCATCGGGCGCTCCGCCACCGCCCCCAGCTCCCAGGGCCTGGCCCCGCAGGACGCGCTCCGCGTCGACCTGATGGAGGAGCTGCGCAACCACACCCCGGGCACCGCGCTCGACCTGCTGGAGCGCACCATGCGGGAGAAGCCCTCGCTGACGCCGTACTGCAGCAGCCTCTCGGCCGAGCTCGGCCGGGCCGCGGTCCGCAAGTACCAGGGCGACGTCCAGCGCGCCCGCTCCTTCGCCCGGCCGGTCTGCGACGGCTCGTTCGCGGCCGGCGTGGTGGGCTGAGCGGCCGCCCGCGACAACGGTCGGCCGGCCCCGACAACGGCCGGCCCCGGTCCTCGGTAGGGTCCGCCCCGCGCGGACCCTATTGTGTCCGCTATGACCGCAGACTCGACGCGCCCCGAACCACCCGCAGCCGCCGTCGCCCAGCCAGTCACCTCGCCAGTCACCTCGCCAGTCACCCCGCCCGCCGCCCAGCCGGTGACCGCGCCCACCGCCCGGCCCGCCGCCCACCCCGCGGCACCGGCCGTCACCCAGGCCGTGATCCTCGCCGGCGGCCAGGGCTCCCGGCTGCGCCCGTACACCGACGACCGCCCGAAGCCGCTGGTCGAGATCCCCGGGACGGGCATCCCGATCGTCGGGCACCAGCTGGCCTGGCTGGCCTCGGAGGGCGTGACGGACGCGGTGATCTCCTGCGGCCACCTCGCCGAGGTGCTCGAGGACTGGCTGGCCAAGGCCGACCTGCCGCTGAACGTCCGCACCGTGGTGGAGAGCGAGCCGCTCGGCCGCGGCGGCGGCCTCAAGTACGCCTCCCGCGCGCTCCCCCGCCCCGACGAGGCCTGGTACGCCACCAACGGCGACATCTGGACCAGGTTCAGCCTGCGCGACATGGCCGCCTTCCACCACGAGCGGGACGCCCTGGCCACCCTCGCGCTGGCCCGGCCGCGGATCCCCTGGGGCGCGGTGGAGACCGACCAGTTCGGCAACGTGCTGGACTTCATCGAGGCCCCGCCCTCGCCGTTCCTGATCAACGCCGGCCTGTACGTCTTCGCCCCCGGCTTCCGCGAGCTGCTGCCGGAGGTGGGCGACCACGAGCGCACCACCTTCCCCCAACTCGCCCGCAGCAAGCGGCTGGCCGGCTACCAGCTGCCGCAGGGGGTCTACTGGCGCGCCATCGACACCGCGAAGGACCTCACCGAGGCCGCCAAGGAGCTGGCCGCCGCCCGCGGCGAAGCCTGAACCCGACGGGAAGCCCCCACCCGCAGTACCCGCGGGAAGCCCCCACCCGCAACGCCTGCGGGAAGCCCCCCACCGCGAGGCGCGCAACAAACGGACCCCCCACCGGTCAAGTCCGGTGGGGGGTCCGTCCGTCGGCCGCACCAGCAGCAGCCGCCGAGGCACTGCCGGGCCGGCCCGGCTCAGGTCAGCTGCTCCTCCGTCTGCCGCTCCAGCCCGAGCTTCGGCAGCTCCACCGGCCCGCTCCCCAGCACCCCGCCGATCAGACCGGGCGTGCTGGTCGGGTTGGTGCTCCGCGAGCTGCCGCCCCCAGGCGCCGACCCGCCGGCGCCGCCCTGGCCGGAGCTGCTGCCGCCGTTCGCCGGGTGCGCGCTGCTGGGCCCGGAGGACGGCTTGGGCTTGCCGCTGCTCTTGCCCGGGGCGGGCGAGGAGGGCGGCGGCGAGCCAGCCGGGCGGGACGGGGTGGGCGACGGGCTGTGGCTGGGCGACGGCGGCGTGGAGGGGCCGTTGCCGGGCCACATCGGCGAGCCGAAGTCCGTCGGCGGCTTGACCGGCGCCTGCTGGGTGCGGCCGGTGCGGACGGCGGCGCCGAGCATCGAGCCGATCAGCAGGGTCAGCCCGACCACCACCGCGGTGACCACCGCGCCGCGCCGCAGCACCCGGCGCCGCAGCGCCTCGGGCGCCCCGGAGCCGTACCGGCGCCAGGCGTTCAGTGCGATCCGGCCGTCCAGCGAGCCGAACGGCGCACCGGCGATCAGCAGCGGGCTCCAGGCCGCCAGGAAGATCAGGTCCGGGGTGTCGTAGACCGGGACGGCCCGCCAGCTGACGGTGAACAGCAGCGCGGCGGAGAGCAGCATCGCCGCCCCGGCCGCCAGCCGCTGCCACAGGCCCAGGATGGTCAGCACGCCGACCACGATCTCGGTGAAGGCGACCGCCAGGCCCGAGCCCACCGGGTGCGCCATCGCGAAGTCGAGCAGCGGCGTGGCGGCCTTCCACGGGTGCAGCGCCGAGAGCCAGCGCATCATCGAGCCACGGTCGCCGCCGTCGAAGTACACCGGGTCGCAGAGCTTGCTGAAGCCGGCGTAGACCGACAGCGAGCCGAGCACGGCCCGCAGCGGCAGCAGGACCAGGCCGAGGTCGACCCGGCGGCCCGGGTCGCGCAGGTGCTTGGCCTCGGCGGCCGTGGCGGCCGACATCTCGGGCAGCTCCCCGTGCGGGGACCAGCCGGGGTGCTCGGACGGGCGCGCGGCCGACCGGGCCCCGCCGGAGCCGGGCGAACCGGGCTGCCGGGGCACCGCCTGGCCGTACTGCTGGATCTGCGGGAGCTGCTGGGTGTCGTCGCCCGCCGGCGCCCCGGCGGGGGACGGGACGGTGGTGAGCCGGACGGCCTCCAGCAGCCGGGTGGCGGCGAGGTCACCGGGGGCGGCCTGGCCGCTCCAGGTGACGGCCGTGACCCGGCCCTTGCGCCGTGGACCGCCCCCGCCGATGCCGGCCATCGCCGGCACCTCGGTACTGGGCAGGACCACCTGCGGGGTGACCATCGGGCGGGTGCCGAGGCCGGCCGCGCGGTACGGGTTCGCGTAGGGGTTGCCGCCGCTCTGCATGCCGTACGGGTCGCCGAAGGCGGCGCCCGCGGGGGCGTCGATCAGCGGATCCACCGGGGTGACCAGTCTGACCCGGAAGCTGGCCTGGGTGCTGCTGAGCTTCGCCGGGTCGGACGGCACCTTGACCGTGTTGAGGGCGGGCCCGGAGTCTATTCCCGCCGTGCCGCCCTGCCCGGGGCGCCGAGGTGTTCTGGTGTCCACACCCCTCTAACCGGGTGACGGCCGCTTAGGACACTCTCCCGGGTGGATTCCGGGCCCGGCTTTGAAGTGATCATGAGAAAACCGACCGGGCCCGAAAGGACCCGGTCGGTTCAGCTCCAAACAGCCGTCAGAGACGGTCAGACGGTGGCAGCCGGGCCGCCCTTGGCCCGCAGCCGCGCGGCCTCGTAGAGCACGATGCCCGCCGCGACGCCGGCGTTCAGCGACTCGGTGGCACCCGGCATCGGGATCCGCACCCGGATGTCGCAGGTCTCCGCGACCAGCCGGGACAGGCCCTTGCCCTCGGAGCCGGCCACGATCACCACGGGGCCGCTGAGCAGCTCCAGGTCGCCGATCTCGGCCTCGCCGTCGGCCGCCAGGCCGACCACCATCAGGCCGGCCTTCTGGTAGGCCTCCAGCGCGCGGGTGAGGTTGGTGGCCCGGGCGACGGGCAGCCGGGCAGCCGCGCCGGAGGAGGTCTTCCAGGCACCGGCGGTCATACCGGCCGCGCGGCGCTCGGGGATGACCACGCCGTGCGCGCCGAAGGCGGCGGCGGAGCGGACCACGGCGCCCAGGTTGCGCGAGTCGGTGACCCCGTCCAGCGCCATGATCAGCGCCGACTCGGCGTTGTCCGCAGCGGCCGCGAGCAGGTCGTCCGGGTGCGCGTAGTCGTACGGCGGGACCTGGAGCACCAGGCCCTGGTGGTTGAGCCCGCCGGTCATCTGGTCCAGCTGCGGGCGCGGGGCCTCCATCAGCGGCACGCCGCGGTCGTTGGCGGCCTGGAAGGCCTCCCGCACCCGGTCGTCGGTCTCGATGAACTGCATGACGTAGAGCGCGGTGGCGGGCACCCCGCCCTTCAGGGCCTCGACCACCGAGTTGCGGCCGACCACCAGCTCGGCCGCGCCGGCGCCGCCGCGGCCGCCGCGGGCGCCCGCACCGGCCCGGCGCATGCCGGCCCGGGACTTGGCGTCCCGCTCGCGCTTGACCGCCGCGTTGGCGGCGCGCTGCTTCGGGTGGCCCTTGCGGGCCTCGCCGGGCGGGGTCGGGCCCTTGCCCTGGAGTGCCTTCCGGCTGTGGCCGCCGGTACCGACACTCGCGCCCTTCTTGGAAGTGGGGTTGCGGCGGTTCCTGCGCTGGCTGTTGCCGGCCATGGCTGTACTTCCTGTCTCTTCTGCGTCATACGGCAGGCCGCACCGGCGAACGGTGCGGCCGGCCCTCACCCCGACGGGTACGGGGTTACTGGTTGTTGATGGTCCAGCGCGAGCCGGACGGGGTGTCCTCGATCGCCAGACCGGCCCTGGTGAGCTGGTCCCGGATGGCGTCCGAGGTGGCGAAGTCCTTACGGGCGCGGGCCGCCTGGCGCTGCTCCAGGACCAGCTGGACCAGCGAGTCGACCACGCCGTGCAGGTCGTCACCCCGGTCCGTGCCGGCCCAGTGCTCGTCGAGCGGGTCCAGACCCAGTACACCGAGCATCGCACGGACCTCGGCGAGTCGCGCCACCGCGCTCTCCTTGTCGCCCGCGGTGAGCGCGCTGTTGCCCTGCCGGACGGCGGTGTGCACCACGGCCAGCGCCTGCGGGACGCCCAGGTCGTCGTCCATCGCCTCGGCGAAGGCCAGCGGCACCTCGGGGGCGGCGTCGACCGGGCCGCTGCCCTCGACGACCCGCTGGATGAAGCCCTCGATCCGGGCGAAGGCGGTCTCGGCCTCGCGGATCGACTCCTCGCTGTACTCGATCATCGAGCGGTAGTGCGGGCCGGCCAGGTAGTAGCGGAGCACGATCGGCCGCCAGCGCTGCACCATCTCGGAGATCAGCACCGAGTTGCCCAGCGACTTGCTCATCTTCTCGCCGGACATGGTCACCCAGGCGTTGTGCACCCAGAAGTTGGCGAAGTCGTCGCCGAACGCCTTGGACTGGGCGATCTCGTTCTCGTGGTGCGGGAAGATCAGGTCGATCCCGCCGCCGTGGATGTCGAAGCCCTTGCCCAGGTACTTGTGCGCCATGGCCGAGCACTCCAGGTGCCAGCCCGGGCGGCCGCGGCCCCAGGGGGTCTCCCAGCTGGGCTCGCCCTCCTTGGCCCGCTTCCACATCGCGAAGTCGCGCGGGTCGCGCTTGCCGGTCTCGCCCGCGCTCTCCGGCTGCCGGAGGTTCTCCAGCTCCTGGTTGGAGAGCTCCAGGTAGTCGGGGTAGGTGGTGACGGCGAAGTAGACGTTGCCCTCGGCCTCGTAGGCGTGCCCCTTGGCGATGAGCGCCCGCATCATCTCGATCATCTCGGGGACGTGCCCGGTCGCCCGCGGCTCCACCGACGGCGGCAGGCAGCCCAGCGCCGCGTAACCCTCGTTGAAGGCGCGCTCGTTGGTGTAGGCGATCTCCCACCACGGGGTGCCGAGCTGGCGCTCCTTGGCGATCACCTTGTCGTCGATGTCGGTGACGTTGCGCACGAACGTGACCTGGTAGCCGCGGTAGCCGAACCAACGGCGCATCACGTCGAAGTTGAGGTTGGACCGGATGTGTCCGATGTGCGGGGCAGCCTGGACGGTCGCGCCACACAGGTACATGGAGACACAGCCCGGTACAAGCGGGACGAAGTCGCGTACCTGGCGGGTGTTGGTGTCGTACAGGCGAAGGCTCACAGCGTCAAGCGTAGTGGGCGGTGGGGGGTGCCTCGCCACCTTTCGCGACGGGCTGCGGGCCCGTTGCCGTCGCTCCGGCCCGTCCGCGCTGCGCGGCGGTCGGCGCCGACCGCACCGCCGGGCCCGTGCCCCGGCCTCCGGATCGGCCGGCCGGAGCGCCAAACCACCAGGTCAACGGCGTTCCCCGGGCTCGGTACGGGCTGCGTCGCCGGGCGGGGCGCCCACCGGGACGCCGGAAGGGGCGCCGCCGCGGGAGATCCCGCCACGACACCCCTTCCGGTCATGCCCGGCCGGCTCAGATGTTGCCGACGACCTTCCGGGGCACCAGCCGGACCACCACCCGGACGTCCTCCGGCCCGTCGAACCCGTAATCCTCACCGCGGTACTTGCGGGACAGCTCGTCGATCAGCTCCCGGCCGCCCTCGGTCGTCATGGTGACCTCCCCGCGCAGCTCGGCGTAGGTGTAGGGGTGCGCCGGCGGGTTGACCACCACGCTGATCCGCGGGTCCCTGACCAGGTTGAGGTGCTTGCGGCGGCCCTGGACGGTCGAGAACAGGATCTCGTCGCCGTCCCGCTTGACCCAGACCACCGAGGACTGCGGGCTGCCGTCGGGCTGGACGGTGGAGACCACGGCGAACGTCTTGTCGTCGAGCAGTTCCTTCAGCCGGTCGGGGAGTGCGGCACCCATCTGGACCTCTTCTCAGTGGACGAGCGGACTGGTACGGGCCAAGCTACCCACCCGGTCGCGGCCCGCGCACCGGGACACTCGCCAACCGCCGGATCGGCTCAACCCGCCCGGTACACCAGCGCGGTGGCGAGTGCGGCCAGCCCCTCGGCCCGGCCGGTGAGGCCGAGGCCGTCGGTGGTCGTGCCGGAGACCGAGACCGGCGCGCCGACGGCGGCCGAGAGCACGGCCTGCGCCTCCGCACGCCGCTTGCCGATCTTCGGCCGCACCCCGACCACCTGGATCGCCACGTTGCCGATCTCGAAACCGGCCGCGCGGACGATCCTGGCCGCCTCGGCCAGCAGGGTCACCCCCGCCGCACCGGCCCACTCCGGCCGGTCGGTCCCGAAGTGCGCGCCCAGGTCGCCCAGGCCCGCGGCGGAGAACAGCGCGTCGCAGGCCGCGTGCGCGGCGACGTCGGCGTCCGAGTGGCCGGCGAGGCCGTACTCGGCGTCGGGCCAGTCCAGGCCGGCCACCCGCAGCGGGCGGCCGGCCTCGAAGGCGTGCACGTCGGTGCCGATGCCGACCAGCGGGATCACCGGCGCGGTCGGGTCAGAAGCCATCGGAGGCCCTCCTTCGGGCGAGTACGGCCTCGGCGAGCACCAGGTCCAGCGGGCGGGTGACCTTGAAGGCCTCCTCGTGCCCGGGGACCACGACCACCCGGCCGCCGAACCGTTCCACCAGCCCGGCGTCGTCGGTGACCGGCGGCAGGCCGCCCTCGGCCTCCTCGGCCAATGCCTTCTCGTGCACCTGGTGCAGGGTGGCGCGCAGGAAGCCCTGCGGGGTCTGCACCGCGCGCAGGGTGGCGCGGTCCGGGGTGTCCAGCACCGGCTCGGGGCCGCCGGCCGGCCGCGGCTCGACCCGCTTGACGGTGTCGGCCAGCGGGACGGCCGGCACCACCGCCTCGGCTCCGGCCCGGACGGCGGCGGCCACCGCGTCCACCACCTCGACCGGCACCAGCGGGCGGGCGGCGTCGTGCACCAGCACGATCCCGGTGTCGGCCGGGATGGCCGCCAGGCCGAGCCGGACCGACTCCTGCCGGGTGGCGCCGCCGGCCACCACCCGGATGTCCTTGCCGTCCAGTCCGTGGCTGTCCAGCAGCGCGGCGACCTCGGCGACGCCGTCGGCCGGGGCCGCGACCACCACCAGGCCGACCGCGCGGCTGCGCGCCAGCGCCCGGACCGCGTGCACCAGCAGCGGGACGCCGCCGAGTTCCCGCAGGGCCTTCGGGGCGCCGGGGCCCAGCCGTTCCCCCCGCCCCGCGGCCGGGACGACCGCCGCCGCGAGTTGTGCTGTGGCGTTCAGGTTTCGCTCCTCAGTCGCAGTGGGTATGGCCCTGCCGAGCGCATCGGGTGCTCGGCACGACCCCCTTCCGGCTGCACGTTAGTGGACACCCGCCCGCAGTGGCGGCCGTCCACGGACACGCCGAAGCGCCCGAGGTGCTGCTGCACCACCCTGGACGACTGCGCGTCCCCGGTGGCACACCCGCATCGGGCGCCGTGGCGTACGGAGCTGGACTGCCTTACGAGGCGAGCACCTCGTCGAGCAGCGTCTCCGCCTTGTCCTCGTTGGTGTTCTCGGCCAGCGCCAGCTCGCTGACGAGAATCTGCCGAGCCTTGGCGAGCATCCGCTTCTCGCCGGCCGACAGGCCGCGCTCGCGCTCGCGGCGCCACAGGTCGCGGACGACCTCGGCGACCTTGATGACGTCACCCGAGGCGAGCTTCTCGAGGTTCGCCTTGTAGCGGCGGGACCAGTTCGTGGGCTCCTCGGTGTACGGTGCACGAAGCACCTCGAAGACCCGGTCGAGACCTTCCTGACCCACCACGTCACGCACACCGACGAACTCAGCGTTCTCGGCGGGCACGCGCAGCGTCAGGTCTCCCTGCTGCACCTTCAGCACCAGGTAGGTCTTGTCCACACCTTTGATCTGGCGAGTTTCGATGGCCTCGATCAGCGCAGCCCCGTGATGGGGGTAGACCACCGTGTCGCCAACCTTGAACGTCATGTGACAGGACCCCTTCCGTGGCTTTCCAGAATAACACGCTTTTCTGCCGACCCGAAGGGCGTTTTCGCAGGTCAGGGCGGGTCTCGGGGCTTGACAATCACCCCCATCACATGCTGCGACCGATGTTCGACGAGGGCTTCCCGCAGGTCGGAGGCGGTCCGAGAGCTCGACGAAACCCCTGGCAACACTCCCGAAACCATGGTTTGATCTTGAGTTTTTACCGCCGTTCGCCGCGCGCCCCGGCAGTGACCTGCGCCACGTCCCGGCCGGTACCGGACACGGGCCCTCGGGACACGCCCGAAACCCGCCCCGCCGGGCCCGCCGGACGACCGGGGCGCGACACGGGGCCACCCCGTGAGAACCGGATAACTGCGGTGGGTAGTCTGAGCGCTGACCACCGACCGTGATCCACATCCACCGTGATCTCACCCAAGGAGAAGTCGCCGCCGTGAGCCGGAGCCTTCGACGCGGCGCCATCGCCGCCCTCGTCCTCGCCGCGATCGTCCCGCTGTCGGCCTGCGCCGCCGGGAACTCCCCGGACACCCTGGAGATCCAGCCGGACAACGCGTCCACCTCGCTGGGCGACAACCTCAGGCTCAACAACATCGTGGTGGTGACCGAGGACAGCGCCTCCGGCGAGGCGGCCGGCCCGGCCAACGTCACGGTCAACATCAGCAACAGCGGCACCACGCCCGAGACACTGAAGTCGATCACCGTCGGGGACAGCTCGACCGCCACCTTCACCGACGCCAAGGGCGCGCCGATCCCGGAGATCGTCATCCCGGCCGGCAAGGCGGTGCTGCTCGGCGGCCCGGAGCAGCCGGTCGCCCACGTGGCCTCGGCCAAGGTGAACGTCGGCGGCTTCGCCGCCACCTCGTTCGTGTTCGGCTCGGCCGGCAAGGTCGGCTCGCAGGCCGCCGTGCTGCCGGCCCGCGGCCAGTACGCGGCCTTCGGCCCGAAGGCGGAGAGCGCGCCGTCGGCCTCCGCCTCCCCCGCCGTCACCGTCTCCCCCTCCGCTCCCGTGTCGGGCTCCCCCGCGGCCCCCGCCACCGGCTCGCCGTCCGCCCCGGTCCCGGCCTCCTCGTCGGTCTCCGGCGCGGCCAGCCCGTCCGGCTCGGTCTCGGGCAGCCCGATCGCCGGGCACTGAGGCGCTGAACGCCCGAGAGGGCCCCTGCCGGAGCAGGGGCCCTCTCGTGTGTGCCGGGACGGGCACCGCCCGTCCGGTGCGGCTTACGGCTCGAACTTGTAGCCCAGGCCACGGACGGTGACCAGGTAGCGGGGCGCGCCCGGGTCGGGCTCGATCTTCGCCCGCAGCCGCTTGACGTGCACGTCCAGCGTCTTGGTGTCGCCCACGTAGTCGGCGCCCCAGACCCGGTCGATCAGCTGCATCCGGGTGAGCACCCGGCCGGCGTTGCGGAGCAGCATCTCCAGCAGGTCGAACTCCTTGAGCGGGAGGTCGACCTTGGCGCCGTCCACGGTCACCACGTGCCGGTCCACGTCCATCCGGACCGGGCCGGCCTCCAGCGCGCCGGGGGTGGCGCCGCCGCCGTCGCCGTTGCCGTCCTCGCCGCGGCGGCGCAGCACCGCGCGGATCCGGGCGACCAGCTCGCGGGTGGAGTAGGGCTTGGTCACGTAGTCGTCGGCCCCTATCTCCAGGCCGACCACCTTGTCGATCTCGCTGTCCTTGGCGGTGACCATGATCACCGGGACGTTGGAGCGAACCCGCAGCTGACGGCAGACCTCGGTGCCGGGAAGGCCGGGGAGCATCAGGTCGAGCAGCACCAGGTCGGCGCCGTTGCGCTCGAACTGCTCCAGCGCGTCGGGGCCGGTGGCGGCCACGGCCACCTCGAAGCCCTCTTTGCGGAGCATGTACGAGAGGGCGTCGCTGAACGACTCCTCGTCCTCGACCACCAGTACTCGGGTCACGATCGGGCCTCCGGGGCAGCAGGAAGGGTGTTCGACGCGGTCGCGCCGGAACGGGTGTGGGATGTGGTGTCGCGGTCCGGGGCCTGGCCGGCCGGGAGCCGCAGGGTGAAGGTCGAGCCCTGGCCCTCGACGCTCCAGACCGACACGGTGCCGCGGTGCGAGGCGGCGACGTGCTTGACGATCGAGAGGCCCAGACCGGTTCCCCCGGTGGCGCGGGAGCGGGCGGGATCGACCCGGTAGAAGCGTTCGAAGATCCGCTCGCGGTCCTTCTCCGAGATCCCGATGCCCTGGTCGGTCACCGAGATCTCGATCAGTTCGCCGTCCGCCTCGCCCAGGGCGGCCGCACTGGAGATGCGGCGGGTGGCGATGGCGACCCGGGTACGGGGCGGACTGTAGTTGACGGCGTTCTCCACCAGGTTGCCGAGCGCGGCGGCCAGCTGGCCGCGGTTGCCGTCCAGGTAGAGGTCACCGATGCCGCCGGCGGCGATCAGGATCTGCTTGGCCGCGGCCGGCTGGCGGCAGCGGTCGATCGCCTCGGCGATCAGCTCGTCCACCGGGACGGGCTCGGGGTCGGGCAGCAGGCGGTCGTCCTGGACCCGGGAGAGGTCGATGATCTCCTGGACCAGGCTGGCCAGCCGGGTCGCCTCGATCTGCATCCGGCCGGCGAAGCGCTGGACCGCCTCGGGGTCGTCCGAGGCGTCGGCGACGGCCTCGGAGAGCAGCGAGAGCGCGCCCACCGGGGTCTTCAGCTCGTGCGAGACGTTGGCGACGAAGTCGCGGCGGATGGCCTCGATCCGGCGGCGGTCGGTCAGGTCCTCGACCAGGACCAGGACCAGCCGGGAGCCGAGCGGGGCGACCCGCACGGAGACCGCCAGCGGTTCGGCGGCGCGCGCCGCACCGGGGCGGGGCACCTCCAGCTCGACCTGGCGGATCTCGCCGTCCCGGCGGGTCGCGCGGGCCAGCGACAGCATCTGGTCGACGGCCATCGCGCCGCCTCTGACCAGGCCCATCGCATAGGCGGCCGAGCTGGCCTTGACCACCTCGTCGCCCTCGCCGAGCACGATCGCGCAGGAGCGGAGCACCGAGAGCACGGTGTCCACGCCCGGGGGCAGCCCGGGCTCCTGAACGAGCGGTCCGCCCGTGCCTGTCCTGGTGCCGGCCCTGCCGCTCCTGCTGCCCTTCGCCTGCTCGCGCTCACTCCAACGGAAGGCGATGGCGGCCGTGAGGCCGACGCCGAGCCCGGCTATGGCGCAGGCTGCGGCGGCGGCCACATTCACGTCCATACGGCCAGCGTAAGCGCATGCCGGGCGGCTCCCGTACGGGTGCGATCAAGGCATCGGCCTCACGTTGCCGAGAATTCACCTTCAAGCTGCCGCCGATTCACCGGACCGGCCGTGGGTGGTCGCCCGAACGGACCAGTCTGGCGGATGCAAGCCCGTGTGGGCGGTGACGCGGCTACCATTCGCGCCACCAGCAGCGGCCATCCCGGCGCAGAGGGGACCTGCGGCCCGGGACGTCCGGTCGGCACCGCCACCGACACAGCTACTGATGGACCGAACGACCCGGCACCCGGTGTCGGCGGCCAGGAGGAGAAAGCATGCGCGACGCTTACCACGAGGAACTCGACTCGATCAGCGACGGCCTGGTCGAGATGGCCCGGCTGGTCGGTTCGGCCATGGGCCGCGCCACCACCGCGCTGCTCGACGCGGACCTGGCACTGGCGGAGAGTGTGATCGCCGCCGACGACAAGGTCAACACCCTGCACCACGAGCTGGAGAACCGGGCGATCGACCTGCTGGCCCGCCAGCAGCCGGTCGCCACGGACCTGCGGATCGTGGTCACCTCGCTGCGGATGAGCTCCGACCTGGAGCGCTGCGGGGACCTGGCCCGGCACGTCGCCAAGGTGGCGCGGCTGCGCTACCCGGACACCGCGGTGCCGGCCGACCTGCACCCGATCGTGCTGGAGATGGGTCAGCTGGCCCAGCGCCTGGTGGCCAAGGCCGGCCAGGTCATCGCGACCAAGGACGTCGACAAGGCGCTGGAGCTGGAGCGCGACGACGACGCGATCGACGCGCTGCACCGCGAGCTGTTCTCGCACCTGCTGGACGACCGCTGGCAGCACGGCATCGAGACCGCCGTGGACGTCACCCTGGTCGGCCGCTACTACGAGCGGTTCGCCGACCACGCGGTCTCGGTGGCCAAGCGCGTGGTGTTCCTGGTGACCGGTGAGCACGTGGACGAGTTCGTCGCGGCGAACGAGGCCGGCGGCCCGACCGAGTGACCGCGGTCGCGGGCTGACCGCCGCCGGGCGGTGACGGGCCGGGCGGTGACGGGCCAGGTGGGGGCGCACACGGCGGGTGCGCCCCCACTTCCGTGCGCCCGTTGACGCCCTGTCAACGGCCGGGTTCACTCGGAGGGCAGGCACGTGCCACGTGCCCTGACGAGGAGGGCTCCAGCACCATGAAGGCAACCGCCACCCCGACCGCCGCGCCGAAGAGCGTCACCGAGCCGCCCGTCGCCAAGCTGCTCCCCGTCCTCGCCGCAGGCTGCGGCTGCGGGCCCGGCTGCGGCTGCGGCTGCCAGTCCGGCTCGCCCTGCCAGTGCGGCGGTGCCACCGGCGGCTGCTGCGGCGGCCACTGAGCCCGCCGCGCGGCCCGCGCGCGGGCCGGCAGCGTCCGTCCGGCACCTGTCCGGCACCTGTCCGGCACCGACAAGGCCCCCGGGGGCGGCGCGCTCCGCGCCGACCGGGGGCCTGATCGTTTCTGCGGTTACTTCTTGCCCTGGTTCTTGACCGCCTCGATGGCGGCGGCGGCGGCCTCCGGGTCGAGGTAGCGGCCGCCCGGGGTGACGGGCTTGAAGTCGGCGTCGAGCTCGTAGGCGAGCGGGATGCCGGTGGGGATGTTCAGGCCGGCGATGGCCTCGTCGGAGACGCCGTCCAGGTGCTTGACCAGGGCGCGCAGGCTGTTGCCGTGCGCCGTGACCAGCACGGTCTTGCCGGCGGCCAGGTCCGGGACGATCGCGTCGTACCAGTACGGCAGCATCCGCTCGACGACGTCCTTGAGGCACTCGGTGCGCGGGCGCAGCTCGCTCGGGATGTCGGCGTAGCGGGCGTCGCCGGCCTGGGAGTACTCGTTGTCGTCGGCCAGCACCGGCGGCGGGGTGTCGTACGAGCGGCGCCAGAGCTGGAACTGCTCCTCCCCGAACTCGGCCAGGGTCTGGGCCTTGTCCTTGCCCTGCAGAGCGCCGTAGTGGCGCTCGTTCAGCCGCCAGCTGCGGCGGACCGGGATCCAGTGCCGGTCGGCCTTGTCCAGGGCGATCTGCGAGGTGCGGATCGCCCGGCGGAGCAGGGAGGTGTGCACCACGTCGGGGAAGTAGCCCTCGGCGGTGAGGAGCTCGCCGCCGCGCGCGGCCTCCTTCTCACCCTTCTCGTTGAGGTCGACGTCGACCCAGCCGGTGAAGAGGTTCTTCTGGTTCCACTGGCTCTCGCCGTGGCGGAGCAGGATCAGTCGGTAGGTCGTGTCAGCCATGGCCCACAGCTTAGTGGAGGCCGAAAACGGCTGGTCGGGCCGACGGTCGATGGGTAATGTGTGCCTGCCATCAGTGCCACTTACTGCCCGCTGAGCGGTCCCTCCTGTCCCGCCAGGCCGGCAGCCTGCCGCCCGGGAGCCCCGCTTGCCCGCCTCCACCCGTCTGCGCGCCACCCTCTCGGAGACCGTGGGCGGCCTGCCCCGGCCGTTCTGGTGGCTGTGGACCTCCACCCTGGTGAACCGGCTCGGTGGCTTCGTGGTCACCTTCCTCGCGCTGTACCTGACCGTCGACCGGGGCTACCCGCCCTCGTACGCGGGCCTGGTGGCCGGCCTGTTCGGGCTCGGCTCGGCGGTCGCCGCGGTCGGCGGCGGGGTGCTGGCGGACCGGCTGGGGCGGCGGCCGACGCTGGTCGCGGCGCAGCTGGCGACCGCGGTCTCGACGGCGGTGCTGGGCTTCGTGGACGGCCCGGTGGCGATCGCCGCGGTGGCCTTCCTGGTCGGCCTGGCCGGCAACGCCTCCCGGCCGGCGATCTCGGCGATCATCTCCGACCTGGTGCCGGCCGAGGACCGGGTCCGGGCCTACGCCCTGAACTACTGGGCGATCAACATCGGCTTCGGCGTCTCGGCCGCCGCCGCCGGGCTGATCGCCGCGCACGGCTACCTCCTGCTGTTCCTGCTGGACGCGTTCTCCACGCTGGTCTGCGCCGTGGTGGTGTTCGTCCGGATCCCGGAGACCCG
Organism: Kitasatospora sp. NPDC049258; assembly: GCF_040678895.1. Taxonomy (NCBI): domain Bacteria; kingdom Bacillati; phylum Actinomycetota; class Actinomycetes; order Kitasatosporales; family Streptomycetaceae; genus Kitasatospora; species Kitasatospora sp. NPDC049258. Next base: position 153,900 of record NZ_JBFAQT010000016.1, read on the forward strand.
GCCCGAGCGGTCGGCCGTGGCCAAGGCGGAGCCGCGGGTGGGTCTGGGCCGGGTGTTCCGCGACGGGCGGTTCATGGCCCTGGTCGGGGTCAACCTGCTGCTGGCCCTGGTGGTCCAGCAGGGCAGCACCACGCTGGCCGTCGACATGGGCGAGGCCGGCATCTCCACCACCGGGTACGGCCTGGTGATCGGGCTGAACGGCCTGCTGATCGTGCTGCTCCAGCTGCCGATGGGCCGGCTGATGGAGGGCCGCGACCGGACCGCGCTGCTGGTGGTGAGCGCGCTGCTGACCGGGTGGGGCTTCGGGCTGACGGCACTGGCGGGCTCCTCCGCCGCGTTCTTCGCCTGCACCGTGGCGGTCTGGACGGTCGGCGAGATCATGGCCGCGCCGATCATGATGGGCCTGGTCGCCGAGTTCGCCCCCGCCGAGGCGCGCGGGCGCTACCAGGGCGTCTACTCGCTGTCCTGGTCGCTCGCGTCCTTCCTCGGGCCGGCCGCGGGCGGCTACCTGCTCCAGCACGCGGGCAGCGCGGTGGTGTGGCTGGCCTGCGGGGTGTGCGGGACGGCGGCCGCCGCGGCCTTCCTGCTGGTCGGACGGCCCACGGCGGCGGCCCGGGCCGAGGCCGCGGCCACCGCCACCAGCACCGGCGGGGAGCGGGCGCCGGTCGTGGCACCCTGACCGGCCCGGCCGAGCCGGTCAGGACTCCTCGGGGTCCGGGGCGGTGGCCGGGGATGCGGTCCGGGCGGCGTCCGGGGCGGTGGCCGCTGCGGCGAGGTGGGCGAAGGCCGCCAGGTTGCGGGTGGACTCACCGCGCTTGGTGCGCCACTCCCACTCGCGCCGGATCGCCGTCGCGAATCCGAGTTCGAGCAGGGTGTTGAACGGCTCGTCGGCGTTCTGCAGCACCGTCCCGAGCAGCCGGTCGACCGCGTCCGCGGTCAGCGCCTCCAGCGGCAGCCGGCCGGCCAGATAGACGTCGCCGAGCGCGTCGACCGCGTACGCCAGGCCGTACAGCCGGGTGTTGCGCTCCAGCAGCCAGCGGTAGACCGCCTCGTGGTTCTCGTCCGGCCGGCGGACCACGAAAGCGTTCACGGACAGCGTGTGATCGCCGACCCGCAGCGCACAGGTGGTGGAGAGCTTCCGGTTGCCCGGCAGCGTCGCCACCAGCGTGTACGGATCGGTGGCGGCCTGCTCCCAGGCCACCCCGGCCTCGTCCAGCGCGCTGCGCAGCAGGGTGAGCGACTCGTCCTTGGTGCGGATTGCCATGGGACTGACGTTACTCGGCGGTAGTGGTGCTGCGCAGCACCTGCCCCGGGCCCGGTCGGGCGAGGCCGGGCCGGGCCGGGCCGGGCCGGGCCGGGCACCGTGCCGGGGCCGCTGCCGGTCAGGCCAGCCTCAGCCGCGAGCCGGCCCGCGCGTCGGGGCGGGCGAGCGCGCCGGCGTAGACCTCCGCCGTGCCCGCCGCGGCGGCGCCCCAGCCGAACCCGGCCGCGTGCCGGGCGGCCGCCTCGCCCTGCCGGGCCGTCAGCTGCGGCTCGGCGACGTACGGCCGCAGGGCCCGCGCCCAGTCCTCGGGGTCGTGGCCGTGGACCAGGGTGCCGGTGACACCGTCCCGGACGGCGACCGGGAGACCGCCGACGGAGGCCGCGACCACCGGCGTGCCGCAGGCCTGGGCCTCCAGTGCGACCAGGCCGAAGGACTCGCTGTACGAGGGCATCACCAGCGCCGTGGCCGCCCGGTACCAGTCGGCGAGCCGGTCCTGTCCGACCGGGGGACAGAACCGGACCACGTCCGAGATGCCGAGCTGCGCCGCGAGCTTGTGCAGGCTCTCCGGTCGGGCCAGCCCGGTGCCCGAGGGCCCGCCGACCACCGGCACCACCAGGTGCTCGCGCAGCCGCGGCTCGCGCTCCAGCAGGACGCCGACGGCGCGCAGCAGCACGTCGGGCGCCTTGAGCGGCTGTATCCGCCCGGCGAACAGCAGCACCGAGGCGTCCTGCGGCAGGCCCAGTCGGGCGCGGGCGGCCTGCCGTGCGGCGGGGCCACCGGGCCGGAACACCTCCAGGTTGACGCCGGGGTGGACGATCGCGAGCTGGTCCGGCCGGGCCCCGTAGTGCCGGGAGAGCTCGGCGGCCTCCTCGGCGGTGTTGGCGATCAGCCGGTCGGCGGCCTCGACCACCTGGGTCTCGCCGATCACGCGGGCGGCCGGCTCCGGGGTGTCGCCCTCGGCCAGCGCCGCGTTCTTCACCTTGGCCATGGTGTGCATGGTGTGGACCAGCGGCACGCCCCAGCGCTCGGCGGCCAGCCAGCCGACCTGCCCGGACAGCCAGTAGTGCGAGTGCACCAGGTCGTAGTGGCCCGGCCGGTGGCCTGCCTCGGTGCGCAGCACGCCGTGGGTGAAGGCGCACAGCTGCGCGGGCAGGTCCTCCTTGATCAGGCCCTCGTACGGGCCCGCCGTGACGTGCCGGACCAGGACGCCGGGGGCGAGCTGCACGGTGGGGGCGTCGTCGCTGCTGACCGCCCGGGTGAAGACCTCGACCTCGATGTTCAGCTCGGCGAGCCGCTTGGCCAGCTCGACGATGTAGACGTTCATCCCGCCCGCGTCGCCGGTGCCCGGCTGGTGCAGCGGGGAGGTGTGCACGCTGACCATCGCGATCCGCCGGGGCCGCCGGGAGCGGCCTCCGCTCACCAGGGACTGTAGGCGGCCTCTAGTGGACGACGGCAGAGTGAGCCGGTCGCGTCGGGCCGTGGCCCGTGCGGGGTGCTGGGTCACCTGGCTGATGCCTCCTCGTGCTCCCCGGTCGGTGGTACTTGCTCGGCTGGCGGTGCCCGCGGTTGCCCACCGCGCGCACACGGGCGCCGACGTGCGCCCTGCCCGCCGGCGCGCCCGCGCTCCGTTGCGCGGGCGGCCGCATGCGAACGCCCGGGGCCGGTGGCTCCGGGCTGGCACACGTCCCGAGTGACAACCGTGGCACCGGCGGCAGGTATTCCCGACCCCGCCGGCGAGATCGCGCACGCCTTTTGCAGGGCGTCCGGGCGGTGCGCCGAGCTTCCGGAGGCCGGTGCCGGGCCGCGCCGTGGATCCGCTGGGCCGCCGCGACGGCACGGTGGCAGCGCGACGGCGGTACGGCGGTGGTGCGGCAGCGGCACGGTGGTGGTGCGGCAGCGGCACGGTGGTGGTGCGGCAGCGGCACGGTGGTGGTGCGGCAGCGGCGCGGTGGTGGTGCGGCTGCCGCGTAGGCTGCGGGCATGTCCGCCTCGCCCCCCGCCCGCGGCGCGCGCCCCACCCGCCCGGTCGGGACGGTCACCCGCGGCACCACCAACACCAACCGGCTCCGCCGGATGGATCGCTGGATCGCCCACACGCTCGGCCGGACGCTGCGCGCCGCCGACCGCCCGCCGGTGGCCGTCGACCTCGGCTACGGGGCGGCTCCCTGGACGGCCGTGGAGCTCTCGGCCCGGCTGCGGGCGGTGCGGCCGGACGCCCGGGTGGTGGGCATCGAGATCGAGCCCGACCGGGTCGCGGCCGCGCTGCCGTACGCCGCGCCGCCGTTGCTCAGCTTCCGCCGCGGCGGGTTCGAGGTGCCGCTGGACGGCGGTTCGGCGCAGCTGATCAGGGCCGCCAACGTGCTGCGGCAGTACGAGGAGCGCGAGGTGGCCGTGGTCTGGGAGCGGCTGTGCGGGCGGCTGGCCCCGGACGGCCTGCTGGTCGAGGGCACCTGCGACGAGATCGGCCGGCGGCACGTCTGGGTCGCGCTCGGCCCCGAAGGGCCCCGCACGGTGACCTTCGCGGCCCGGCTGGCCGGTCTGGAGCGGCCGTCCGACCTGGCCGAGCGGCTGCCCAAGGCGCTGATCCACCACAACGTGCCGGGGCGGCCGGTGCACCGCTTCCTGGCGGATTTCGACCGGGCCTGGGCCGCGGCGGCGCCGTACGGCGCGTTCGGCGCCCGGCAGCGGTGGATCGCCGCGTGCGGTTCGCTGGCGGGCAGTTGGCCGCTGGTCGACGCCCGGGGGCGCTGGCGGCAGGGCGAGGCGACCGTGGAGTGGGCGGCGCTGGCCCCGTAGCCGCAGCTGGGCGCGGTGCCTGCGGCCGTCGGCGGGGTCCGCCCGGCCGGTGGGCGAGCCCTCGATTCACTCGAACGAGTTATCGAATTCCTCTGGCGCGTTGACGGTCCGTCACGCCACCATGGGGGCAGTCGCACGAGCTGCCGCACAGGTCACGTGAGGTGTCGTCAGTTCCTCTGCCCGCTCCGCGCTCACTCCGCCGCAGGCCGCTCCGTCCCGGGCCGCTCCAGCTCCCGCCGCATCCGCTCGAAGACCTCGTACGCCTCCGTCCCGAAGAGCACGAACCGCACCTCGGCCGGCCATGCCGCAGCCGGGTCCTCCGCCGCCACTGTCTCCGCCACCGCCGTGAGGGCGATCCGCGCCGCGTCCTCCATCGGCCACCGGTACACCCCGGTCGAGATCGCCGGGAACGCCACCGCCCGGGCGCCCAGTTCCGCTGCCAGCCGCAGCGACTCCCGATAACAGGAGGCCAACAGCTCGGCCCGCCGCTCGTAGTCCGCCGGGTGGTGGACCGGCCCCACCGTGTGCACCACCCAGTCGGCCGGCAGCCGGCCCGCCGTGGTCACCACGGCGCGGCCGACGTCCAGACCGCCGCCGTAGTGCGAGTCGCGGAGCCTGCGGCAGTCGGCGAGGATCGCCGGCCCGCCCTTGCGGTGGATCGCCCCGTCCACCCCACCGCCGCCCAGCAAGGAGGAGTTGGCCGCGTTCACGACCACGTCCACCTGCTGTTCCGTGATGTCACCCTGCACCAGCGTGATCTGAGTCACGACCTCGAACCTTCCGTCAGCCCCGGTGGGCGGCGCTCACCGTACCCCCGATCACCACTCCAGAGCGTGGCAATAGCCACAGAGCCGGCGCTCGGCCAGAGAAATCCCCGGAGATCACGTTATGGTCGCGAGAAGCTCCCCGACCCGCGGTGCCAGGCGGGCACCGCACACGGACGTCAGCCGTTGGCCAGTCGGGGAAAGGGAGGACCGACCAATGCCCGCAACGGGAGACGGGCGGGCGTCCGGAGTCGGCGCCGCCAGTACTGCCGATGATGCCGCCAGCGCCGCGCGCCGGCCGGGTTCCGCAGCCGGCAGCGCGCCGACCATCGGCCGCGCGGCCAAGCGGCCCGGGCAGGTACACGCACACCGCGATCACACTCCCGAGCCTGGCTCCGGCACGCCGATACCGCACCCGCGGGCCCGCTCCGACTCCTCGCGTCCCCCCGGCGGCCCCGGCAACGCCCTGGCGGCGGGTCGCCGGCGCGAGCAGGCCGGCGAGGCGCCGGCCCACCTGCTGGTGATCGAGGACGGCCCCTCCGACATCGAGTTGATCAAGACACTGGTGGCCGACAGCGGCGCCAACGTGGAGCTGCACTGGGCCCGCGGCGTGGAGCAGGCCGCCGCGCTGCTGTCCGCCGCGCCCCCGGCCGCCCGGCGCGGCCCCCAGCGCCAGGGCGAGCGCCCGCCCGCCGGCGGCTTCGCCTGCGTGCTGCTCGACCTGGCGGCGCCCGGCTGCTCGGGCCCCGGGCCCTCCACCGAGCCCCAGACCACCGAGCGCCAGGACACCGAGCGCCAGGACACCGCGCCGCAGGACACCGAGACCCAGGACGCCGAGGCCGACGCCGAGACCCGGGCCGACGCCGGGTCGGGGCCCGACTCCGCCTCCGACTCCGACGGGTTGGACGGGCTCCGCGAGCTGCTCCGCCGCGCCCCGCACACCGCCGTGGTGGTGCTGACCGATGCCGCGGGGGCCGAGCTCGGGGCCGCCGCGGTGGCCGCCGGTGCCCAGGACTTCCTGATCAAGCACGAGACGGACGGGCCGCTGCTGGCCCGGGCCCTGCGGTACGCGGTGGAGCGCAAGCGGGCCGACGAGTCCCAGCGCCGCCTGGTCGAGGCCGAGCTGCGCGGCCAGGAGAACGCCCGGCTCCAGCGCCACCTGCTCCCCACCCCGCTGCTCGACGGCGCCGGTCTGGCCTTCACCCGCCGCTACCGGCCCGGCCGCCGCCGGGCCCTGCTCGGCGGCGACTTCTACGACGCGGTCCGGACCGACGACGGCACCGTGCACGTGGTGATCGGGGACGTCTGCGGCCACGGTCCGGACGAGGCCGCGCTCGGCGTGGCGCTGCGGATAGCGTGGCGGACGCTGGTCTTCGCCGGGCTCTCCGGCCAGGCCCTGCTCACCACCCTGCAGCACGTGCTGGAACACGAGCGGCGCAGCGACGAGATCTTCGCGACCCTCTGCATGCTGGTGCTCTCCCCCGGCGCCAGGCCCACGGCCGATCCCGACCGCGCCGAGCGGGCCGGGGCCGGCGACCGGGCCCGGCTCTACCTGGCCGGGCACCCCGCCCCGCTGCTGCTCGACGCCGGGCAGCGCCCCGTGCTGCTCCCGGCGGATCACGCGGGCCCGGCGCTCGGGCTGCTGCCCTGCGACGACGGCGAGTCGGTCTGGCCGGGCCGGGAGCTGGAGCTGGCGCCCGGCTGGCGGCTGCTGCTCTACACCGACGGTCTGGTCGAGGGCCGGGTCGGCGCCGGGTCCCGCCGGCTCGGACAGGACGGCCTGATCGACCTGATCGCCGACCACCAGTCGGCGGGGCTGACCAGGGGTCGCCTGGTCGACAGCGCCATCGCCGAGGTCGAGGAGCTGAACGGCGGAGCGCTGACCGACGATGTCGCGGTGCTGCTGCTGGAGCGCAACCCGATCCCGTTGATCATGGGCTGAGACCCGCCCGGAACGTGGTGGAGGGTGGCAGCCCGCCCGGGCTGCCACGGAGCCGTCGGAGAGGATGAAGGCCAGCGTGAACCACTTGGCGCCGGTGGCGGCCATCACGTCGGTCGGCTTCTGCGGGCTGCCCCAGCCCAG
>NZ_JBFAQT010000017.1:0-156082 GCF_040678895.1 Kitasatospora sp. NPDC049258
CGGCTCCGGCGAGCAGTACTGGAGCGTGATCTCGCTGGCGGACCAGGTCGCGGCGCTGCGCTTCCTGATCGACACCCCGCAGCTGAGCGGCGCGGTCAACCTGACCGGCCCGGAGCCGGTGACCAACGCTCGGCTGACCGAGGTGCTGGGCCGGGTGCTCGGGCGGCCGACGCTGTTCGCGGTGCCGGAGTTCGCCCTGCGGGCGGTGCTCGGGGAGATGGCGGTGGAGGTGGCGGGCAGCCACCGGGTGCTGCCGAAGCGGCTCCTGGAGGCCGGCTTCGAGTTCCGGCACCGGGACGCGGAGGCGGTGGTCCGGGCCGCGCTGTAGGTCGCTCCCCCGGCGCCCGTTTCCCGGCTTCCCGGCCCCGGCGGCCGCGCACACCAGGGGGCGCACGGAGGCATGCCGACGGCGCGTCGCGCGCCAGTGGTGACCGTGCGCGCCCACGACCGTGCCGCCCGCCCCCTCAAGGCGCACACTCCGTGACCGTGCTCCCGCCTGGTGCCGCCACGCCCCTCCCGTGCCTCCCCATTCCACCGGATCCCCCGGTCTGATCAGGACATTGACGGGGCATCACACGAACGGACCGGTTCCCGGCACGACGCTGCCCGCACGGCCGGAGTTCATCGGTCCGGCCGCGCCCGGCCGCGGATACCACCGTCAGGGAGGAGCACATCCGTGCCCGCATACGACTTCACCCGCCGCATCCGCCAGCCGTCGGACCCCGACGTCCTCGTGATCGGCGCCGGTCTCGCCGGCCTCGCGGCCGCCCGGGCGCTGACCGCACGCGGCATCACCGTCCAGGTCCTGGAGGCCGCGGCGCAGCTCGGCGGGCGGATGGCCGCCCGCGAGCTGGACGGCTTCCGGCTGGACCAGGGCGGCCTGCTGCTCAACACCGACTTCCCGGAGCTGGCCCGGCGCTTCGACGTGGACCGGCTGGCGCTGCGCCCGCTCGCGCCCGGGATGCTGGTGTACAGCGGCGGCCGCCGGCACCGGGTCGGCGACCCGCAGCAGACCACCGCCCGGCAGGCCGCCTCCCGGGGCCCGCTCGGCAGCCCGCTGGACAAGGCCCGGCTGGCCGCCACGCTCGGCCGGCTGGCCGCCACGCCCGCCGCCCGGCTGCTGGCCCGTCCGGAGACCACGGCCGCCCGGGCGCTGGCCGAGCGAGGCCTGTCCCCGCGCATCGTGGACGGCTTCCTGCGGCCGCTGCTCGGGGTGCTGCTCGCCGACCCCGCGCTCACCACCAGCAGCCGGGTGGCCGACCTGGTGCTGCGCAGCTACGCGCGGGGCCGGCTCTGTCTGCCCGCAGGCGGGGCGAGCGCGGTGCCCGCCCAGCTGGCCGAGCAGCTGCCGGCCGGTACCGTCCGGCTCGGCGTGGAGGCCACCTCGGTCTCGGCGGACGGCGTCCAGACCGCCGCGCACGGCCGGATCGCCGCCCGGGCGGTGGTGGTGGCCACCGACGCGCGGTCGGCGGCCGTGCTGCTGCCCGGGCTGCGGCTGCCCGGCTTCCACCCGGTCACCACGTACTTCCACGCGGCCGACCGCGCGCCGATGGAGGAGCCGCTGCTGCTGCTCGACGCCGACCGCGGCACGGCGCGGGGCGGGATCTCGCACTCGCTGGTGCTCAGCGCGCTGGACCCGTCGTACGCGCCCGCCGGGCGGGCGCTGATCGCCACCACCGTGCTCGGCCGGCAGAGCTTCGACCCGGGCGGCCCGGCCGGGGCGGAGCCGGCCGTGCGGCGGCGGCTGGCGGAGCTGTACGGCACCGGGACGGCCGACTGGGAGTTCCTGAGCGTGCGGCACCAGCCGGACGCGGTGCCGGCGATGCCGCCGCCGCACAACGTCCGCCGCCCGGTGCGGCTGCTGGCCGGGCTGTACACCTGCGGGGACCACCGGGACACCAGCACCGTGCAGGGCGCGCTGGTCTCCGGGCGGCGGGCGGCCCAGGCGGTGCTCAGCGACCTCGGTGTGCCGGCCGCCGAGCGGGCGGCGGACGTGGCCGCATAACCGCTGCACGTCGGCTCCGCCCGCACCCCGCCTCCCGCACCCTCGGCCGACCGGCCCTGGGTGCGGGGCGCGGGGCTCCCCGCCCGGACCTCAGATCACCCCCGACTGCCGGGCCGCGTCCTCGAAGGCGCGGACCACGGCGTGGCTGCGGTAGGGCGCCAGCCGGCGGTGGAAGTCGCGCAGGTACTCGACCGTGCGGGCGGAGCGCATCTCGCCGGCCGCCCGCAGCGCGTCGGTGGCCATCTGGCAGGCCTCCTCGACCTCGCCGAGGCCCAGGCGGGCGGAGGCGAGCACCAGGCGGCAGAGGATCCGGCTGCGGGCGTAGGCGGGGCCGCGCAGCCGCAGCGACTTCTCGGCGTGCTGCGCGGCGGGCCGCCACTGCTGGAGGTCGCGGTAGCAGTGGGCGAACTCGTCGGCGAGCTGGGCGTCGTCGAAGTAGCGCGCCCAGGACGGGACTTCGTCGCCCGGGCGGCTGGTGCCCAGGGCCCGCTCGCAGCGCACCAGCGCGGTGGTGCAGGAGCGGACGTCGCCGACCAGGCCGTGGCCGCGGGCCTCGGCGGCGTGCATCAGGGCCTGAACCACCGGCACGGCGGTGCTGCCGACGCCCTGCTGGGCGACCCGGGCGAGCTGGATGGCCTCCCTGGCGTGCCCGAGGTGGACGGCCTGCTGGCTCATGGTGGTGAGGATGAAGCCGCCGAGCACTCTGTCCCCCGCCGCCTGGGAGAGCCGCAGGGCCTGCACGAAGTAGCGCTGGGCCAGGCCGTGCGCCGCGATGTCGAAGGAGGTCCAGCCGGCCAGCCTGGTCAGGTCGGCGACCGCGCTGAACAGCGCGCGCCCGACCGGCTCGCCGTAGCGGCCGCGCAGCATCGGCTCGGCCTCGCTCTCCAGGTAGCGGACCAGCGCCTGGCGGGCGTGGCCGCCGCCGTAGGCGTGGTCGAGGGCCCGGAAGAGGTCGCCGACGGCCCGGATGGCGGCGATGTCGCCGCGGCCGACCCGGACCGGGGGCCGGTGGTCGCGAGGCTGCTCCGGCTGGTCGGGGCCGGCCGGCGGACGGCGCCCGTGCTGGGGCGGCCGGCCCTGCTGCGGCACCCGGGGCGGGCCCGTAGGGTGCCCGGCCCGGGCCGCGGGCAGCTCCACCCGGGCGGGTGGCGCCTCCTGCGGGGGCGGCGCGGAGCCGTCCCGGGCGACCCGCTCGTCGGTGCGGCCGATCAGCCAGTCCCGGCTGGGCACCACCAGCCCGGCCGGGGTGAAGGCGATCTTGCGGAGCTCGGCGTACGGACCGTTGTCCTTGCGCCACATGGAGGCGACGATGTCGACGGCCTCCTGGGGCGTCTCGGCGAACTCCAGGCCGGCGTAGACCGGGGCGCAGGCGTCCAGCCCCACGTCCTGGGCGGTCAGCCGGCGGCCGAGGCGGCGGGTGAAGACCTCGGCGATCAGCGCCGGGGTCGCCCCGCGCGGCTGCTGGCCGCGCAGCCAGCGGGTCACCGAGGTCTTGTCGTAGCGCAGGTCGAGCCCGTGCTCGAGGCCGAGCTGGTCGACCCGGCGGGCGAGGCCCGCGTGGGAGAAGCCGGACTCCTCGATCAGCGCGGCGAGCTGCGGGTTCTGGGTCCGGGCGGTGGCCGGGGCGGGGTCGGTGGGGTGGTCGGCGGCGGGCACGGCGGGCACGGTGGGCACGGTGGGCGCGTGCGCAGGGGCCCCGGCCGGCACGTCGTGCGGGTCGAGCGGGTCGAGCGGTCCGTACGCCGGGCTGTCGGTTGCAGGCCGTTGGGGCATGTCTGTCAACACCTCTCGAGCGCCGCACCGGACCCCCCGGTGCTCGGGGCGGCGCCCCCTGTCGGGAATCGGCGTGAATGTAGCGAGCATTCGGGCGCTATGGGCCGATCTGGGCGGGCAATCCTCCGAACGGGTGATGCATTGGCGTCCGTTGTGGGGAAGCTCGGGCTCCGCGTGTTTGGCTTGGATGTCCGCTGTGCCGAATCCGACTGCATGGCTCTGACCGCTATGCACGGGACGGTCGTTGTGGCGGTCGATCACATAGGAGGACGGGCCCGCAGTTCCTACCGTTCTCGGCCATGGACACCACTTCCGACCCGCGCCCGCTCAGCGGCCGAACCGCCCTGGTCACCGGAGCCGCCGCGGGCATCGGCCGGGCCTGCGCCGAGGCGCTCGCCGAGGCCGGCGCCCGGGTGTACGTCGTCGACCTCAGCGCCGACGCGGCCGCCGAGGTGGCCGGGCGGATCGGCGGGATCGCCTGCGTCGCCGACCTCGCCGACCCGGCGGCGGTGGACGCCCTGCCGGACGATGCCGACATCGTCGTCAACAACGCCGGCCTGCAGCACATCGCGCCGCTGCACGAGTTCCCGGTGGAGCGGTTCACCCAGATCCAGCGGGTGATGGTGGAGGCTCCGTTCCGGATCCTGCGCCACACCCTGCCGCACATGTACCGGGGCAACTGGGGACGGATCGTCAACATCTCCTCCGTGCACGGCCTGCGGGCCAGCGCCTTCAAGGCCGCGTACGTCACCGCGAAGCACGCCCTGGAGGGCCTGAGCAAGACCGCGGCCCTGGAGGGCGCCCGGCACGGCGTCACCAGCAACTGCATCAGCCCCGCCTACGTCCGCACCGCACTGGTGGAGCGGCAGATCGCCGACCAGGCCAGCGCGCACGGCATCGCCGAGGAGGAGGTGGTCGAGCGGATCATGCTCGACCGCACCGCCGTCAAGCGCCTGATCGAGCCCGCCGAGGTGGCCGCGCTGGCCGTCTGGCTCTGCTCGCCCGCCGCCTCCTACATCACCGGCACCAGCCTGCCCGTCGACGGCGGCTGGACCGCGCACTGACCCCGCCCGCGCCCCCGACGGGCCACCCGACCTCCCCGCCGCGCCGTGCTGCACCGCGCCGCACCCACCCACCCCGCACCACCCGACTCCCCCCGAGGTGACCCTGATGGCCAGCTCTCCCGACGTCGCGAGAAGCGGCTCCCGGCTCTGGAAGGTGGTCGGTGCCAGCCTGATCGGCACCACCATCGAGTGGTACGACTACTTCCTCTACGGCACCGCCGCCGCCCTGGTCTTCGGCAAGGTCTTCTTCCCCAACAGCGACCCGCTGACCGGCACCCTGCTCTCCTTCCTCACCTACGCGATCGGCTTCGCCGCCCGACCCCTCGGCGCCCTGGTCTTCGGGCACTTCGGCGACCGGATCGGCCGCAAGCGGCTGCTGGTCCTCAGCCTGCTGCTGATGGGCGGGGCGACCACCCTGATCGGCTGCCTCCCGACGTACCGCCAGGTCGGCGTGGCCGCACCGCTGCTGCTGACCGGGCTGCGGCTGGTGCAGGGCTTCGCGCTGGGCGGCGAGTGGGGCGGCGCGGTGCTGCTGGTGTCCGAGCACGGCGACCAGCGCCGCCGCGGCTTCTGGGCCTCCTGGCCGCAGGGCGGCGCCCCGGCCGGCAACCTGCTGGCCGCCGGCGTGCTCTCGCTGCTGACCACCGTGCAGAGCGACGCCGACTTCCTCGCCTGGGGCTGGCGGATCCCCTTCCTGCTCTCCGCGCTGCTGGTGCTGGTCGGCATGTGGATCCGCCTCTCGGTGGACGAGTCCCCGCTGTTCAAGCAGGCGCTGGCCGCCGCCGAGGCACGTGGCGGCCAGGAGCAGCCGCCGCTGGTCGCGGTGCTGCGCAACCACTGGCGGGACGTGCTGGTCGCGATGGGCGCCCGGATGGCCGAGAACATCTCGTACTACGTGATGACCACCTTTGTGCTGGCCTACGCCGTCGGCCACGTCCACCTCTCCAAGCAGACCGCGCTGAACGCCGTCCTGATCGGCTCCGCGATCCAGTTCGCGCTGATCCCGGTCTTCGGCGCGCTCTCCGACCGGGTCGGCCGCAAACCGGTCTACCTGGTGGGCGCGGTCGGGGTGGGGATCTGGGCCTTCGTCTTCTTCGGCCTGGTCGACACCAAGGACTTCGGCTCGCTGGTGCTGGCGGTGACCGTGGGGCTGGTCTTCCACAGCGCGATGTACGCGCCGCAGGCGGCCTTCTTCTCCGAGCTGTTCGCGACCCGGATGCGCTACTCCGGTGCCTCCATCGGCGCCCAGTTCTCCTCGGTCGCGGCCGGCGCCCCCGCCCCGCTGATCGCCACCGCGCTGCTCAAGGACTACGGCAGCGCCACCCCGATCGCGGTCTACGTCGCGATCGCCGCGGCCGTCACCGTGCTCGCCGTGCTCTGCGCCCGCGAGACCCGTGGGCGCGACCTGGCCGCGGTCGAGCCCTCCGGCCCGGCCGACGAGCGAACGGCGGGGCAGGCGGTCACCGTCTGAGCCCCCGTACGGCCCGGCGCGCTCCGCCATCCGCGCCGGGCCGTTCCGCCCTCCACCGAGAACTGGCACGATGTCCCGCACCATGGACCACCCCGACACCGGCCCCGCGCCCGGCGCCCCGGCCCCGGAGGCGACCGCGGAGACCTCCGCGGCCCCGGCGCTGCGGCGGCTGCTCGACCTGCTGGCCGCCGGCGCCGCCACCGAGGACTTCGCCGCCGTGCTCGCCGACGCCCGCCGCCGCGGCGCCCCGGCCGAGGTGCTGGCGGAGATCGACGACGCCACCTGGCAGGCCCTGCGGGTGCACCGGACCCTGCGTCAGCACCGGCGCCGGGAGACCGAGCTCACCGCCCTCTTCGACACCGCGGGGGACCTGGCCGCCTCGCGCGACCTGGACTCCGTCCTGCAGGCCATCGTCCGCCGGGCCAGGATGCTGCTCGGCACCGACACCGCCTACCTCACGCTCCCCGACGAGGCCGCCGGCGACACCTACATGCGGGTCACCGACGGCTCGGTCTCCGCGCTCTTCCAGCACCTGCGGCTCAGCCTCGGCGACGGCCTCGGCGGCCTGGTCGCCCAGCGGGCCCGCCCGTACGCCACCCCCGACTACCGGGCCGACGAGCGCTTCCACCACACCGACCGGATCGACGCCGGCGTGCTGGACGAGGGCCTGGTGGCGATCATCGGCGTCCCGCTGCTGCTCGGCGGCCGGGTGATCGGCGTGCTGTTCGCCGCCGACCGCTCGGCCCGCACCTTCTCCCCCGACGAGGTGGCCCTGCTCTGCACCCTGGCCGCGCACGCCGCGATCGCGCTGGACACCGCCGGCTCACTGGCCGAGACCCGCGCCGCACTCGCCGAACTCGCCACCGCCAACGAGGTCATCCGGGCCCACTCCGCCGCCGTCCAGCGCGCCGAGCAGGCCCACGACCGGCTCACCGACCTGGTGCTGCGGGGCGCGGAGGTGGCCGACGTGGCGGCAGAGGTGGCCGCCCTGCTCGACGCCGAGGTGTCCGTCCACGACACCGAGGGCAGCCCGGTCACCGGGCGGGCGCTGCCCGGCGGCGACCTGGCGGACGCCCTCGCCGCCTCCCGCCGCGAGGCCCGGGCCGTGCGGCACGGCACCGGCTGGGTGTGCGCCGTGCTGGCCGGCCAGGAACTGCTCGGCGGCCTCGCCCTGCACGGCCGCCCCGGCCTGGACGACGCCGACCGCCGGATCTTCGAGCGCGCCGGGGTGGTCACCGCACTGCTCCTGCTGCTGCGGCGGTCGGTCGCCGAGACCGAGAACCGGATCCGCGGCGAGTTGCTCACCGACCTGCTCACCGCCCCCGACCGTGACCCGGCCGGCCTGGCCGCCCGGGGCCGCCGGCTCGGCGTCGACCTCACCCGCCCGCACCTGGCCCTGGTCGCCGCGACCACCGCCGAGGGCCGCGCCCGGCTGGCCGGCGCCGCCTCCCGGCACCTGTTCGGCTCCCGCGGCCTCAGCGCCGAGCACGGCGAGGCGGTCGTCCTGCTGCTCCCCGAGGACGGCACGGCGCCCGGCCCGCTCGCCCGGGACACCGCCGAGCAGCTGGCCCGGCTGGCCGGCGCCCCGGTGACGGTCGGCGTCGGCCGGCCCGCCACCGGGCCCGTGGCGCTGGCCGCGGCGTACGCGGAGGGGCTGCGCTGCGTCCGGGCGCTGCGGGTGCTCGGCCGGGAGGGGGACGGCGCCGCCGCCGCCGACCTGGGCTTCCTCGGCGTACTGCTCGGCGACGGGCATGAGGTGGACGCCTTCGTCGGCGCCACCCTCGGCCCGCTGCTGGAGTACGACGGCCGGCGGGGCACCGAGCTGGTGCGGACCCTGCGGGCGTACTTCGACTGCGGCGGCAGCCTCACCCGGGCCAAGGACCAGCTGCACGTCCACGTCAACACCGTGGTGCAGCGCCTCGACCGGATCGAGGCCCTGCTCGGACCGGACTGGAACCACCCCGAGCGCAGCCTCGAGCTCCACCTCGCGCTCCGCCTTCAGCTGCTCACCGCCGACTGACCTGGTGCCCCCGGTGCCCCCGGGAAGCTCCGCCGGACGGGTGTCAGCGGCGCAGGCGTACAGTTCTGGGGTTGGTCTCGAACGCCTGGCAAGGAGCAGTGGTGAGCGAGCAGATACGGTTCGTGCGGTTGGGTACCGGTGCAGGTGCGGTCCCGTACCAGGAGGCCTGGGCCGAGCAGCAGCGGCTGCACGCGCTGCGGGTCGCGGACGAGATCCCGGACACCGTGCTGCTGCTGGAGCATCCGCCCGTGTACACCATGGGCAAGCGCACCAATCCGGCCGACCTGCCGCTGGACGGCACCCCCGTGGTGGAGGTGAACCGGGGCGGTGAGATCACCTGGCACGGCCCCGGCCAGCTGGTCGGCTACCCGATCGTCAAGCTGCCGGACCCGATCGACGTGGTCGCCTACGTGCGGCGGCTGGAGGAGGCGCTGATCCGGGCGTGCGCCGAGTTCGGCGTGCGGACCACCCGGATCGAGGGCCGCAGCGGGGTCTGGAAGCTGGGCGCGGAGATCCCGGACGCGGTGGTGGACCCGTCCCAGGTGGTGGAGATCGGCAAGCTGACGCTGCGGATGGGCCTGCCGCTGGGGATCGACCCGCGGCTGGCCGGGCCCGAGTACGCGCCGTCCAACGCCGGCCAGCGCGGCGACGACCGCAAGCTCGCGGCGATCGGCGTCCGGGTGGCGCGCGGGGTGACCATGCACGGCTTCGCGCTCAACTGCGACCCGGACATGACCTGGTTCGACAAGATCGTGCCGTGCGGCATCCGGGACGCCGGGGTCGGCTCGGTCAGCTCCGAGCTGGGCCGGGACTTCACGGTGGCCGAGGCGCTGCCGGTGGTCGAACGGCACCTCGGCGCGGTCCTGGCCGAGCTGTCGGAGCCCGCGCTCACCCGCTGAGTCCGGGAATCCATACCGGGCCTAGGTTGTTGCCCTGCGATTGCAGGGCCGGGCCCGGCGCAATCGAAGAAAGCACAGGCGTACCCTGGGGGTACCCCGTCTAGTCCTAGGAGTCGCACGTGTCCGCTGTCGCACCCGACGGCCGGAAGCTCCTCCGTCTGGAGGTCCGGAACGCCGAGACCCCCATCGAGCGGAAGCCCGAGTGGATCAAGACCCGGGCGAAGATGGGCCCGGAGTACAACGCGCTGCAGTCGCTGGTGAAGAAGGAGGGGCTGCACACGGTCTGCCAGGAGGCGGGCTGCCCCAACATCTTCGAATGCTGGGAGGACCGCGAGGCGACCTTCCTGATCGGCGGCGACCAGTGCACCCGCCGCTGTGACTTCTGCCAGATCGACACCGGCAAGCCGGCCGACTTCGACCGGGACGAGCCGCGCCGGGTCGCCGAGTCCATCGTCACGATGGACCTGAACTACGCGACCATCACCGGCGTCGCCCGCGACGACCTGGAGGACGGCGGCTCCTGGCTGTACGCCGAGACCGTCCGCCAGGTGCACGCGCTCACCGCCGACCGCGCCACCGGCCGGACCGGCGTCGAGCTGCTGATCCCGGACTTCAACGGGGTGCCGGCGCTGCTGGACGAGGTCTTCGACTCCCGCCCCGAGGTGCTCGCGCACAACGTCGAGACGGTGCCGCGGATCTTCAAGCGGATCCGTCCGGCATTCCGCTACGAGCGCTCGCTGGACGTCATCACCCAGGCCCGCGCGGCCGGGATGGTGACCAAGTCCAACCTGATCCTGGGCATGGGCGAGACCCGTGAGGAGGTCAGCCACGCGCTGGCCGACCTGGTCGGTGCCGGCTGCGAGCTGATCACCATCACCCAGTACCTTCGGCCGTCCGTGCGACACCACCCGGTGGAACGCTGGGTGAAGCCGCACGAGTTCGTCGAGCTCCAGCAGGAGGCCGAGGAGCTGGGCTTCGCCGGGGTGATGTCCGGCCCGCTGGTGCGTTCCTCGTACCGCGCCGGGCGGCTGTACCGGCAGGCGCTGGAGCACCGCGCGCAGGCCGCGATCTGAGTTTCGTCCGATGATGGGGCGGGTCCCGTTGGGCCCGCCCCATCGTCGCGTCCGGGCTTCATCGGCCTTTGACGCCGAGGTCACCGACCGGTAACACCGGTTGGTCAGGATGACGGGGTCGGATCGATCCGTCTCGACAGCCACCGTCGACAGGCACAGGAGCGCGCGACATGCAGGCAGGTATCGGAGCGGTACGGGGCGGGCTGGCGCTGGGCCAGGTGCGTTCGGTCAAGGACGCGGTGCGGCTGGCGGAGCGGGTGCTGCTGGCCGGGGGCCAGCACCGCGCCCGGATCAACGCCTGGTCCGCGGTCTGCGAGAACCGCCGGCACGCGGCCGACCGGGTGGACGACAGCGCGCCGACGGGCGCCCGCGGCGCGGCCCGGCAGCGCGTCTAGCGGAAGACCCAGGTCACGAACCGGCACCGCCCTTGGATATCCCGTACCTGCCACACGTACCATGAGCGGTATGGCGAGGGAAACATCCGAGAACCCCGGGCGGCTGAAGCAGATCCGCACGGCGTACCAAATGACCAAGAAGGTCGACACCAAGATCGGCCTGATCATCGGAGGCATCGGCCTCCTCACCTTCGGCGTGTTCCTCGCCATCGGTTTCCTGATCGGTCACCCCATCTACCTGGGCATCCTGGGCTTCATCGTGGCCTTCCTGGCCATGGCGATCGTCTTCGGCCGCCGGGCCGAGCGGGCCGCCTTCGGGCAGATGGAGGGCCAGCCGGGCGCGGTCGCCGCGGTGCTGGACAACATCCGCCGCGGCTGGAGCGCCAACTCGACCCCGGTCGCGGTGACCCGCAACCAGGACGCGGTGTACCGGGCGGTCGGCCGCGCGGGCATCGCGCTGATCGGTGAGGGCAACCCGAACCGGGTCCGCCCGCTGCTGGCGGCCGAGAAGCGCAAGATGGCCAAGGTGGTCGGCGACATCCCGGTGCACGACATCATGGTCGGCAACGGCGAGGGCGAGATCCCGCTGAAGAAGCTGCAGATCCACCTGATGCGGCTGCCGCGCGCGATCACCCCGGGCCAGGTCACCGAGACCAACGACCGGCTGCGCGCACTGGGCGACCTGCTGTCGAAGGCGCCGATCCCCAAGGGCCCGATGCCCAAGGGTGCCCGGATGCCCAAGGGCGGCCAGGCCCGCTGACCGGCGACCTCAGACGACACCACGGCCCCGCCGCGATCCTCTCGCGGCGGGGCCGTTCGACGTTCCGGGCGCCGGCGCGACGTTCCGGGCGCCGGCGCCGCCCCGGGGCGCCCGGCCCGGGGCGCATGGCCGCCGGGCTTCCGAGGTGGTCGGGCCGGGACGCCTCGGATCCGTCAGGGCGTCCGAGGGGTCAGACGCGGACCTCGACGGTGCCCACGGCCTTGTCGTGCAGGCCGCGGCTGTCGCGGTCCCAGACCAGGGCCGGCACGACCAGGCAGAGCAGCAGGGTGCGCAGCAGCACCTGCGGCACGGTGGCCCGGCTGCCGTCCAGGCGGACCACCCGCAGGCCGAAGATCCGCTTGCCGACGGTGAAGCCGGCGGTGGCCAGCAGCACCACGGTGACCAGGTAGAACAGCGGGGTGGTCCACAGGTTGGCGACCGCCTGGTCACCGCGGGCGAGCAGACCGTAGGCGACCAGGCTGCACAGCCAGCCGTCCACGAACAGCGCGCCGATCCGCCGGCCCGGGCCGGCGATCGAGCCGGGGCCCTCCTTGGGCAGGCCCAGGCGCTCGCCGCGGTGGCCGAAGTCGGCACCCATCCGCTCGGCCGCGGCCTTCGGGCCGTCGATCCACGATCCCAACGCTTCTCTGGTATCCACGAATCCACAGTATCCGGACCTCTCGGGCGATCTTCGCCACCCTCCCCCCGCAGGGGTGAATCCGGTGTCGACAGGCTGCCACAAGTGGTCTGGACCACTTCGCGGCCAGGGTGCCGACGGGGGCTGCGTTTTGTCCGAAACCGTACGGCTTTGCCGCCCGGCGGAGCGGTCCGGTTAACATTCAGGAAACGGTGGAGTCACCGGTCGGAAACGGCCCAGCTCTAACGTGAGCCGCCCTAGGGTGAGCCACCAGACCGCACGCTGAGGAGGATGGATGTTCACCAACGCCGACGAGGTGAAGCAGTACATCGCCGACAACGACATCAAGTTCGTCGATGTCCGGTTCTGCGACCTGCCGGGCGTCATGCAGCACTTCTCGGTACCGGCGGCGACGTTCGACCCGTCCGAGACCCTGATGTTCGACGGCTCGTCGATCCGCGGCTTCCAGGCCATCCACGAGTCCGACATGGCGCTCGTACCGGACCTGGCGACCGCCCGGCTGGACCCGTTCCGGACCGAGAAGCACCTCAACATCAACTTCTTCATCCAGGACCCGATCACGGGCGAGGCCTACAGCCGCGACCCGCGCAACGTGGCCAAGAAGGCCGAGGCGTTCCTGGCCTCCTCCGGCATCGCCGACACCGCGTACTTCGGCCCGGAGGCCGAGTTCTACGTGTTCGACTCGGTGCGCTTCGAGACCAGCGCCAACGCCTCGTACTACCACATCGACTCCGAGGCCGGCGCCTGGAACAGCGGCTCCGCCGAGGGCGACGCGCGCGGCTACAAGGTGAAGTACAAGGGCGGGTACTTCCCGATCCCGCCGGTCGACCACTTCGCCGACCTGCGCGCCGAGATGTCGCTGGAACTGGCCAAGGCGGGCCTGGAGGTGGAGCGCCAGCACCACGAGGTCGGCACGGCCGGCCAGGCGGAGATCAACTACAAGTTCAACACCCTGCTGCACGCCGCCGACGACCTGATGCTGTTCAAGTACATCATCAAGAACGTCGCCTGGCGGAACGGCAAGACCGCCACCTTCATGCCGAAGCCGATCTTCGGGGACAACGGCTCGGGCATGCACGTGCACCAGTCGCTGTGGACCGAGGGCTCCCCGCTCTTCTACGACGAGCAGGGCTACGCGGGCCTCTCCGACACCGCCCGGTACTACATCGGCGGCCTGCTCAAGCACGCGCCCTCGCTGCTCGCCTTCACCAACCCGTCGGTGAACTCCTACCACCGGCTGGTCCCGGGCTTCGAGGCACCGGTCAACCTGGTCTACTCGCAGCGCAACCGCTCGGCCGCGATCCGGATCCCGATCACCGGCTCCAACGCCAAGGCGAAGCGGATCGAGTTCCGCGCGCCCGACCCGGCGTCCAACCCGTACCTGGCCTTCGCCGCCATGCTGATGGCCGGCCTGGACGGCATCAAGAACAAGATCGAACCGCTCGAGCCGGTCGACAAGGACCTCTACGAGCTCGCCCCCGACGAGCACGCGGCCGTCCCCCAGGTCCCCGCCTCGCTGGGCGCCGTCCTGGAGGCCCTGGAGGCCGACCACGAGTACCTGCTCGCGGGCGGCGTCTTCACCCCGGACCTGATCGAGACCTGGATCGACTTCAAGCGCACCAACGAGATCGCCCCGATCGCCCTGCGGCCGCACCCGCACGAGTTCGAGCTGTACTACGACCTGTAGGACCCCTCTGATCTGCGGAAACGCAGTTCGATCTCTTCTTGTTTCCGCAGGTCAGGAA
Organism: Kitasatospora sp. NPDC049258; assembly: GCF_040678895.1. Lineage (NCBI taxonomy): Bacteria > Bacillati > Actinomycetota > Actinomycetes > Kitasatosporales > Streptomycetaceae > Kitasatospora > Kitasatospora sp. NPDC049258. Next base: position 13,864 of record NZ_JBFAQT010000017.1, read on the forward strand.
CCCTCCTGACCTGCGGAAACGGCCACCGGAGGCTGGCGCGGACGGTCCGGAGCGCGCCCCGGGCACCTGCGACGCCGTCGGTCGGGCGTTCCGGACGGGAACGGCAGGGCCCGCTCGCTTCTCCGCCCCGATCCGCTGTTCGACCTTCGCTGTTCAGCCACCTCGGCTACAGTCGGGCCACTGGTCACGCACTGGGGGGAGCCGCCCGGGATGGCAATGGCTGACAGGCGCGCGGAGCACTCCGGGGACACCTTCGCTGCGGAGCTTCGGCGACTGCGGCAGCGATCTCAACTGACGCTGGAGGCACTGGCGGAATCCTCCGGGGTCAGCGTCAGAACGATCGGCGGGCTGGAGCGGGGGCGTAGCCTGGGGCCGCAGCGCAGGACGGTGACCGCCCTGGCCGGCGGGCTCGGGCTGGGTCAGGCGGACCGGGTCCGCCTGGAGCAGCTCGCGGAGGCCGGACGTCCGCGACCGCTGACGGCGCCGGCCGGCTGGTGTGTTCCTCCCCGAGCGGTCCCGGATTTCGCAGGGCGGGAGGCCGAACTCGCGCACCTCGCGACGGTGTCGGCGGCGGGCTCCGGGGCACCGGTCGCGGTACTGTCCGGCCCGGGTGGCATCGGCAAGACCACGCTCGCGGTGCGGGCCGCGCGGCTGATCGCCGACTCGCGCGGCCTCGAAGTCTTCTACGTCAACCTGCGCGGGCTGGATTCCGAGCCGTTGGACCCGCACGCGGCGCTGTTCCGCCTGCTCAAGGCGCTGGGAGTCGCAGACCGGGACGTCCACGATGACATCGACGGCCGGTCCGGCCAGTTCCGCACGCTGTTCGAGCAGCATCCTGCCGTCCTGATCCTGGACAACGCCCGTGACGAGGAGCAGGTGCGTCCGTTGCTGCCCGGCGCGGGGACGGGACTTGTGCTGGTGACCAGTCGCAGGCTGCTGACCGGCTTGGAGGGCGTCCACCGCATGTCCGTGCCGACCCTGCAGGACGCGGAGGGATCGCGGTTGCTGGGGTCGATCATCGGTGACGTCGAGGGCCCGCGCGGCGAGGGGCTCGGCGAGCTGGTCGCGGTGTGCGGCGGGCTGCCGCTGGCGCTGCGCATCGTCGGCAACCGGCTGGCCACCCGCCCGGCGTGGACCGCGCGGGAGCTGGCGCACCGGCTGGCCGACTCCGGACGACGGCTGGAGCAGATCCGCGCCGGCGACCTGCGCATCACGGCGGCGTTCCGGATGTCGTACGACCAGCTGAGCCCGTCGGCCAGGCGCCTGTGCCGACGGCTGTCGTTGGTACCGGGAGCGGACTTTGACGTGGCGTTGGCCACGGTGGTCGGCGGGTCACCGTCGCCGCGGACCGCGGACGTGCTGGACACCGAGGAGGTGTTGGAGGAGTTGCACGAGCTGGGGCTTCTGTCCCAGTCCGACGACGGCCGCTACAGCTTCCACGACCTGATCCGGCTGTTCGCCGCCGAACGCCTCGCAGCCGAGGAGGACCCGGCCGGGCGCACGACCCTGATGCGGACAACGGTCGAGTGGCTGCTGCAGGTCACGATAGCCGCCGGCCTGTGGTTCGACCCGGATCACGGCGCCGAGCCGCCGGACTGGCGGCACCCGGTCGACCTGTCCAGCTCCGAGGCGGCCGCCGCCTGGTTGCGGGCCGAGTCGGACAACTGGTTCGGCGCGGTACGCGTCGCCGCCGCTCGGGGCTGGGATCGCGTCGTCGTCGAGACCGCGGACGCGGTGCACTGGTTCTCCAACCACTGGATGCTGTGGGCCCACTGGCACGAGCTCTTCACGCTGTCCGCGGCGGCGGCGCAGCGAGTCGGCGACCCGGTCGCGCATGCGACGCAGCTGTACAACCTGTCCTGGGCGACGGCCCAGAAGGGCGAGACCGAGCAGGCGGTGGCGTCCGCTCTGGAGGCGGCGCGGATCGCCGAGCAGGCCGGCGCGGTACGTCAGCGGGCCTGGGCCCTGCATTTCGCGGCGAGGGCGATGATGACCACCGATCCTGCGGCATCGCTGCCCTACTCCCAGCAATCGGAGCAGCTCTTCGCCGAGGTCGGCGACTGGACGGGCCACACCAGCGTCCTGATGTCGGTCGCCATCACGCTGCTGGGCCTCGGCGAGCCTGCTGCGGCGATCGAGAAGCTGCAGGCGGGGCTGGAGATCGCCCGCCGCCCGCCGGTGGGCGAGGCCTGGCAGACCATCGCCGACGTTCTGCTGACCTCGGGCCACTTCCACCTGGCCACGGCGCACCAGGCGGTCGGGGAGCACGAACTGGCCGAATCGGCCTACCGGGTCGCCGCCGACAACGCCGCCCGCACCGGCATGACACTCCACCAGGGCCGCGTCGAGGTGAAGCTGGCCCAGCTCCAGCACCAGCGGGGCCGGCTCGTTGAAGCCACGTCGACTTTGGAGCTGGCGCGGGAACGGTTCATGGAGGTGGACGCCACCGAGGAGATCACGGCGGCGGAAACGCTCCTGAAGGTGTGGAGCGGCACCGACGGAGGCTGAGCAACCTCACCTGCGCCCGTGCGTCGTCGAGCAGTTGATCGGAGGTACCCGCGTCTTCGGCCGGTCCGCGGGAAGGTTCTGGCACAGCGGGCTTTCCACCCGCTCCAGTGCGTCGCGGAGGGCGGCTCGGCTGGTGATGCCGAGTTTGGGAAAGACTTGGTAGAGGTGGGTGGAGACGGTGCGGGGCGAGAGGTAGAGCTTGGCGCCGATCTGCTTGTTGGTCAGTCCCCGGGCGGCGAGGCTGGCGATCTCCCACTGTTGCGGAGTCAGAGGGACACGGTCGGCGACGCCGTGGGCCGGGGCGCCGCAGGCGCGCAGTTCCGTGCCGGCCCGCTCGGCCCAGGGTGCGGCACCGAGCCAGTCGAAGGCCTCGATCGCGGCGGTGAGCTGGTTCCGGGCCTGGGCGGGGGCCCTGGTACGGCGCAGGCGTTCGCCGTAGGAGAGGCGGATCCGGGCCTGTTCGAACGGCCAGCGCTCGGCGCCTTGGACCGCCAGCGCTTCCTGATACCGCGACACGGCCTCGCCGTCGTCCGAGGCCGCGAGGCCGGCTGCGGCGAGCATGACCATCTTCAGCCGCGGCGAAACCAGGTCCAGCCCCGCAGCCCGTGCGGCGGCCACGTGGTTCAGCGCCTGGTCGCGTCGCCCGGTGCGCACCGCGGTCTCGGCGGCGTCCAGGAAGACCCACAGCGCCTGCCCGACGAAGGGGGCCGGCGTGCCCGGCTCGGAGATGACGCACACGTGCCGGTGCGCCTGCTCGAATTCGCCCTGCGCCAGCGCGATCGTGGCCCTGATCTGTGCGGCGTACCGGCGTACGGCCTCGGCCCGCCGGGAGCCGGCCCACTGGTCCATCTGGTCGGCGAGGACGCGGGCGGTGTCGAAGTCGCCGCAGGCCGCGGACACGCAGCCGAGGGTGAACTTCGCCGTCCACGACCGCAGCGGACAGTCGAACTCCTCGCACAGGTCGAGCGCCTCCCGGGACAGGCGCCGCGCCTCCGGCCACTGCCCGGAGAACCAGGCCTGGCTGCCCAGCAGGGACAGGGCCTGGATCGCCGGGAGGATGTTCTCTCCCCCGATGCCCCCGGCCGCCATGCGTCGCAGCGGCTCGTCGACCAGGCCCAGGCGGTCGCCGTAGGCGCAGGCGGTCCCCACCCTCAAGATCCTGGCCGGGTCCCGTTCCCCGGTCAGCGCCCCGGCCGCGGCGTCGAGCCGTTCCCAGTCCGACACCCGGGCCCGCACCGGGTCCCCGAAGACGGTCCGCATGAAGTGCAGGGTGTCCGGCACCGTGTCGAGTTCGGCCGCCAGCGCGTCGAAGACCGCCCACAGCTCGGGGCGCCCTCCGTACACGCAGACCATGAGCAACACGGCAAGCGCCTCCGGTAGAGCCGCGTCCGGGTTCCGGGCCGACCGCCGCTGCCGGGTGATGGCCCCGGTGAGCAGCCGAAAGGCCGTGTCGACGTCACCGTGGCTGTTGAGCAGGAACACCGAGGCGGCCATCGCCGCGGGCAGGGAGTCGGCGTCGGGGTCGGCGCTGCGGGCGTCCTCCAGCAGGCGGGGGACCTCGCGCAGGCTGCCGGTGAGGTTGGCGCCGACGTAGGCCGCGCTGGCCAGCAGGCGGGCCCGTTCCGCCCCGGTCGGGCTCAGTTCGGCGGCGCGAACCAAGGCCCCCACCGCGTTCGGCCCGTCGCCGCGGTGAGCGCTCACCTCGGCGGCCTCCTCCAGCAGGGCCGCGATCTCCGCATCGGGTTCGATCGAGGCCTGCGCCAAGTGCCAGGCCCGCTGCTCGGGTACTCCGGTCCACGCCGCGGCCAGCGCGCGGTGCACGCCGCGTCGCTGATCACTGGCCGCCAGGTCGACCACGGCCGAGCGGATGAGCGAGTGCCGGAAGCCCAGCCGGCCGGTGGCGTCATCGACGCGGACCAGGTGCACGCGCTCGGCCGGCGCCAGGTGCTTCAGGCTGCACCGGCCGGCCACGGCCCGCCGCACCACCTGCATGTTGCCGCTGCCTTCCAGCGCCGCGACCAGCAGCAGGTGCCGGGTCGGGGCCGGCAGCGCCTTGATCCGAGCGGCGAAGGCCGCCTGCAGCCTCTGGGTCAGGGGGATGCGCCGCGGCAGCGGCGCGGCCGCGGTGCGCTGCGGGTCGGTCAGGGCCGCGGGGAGTTCCAGCAGCGCCAGCGGATTGCCCTCGGCGTCGGCGATCAGTCGGCGGCGGACCCGTGCGGCCAGCGCCGGGAACCGGCGGGTGAGGAGTGCCTCGGAGTCGGCCGGGCTCAGCGGGCTCAACTCGTGGACGGGCAGGCCGCTGCGGTCGAAGACGCTCTCTTCCTCCGGTCTTGCGGCGCACGCCAACCCCGCGCCGGTGCCGGCGAGCCGGCGGGCGACACGTTCCAGGACCGCGGTGCTGGAGCGGTCCAGCCACTGCACGTCATCGAGCACCAGCAGACTGGGCCGGCCGCCGGAGAGGCTCTTGAGCAGCAGGACCATGGCCTCGGCGACCGCGTCGGGGCCGTGGACGATCCCCGGCCCGATGCCCAGGGCCGTGGCCAGGACGGGCGCCTCGGCTGCGGCGTCGCGCAGCTCGGGCGTGGTCGTCAGCAGCTGCGCCAGGGCCGAGTAGCCGGCCTGGGCGCGGTACTGGACGCCTGTGGCCCGTAGCACCCGCAGCCCGCGGACGGTCGCCTCGGCGGCCGCGGTGTCCAGCAGTGCCGTCTTGCCCACGCCGGGCTCGCCCAGCAGCACCACGGATCCACCCGCGTCCGGGATACCGGCGATGAAGTCGTCGAACCGCGCCAGATCCGTCGACCGGCCGACCAGCGACCCGTGCGGGGTGTCCGATGTCCTGTCCGGGGCCGATACGTCGAGCATGGTGCCGTGCCTCCATCGCAGGCGTTCGAGATGCCTTCATTGAAGTCACCGGGCAGATCCGCGAGCCAGGCAAAACGACGTGCAAAAGTGTTCTGTCAGGCCGTCAGCAGGGTTGCTGGGCCGCCTTGGCCGCTCCGTGCTGCGAGGAGGTCGGTCACGCTTCGGGTAGCTCGTTCAGCGCCACTACGTCAGATGACGGGAGCGGGTCCGCCGTCGGCGCTCCTACCGTCACTGGCAGCGCCGGGCATCCCGCCCCGGAGATGACTGGAGGAATGATGGACCAGGCACGCGGCAGTGTCGTACTCGTCCACGGAGGCTTCGTGGACGGCTCCGGGTGGCAAGGCGTCCACGACGCGCTGAAGGCCGACGGCTACAACGTGGCCGTCGTCCAGAACCCCACCTTGTCGTTGGAAGGCGACGTAGCCACCACCCACCAGGTGATCGAGGACATGCCCGGACCGGTCACGCTGGTCGGCCACTCCTACGGTGGCGCGGTCATCACCGAGGCCGGCACCCACGAGAAGGTCAAGGCGCTCGTCTACATCGCCGCGTTCGCCCCCGACAAGGGCGAGTCGGTCGCCACTCTGATCGCCGACCCGCCGCCGGGTGCCCCGGTGCCACCGATCCTGCCGCCGGTCGACGGCTTCCTGTTCCTGGACCGGGACAAGTTCGCCGAATCCTTCGCCGGCGACCTGCCGAGGGCACAGGCCCAGTTCATGGCCGACTCCCAGGTCCCCTGGGGCTTGGACGCCCTCAACGGCGCGGTGTCCCAGCCGGCCTGGCGCTTCAAGCCGTCCTGGTACCTCGTCGCCGCCGACGACCGCATGATCCCGCCGCCGGCCCAGCGCGCGATGGCCGAGCGGATCGGTGCCACCACCGTCGAGGCACCCGGCAGCCACTCGGTGTACCTCTCCCAGAACGCCGCCACCGCCGACCTGATCAAGCAGGCCGCGCGCGGCTGACCTCAGCCCGGCGGTCTCCCCGATCCCAACGTCCGAGGAGTCCCATGAAGACGGAGTTTTCCCGCCGCACGATGCTGGCCGCAGGAGCGGCGCTGGCCGGGTCGGCCGCGCTGGCGGCGAGTGGGGGAGGGACAGCCTCCGCCGCGGCCCCGAGCGGTACCGGTGAGAGGAAGCCGAGAGTGAAGCCCACCATCGTCCTGGTGCACGGCGGCTACGCCGACTCCTCCTGCTGGAACGCCACCATCGGCGAGCTGCAGCACAAGGGCTACACCACGGTCTGCGGGTCCAATCCGCTGCGCGGCATCCCGACCGACGCCCCCTACATCGCCAGCCTGCTGGACAGCATCGCCGGACCGGTCGTGCTGGTCGCCCACTCCATGGGCGGGACGGTCATCACCAACGCCGCCGCCGGGAAGGCGAACGTCAAGGCCCTGGTGTACGTCGCCGCGTTCGTGCCCGACGTGGGCGAGACGCAGGGCGAGCTCATCACCAAGTTCCCCGGCAGCGAGGTCGCGCCGGTGAGCGTGCCGGTGCCGTACACCAAGGCCGACGGCACCACCGGGACCGATCTGTACCTGGGCAGGAACGGCCAGGCGGCCTTCGCCGCCGACCTCTCCACCGCCGAATTCCAGATCCTCCAGGCCACGCAGCGGCCGTTCGACGCCGACTCCTTCACCTTCCCGACGACGGCCGCGGCCTGGAGGACGATCCCGACCTGGGGCCTGGTCGCCGGCCGGGACAAGGCGATCCCGCCGGCGTGCGAGCGCTGGATGTACACCCGCGCCAATGCCCGCAAGGTGGTCGAAGTGCCGACCTCCTCCCACGTCGTGATGCTCAGCCACCCCAGGGTCGTCGCCGACCTCATCGACGACGCCGCCAGGGCGGTCGGCTGACATCGAGGGGCGAGCGCCCCGGCCGGGAGCACTCCCCCTCCGGGGCCGTGGGAGGCCACTCGGGTCAGGACGGTGTGCGAGCACTACTGCGGACCTGTAGGCCGGCCCGGCCGGTGCTGACGAAGGCCTCCGCCCCCGGGGCGGAGGCCTTCGCGCGTCGAGCGCCGCACAACGGGCCCACGGGGTACCGGGATCGGGGGATCACGCGCGCCGGTCGACCGTGATCCTCCTTCGCCGATCCCGGCGCCGTTCGGCTTCGGGTCGGAGACCTCCGGGCTGCTGCCGCACGGGGACCGATCGGCTCAGGCGGGCGGGGGGAGGCCCGGGAGGGGGTCCTGTTCGCCGGGCAGGACGCGGGTGGTCGGGTCCGGGCGGCGGCACTCGCGGCCGAGCCGGAGCATCCTGGACTCGGGGTCGTGCAGCGGACGGCCGCAGCGCAGGCAGCGCACCTCGGCGGGCAGGCGGGTGGGGACCGGCGGGATCAGGGCGGGCTCTGGCACCCCCACAGTCTGCCGTGCCGCGTCCCGGTGTCAGGCCGGGGTGAGGGCGAGCACCGCGAGGTCGTCGGCCAGGCCGGTGGAGTGGCTGCGGACGTCCTGGTCGAGGAAGGCCACCACGGCCCGCGGGTCGGTGGTGCCGAGCCGGGCCAGGCGCTGGACCAGCGGGTAGAACGCGCCGGCCCGGTCGCGCGCCTCGGTGACGCCGTCGGTGTACAGCAGCAGGGTGCAGCCCGCCGGCAGCTCGACCGCGGTGGGCCCCTCGCCGCCCGCCGCGAGGTCGCCGAGGCCGAGCGGCAGCTGGTCCGGGCAGTCCAGCGGACGGGCGGAGCCGGGGCTCAGCAGCAGGGGCTCCAGATGGCCGCGGTTGACCAGCTCGACCCGGCCGGTGCGCGGGCAGTGCTGGAGCAGCACGGCGGTGACGAACAGCTCCTCGTCGCCGCAGTCGGCGGCCTCCCTGAGCACCTGGCGGTCCAGCTGCCGGGCGAGGTCCGCGAGGTCGGCCGTCTCGTGGGCGGCGATCCGGAAGGCGCCGATCACGTCGGCCACGGTGCGGACCGCGTCCAGCCCCTTGCCCCGGACATCGCCGAGCAGCACCCGGGTGCCGTACCGGGTCTCGCAGACCTCGTACAGGTCGCCGCCGACCGCCACGTCGGCCTGGGCCGGCCGGTAGAGGCCGGCGGCCCGGAGCCCGCCGGGCTCGGCCGGGACGGGGCGCAGCACCGCGTGCTGGAGCGTGTCGGCGATGGTGCGGACCCGGACCAGGTCGCGGGCCTGCTTGCGGCGCTGCCAGGAGAGCGCGGCGCCGAGCAGCCCCGCGAGCACGGTGGTGACGTACACCCAGACGTGGTGCTGCTCGAAGAGGTGCCCGGCGCGCCCGGCCAGCACCCCCTGCAGCGCGATGGTGAAGACCGTGGCGGCGCCGACCAGGCCGGGCCCCAGACTGAAGGCGACCACCACCGGCAGCACCGTGCACAGGAAGCCGGCCGCCACCGACTCGGGCAGCGCGTACTCCAGTGCCAGGTCGACCACGACCAGCAGCACCGGCAGCCGGCGCACCCAGCGCGGTGCCCGGGTCGCCTCCGCCAGCGCCTGCTGCCAGCGCGCGACGGCGGTGGCCTCGGTGGCCCCGGCGGCGCGTGGCTCGGCCGGACGGGCCGCGACGGGCGCCGGGCGGACGGGCTGGGTGGGGGCGGACAAGGCGGACCTCCTCGGGCGGTGCGCCGCCCGGCCGGCGGATCCCGGCCGGGCAGCGCACGGCTCCTCCCATGGTCGCCCAGCGGCCCGGCCCGATCGGGCGACCGAAAGTCCCGGCCGGGAGGGACCAAAGGCCCGATTCAGACCGTGCTGACGGGCAGCGAACGGTAGCCGCGCAGCACCAGGCGCTCGCGCCGCAGCGGTGCGGCGGCCGGGGCGAGTGCGGGGAAGCGGGTGAGCAGCGCGGGCAGCGCGAGGTCGGCCTCCAGCCGGGCCAGCCGGGCACCGAGGCAGAAGTGCGCCCCGGCGCCGAAGCTGAGCGGGCGGCCCGCGGGGCCGCGGCGGTCGGAGCCGGCAGGGTCGAAGCGGTCGGGGTCGAAGCGGTCCGGGTCGAAGCGGTCCGGCTGCGGATACCGGGCCGGGTCACGGTTGGCCGCGCCGAGCAGGAGCAGCACCCCGGTGCCGGGCGGGACGGGGACGCCGCCCAGCGCCAGGCCGTCGCCCCGGGCGATCCGGGTGGTGAGCTGCACCGGCGGATCGAACCGGAGCACCTCCTCGGTGAAGGCGCCCGGGGCGAGGCCACCGCCGCGCAGCCGGGTGATCAGCTCCGGGTGGTCGAAGAGCAGCCGCAGGCCGTTGCCCAGCAGGTTGGTGGTGGTCTCGAAGCCGGCCACCAGCAGCACCACCAGGTTGGCGATCAGCTCATCGCCGCCGAGCCGGGCGCCGTCCGCGGCGGCGACCTGGACCAGTGCGCCGACCAGGTCGTCCCTCGGATCCGCGACGCGGCGGGCGGCGAGTTCGAGGAAGTAGTCGCCGAGTTCCTCGGCCGCCGCGTCGGCCGCGTCCAGCTCGGCCGGCTCCGCCTCCAGTTCGAGCGCGGCCGTCAGGTCCGAGGCCAGCCCGCGGAAGCGGTAGTGGTCCTGCTCGGGCACGCCGAGCAGTTCGCAGACCACCCCGACCGGCAGCCGGAAGGCGAAGCCGTCCATGAAGTCGACCGGGGAGCCGTCGGTTCCGGACCCGGCCAGCTGCTCGAGCAGCCGGGCGACGGCGGCGGCCACGGCGGGTGCGAGGGCGGCCACCCGGCGGGCGGTGAACACCGAGGCGATCAGCGCGCGCACCCGGGTGTGGTCGGGCGCGTCGGTCTCCAGCAGGGAGCGGGCGAACAGCTCCCGGGCCGGGCTGGGGAAGAGCGGCTGGACCACCCCGGGCTGCCGCGCCGCGCTCTGCACCGCGAAGGCCGGGTCGCGCAGGGCGCGGTCGGCCTCCTGGTACCCCGTGACCAGGACCAGCCCCTCGCCGCACGGGGCCACCGGGCCCAGCTCCCGCGCCAGCTCGTACAGCGGGTACGGGTCCGCCCGGCCCTCGGGTGTCAGCAGTTGCTCGATGACCGCCGTGCCGTCCATGGTCCGCCCCCTCGGTGGTGCCTGCTTTGACCGAGGGGGAACGGACCGCGGGAGCTCCGGCGTTCCCGTGGTGGCCGTCGCGGGTCGGTGTGGCCGTCGCGGGTCGGTCGGCGGGTGGGCGGGCGCTGAGTAGGGTGGCGGGATGGAGATCTGGATCAATCCGCGCTGCGGCAAGTGCCGCAGTGCCCTCACCGAGCTGGACGCCGCCGGTGCCTCGTACACCGTCCGCCGCTACCTGGAGGACCCGCCGACCGCGGCCGAGCTGGAGCAGGTGCTGGGGCGGCTGCTGCTGGAGCCGTGGGACATCACCCGGCTGGACGAGCAGGCCGCCAAGGACCTGGGGATGAAGCAGTGGCCGCGCGAGGCCGGCGAGCGGGCCCGCTGGATCGCCGCGCTGGCGGAGCACCCGATCCTGATCCAGCGCCCGATCATCACCGCGGACGACGGCCACGCGGTGGTGGCGCGCACGCCGGAGGCGGTGCGCGCGGTGCTGCCGGGCTGACCCGGCCCGCTGCCGCCCGGCCGGTCAGGTGCGGATCGTCGTCCGCACCTCCTCCCCCGGGCGCCAGGAGCGGATCACCAGCCGATCCCCGTCCACCGTGGTCAGCACCACCTCGGTCAGGCCCAGCCGGAACGCGTGGTACGGGCCCGGCTGCGGCTGCGGGAGCTCGCTCTCGTACGCGGCGAGCTCCAGCTCGTCGGTGAGCTCGACGGCGACGCCGGAGATCTTGGCGTCGCCGTCCACCATCGTCTCGTCGCCCGGGTGGCTGTGCAGCGCGTAGCGCCCGTCCCGCTTCAGGTCCACGGCCTTGACGGCGCCGAACATCGACCCGACGGTCAGCTCCGCGCCGATGAACTGCACCTCGGTGCCGCTGACCCGGGGGGAGCCGCCCTTGCGCAGGGTGGCCAGCACATGGTGCTTGTGGGCCTCGAAGCGGGCGCGCACGGCAGGCGCGAGATCCGGGGCCTGCTGCTCGAAATCCTGCCAGGTAACCATGGGGCCAGTCTGGCAGCGGCCACCGACAATCCGGTCGAGGTCCGCGCCGCTGTCGGTGGGCGCTGCGAGACTGGCCGGATGGCACAGACCTACATCGCATTCCTGCGCGCGATCAACGTCGGCGGGCGGACCGTGAAGATGGAGCGGCTGCGCGAGCTCTTCGCCGAGCTCGGGTTGGAGCGGGTCCGCAGCTACATCCAGAGCGGGAACGTCTTCTTCGACACCGAGGAGTCCGACCTGGCCGCGCTGACCGGGCGGATCGAGCGGCAGCTGGAGGCCGCGCTCGGCTACCCGGTGCCGACCATGGTCCGCACGGTCGAGGAGGTCGAGGAACTGGTCGCGGCGGAGCCGTTCGCGGCGGTGGAGGTGACGCCGGAGGTCCGGCTCTGCGTGGTGTTCCTGTCCGAACCGCTGCCCGAGGGGCTGGAGTTCCCGGTGCGCTCGGCCAAGGGCGATTGGGAGATCCTCGGCGCCACCCCGGGCGCGGCCTTCGTGGTGATGCACCTGCGGGGCGGGCGGCTCGGGTCGAATCCGGCCACCGCCCTCCCCAAGTCCTATGCCGGTCAGGGCACTTCCCGCTTCTTCCACACCACCGCCAAGATCGTCGCGGCGGCCGGGAAGCCCTGATCCCGGAGAGCTTCCGGGCGGCGCGCGCCGGCACCGTCAGTGCGGGAACACCCGGGGCGGGCGCTGCGCGGGCAGCTGGTCGCGGAACTCCTCGACGGCGGTGCCGATCTGGCGGGTGAGCGCCCGGTAGGCGGCGCGCAGCGGTCGGACGCCGACCGAGGAGAAGGCCCGGACGGTGTCCGGCAGTCCGTGCGTCCGCAGCCAGCGGGCCAGGGTGCGCTCCGGGAAGTACGGTTCCGCCGACCTGGTGCCGGGGCGGAGGAGTTCACCCCCTGTCCGCTCACGCCCGGGCGCCCGGTTCGGGGCGTTGCCGCGCGAGCGCCGCGACGCCGGCCGTGACGATGGCCAGGCCGCGCTCGAAGCGCCGCTCGTACCCGTCGAAGATGTCCGCCCCGGCGGCCGCGGCCAGCGGGTGGTCGGGGCCGATCCGCTCGGCGCGCTCGGCGGCGTCGTACCCGGGGGCCCGCTCCCCGGGCAGCGGGTGGACGGCCTGCTCCTCGATCACGAAGCCGACGGTGAAGCTGTACGCGGTGAAGTAGGCATCCACGGCCTCGGGGAGGGTGAAGCCGTCGCGGACGAAGGGCTCCAACTGCCTTTCCAGCACGGCCGCGTGGCCGGTGTCGGTGAGCCGGGTGCCACTGAACACCCGGGCGCCGTCGCGGTGGCCGAGCAGGGCGCGGCGCAGGACCCGGCAAGCGGCGGTGAGGTGCTCCGGCCAGGGGGCGTCCTCGGCCGGCAGCTCGGCGGCGGCGACCATCCGGCGGATCATCTCGGTGGCGAGCTCGTCCAACAGCTCCTGCTTGGCGGCGAAGTGCCAGTACAGGGCCGGGGCCTTGACGTCGAGCTCGGCGGCGATCCGGCGCAGGGTCAGGCCTTCCAGGCCGACCTCGTCGAGCAGTCGCAGCGCCGCGTCGACCACCTGCGCCCGGTCCAGTTTCGCTGCCACGCCTGTGCTTCCTCTCGCTGCCGGGCTTCCCCGCGGTGACCCCTTGACAATTTAACACCGTTAAGTCCAGGCTCGGAACGGCAGCAACTTAACAACGTTAAGGAGATCTGGGATGCACACTCCCGTCCTGATCGTCGGAGCCGGCCCGACCGGCCTCACCCTGGCCCTGGACCTCGCCCGGCGCGGGGTGCCCGCCCTGCTGGTCGAGCAGGCCGCCGGCCTGTTCCCGGGGTCGCGCGGCAAGGGGATCCAGCCCCGTACGCAGGAGGTCTTCGACGACCTCGGCGTGATCGACGCCGTCCTGGCCGCGGGCGGGCCGTACCCGCTGGTGCAGAGCTGGGAGGGCGGTGAGCGCGGGCAGCGGTGGGACCTGATGGAGCGCGGGCCGGTCGGCGACCCGGCCGTGCCGTACCCCGAGATCTGGATGCTGCCGCAGTGGCGCACCCAGGAGATCCTGCACGCCAGGCTGGTGGAGCTCGGTGGCGAGGCCGTCCTCGGCACCGCCCTGACCGGCTTCGCGCAGGACGCCGAGCGGGTCACGGCGCAGCTCACCGGCCCCGACGGCGCCACCCGCACGGTCACCGCGGACTACCTGGTCGCCGCCGACGGTGGGCGCAGCACGGTACGGCGGGCGGTGGGCGTCCCGATGGTCGGCGGCCCGGTCGACCAGCGCCCGGCCCTGGTCGCGGACCTCCGGCTGACCGGCCTGGACCGGGAGAGCTGGCACCTGTGGCCGCAGGCCCCGGGCGGGCCGGCGATGCTCTGCCCGCTGCCGGGCACGGCGGACTTCCAGCTGTTCGCCCAGTTCGAGGACGGCGAGCCCGACGCCTCGGCCGCGGGCGTGCGCCGCACCGTGGCCGAGCGCACCGGGCTGCCCGCCGGGGCGGTCACCGAAGTCCGCTGGTCCTCCGTGTTCCGGGCGCGCGCCGCGCTGGCCGACCGGTTCCGCAGCGGCCGGGTCTTCCTGGCCGGGGACGCGGCGCACATCCACTCCCCCGCCGGCGGCCAGGGGTTGAACACCAGCATCCAGGACGCCTACAACCTGGGCTGGAAGCTCGGCCAGGTGCTGGCGCACGGCGCTCCCGCCGAACTGCTGGACAGCTACCAGGCGGAGCGGCTGCCGGTCGCGGCCGAGGTCCTGAACATCAGCACCTCGCTGCACCGGGCCGGTGCGCAGGACCGCTCGGCGGCCCCCGCCCGGCGCGGCGAGCCGACCGCGCAGCTCGGCATCGACTACCGGGGCGGCCCGCTGAGCGCGGACACCCGCACCGCGCCGCCCGAGGACGGTCTGCGGGCCGGCGACCGGGCACCGGACGCGGCGCTGCCCGGCGGCGGGCGGCTGTTCGACCTGTTGCGCGGCCCGCACTTCACCCTGCTGGCGGCCGGCGTCGAACCGCCCGCGGCGCCGGCGGCCGTCCGCACGGTGCGGTTCGACGGCTACGGCAGCGGGCTGTACCTGATCCGCCCGGACGGCTACCTCGGCCTGGTCACCGAGGACCCGGCGGACCTGCCCGGGTACTACGCCCTGGTCGGCCTCGACGACTGAACCTCGGGGGGCCTGACGCACGCCGGTTGACCTGCGGCGGGACCGGGGCTGCGCAGTGGAAAGGACGGCGCGGTGCCTCCTGTATCGCGCGGCTCCCCAGGCTCCGCCCGGGAGGTATCCCGGTGCCCCAGGCTCCCCCGGGAGGTACCCCGGTATCCCCGGGCCCGGGACCGGGAGGACCTCATGGGCGCCGCCGCCCGCTAGCTGCGCGGGCCCCAGAGCTGGTCGGTGCAGCGGGCGTAGGTGTCGCGCCAGTGCGGCCAGTGGCGGGCGGTCTCGTGGTCGCAGTCGGCGAGCAGCCGGTCGATCTGCTCCTCGGCCACGCCGTCCAGCAGCCAGACCAGGGCGTCCGAGGAGGCCGGGCCGTCGGCCAGCCGGATCAGGTCGAGCAGCTCGGGCAGGGTGCCGATCCGGGAGCCGGCCGGGAAGACGCCGGCCATCCGCGGCAGCAGCTGGCGCTCCTCGATCCGCAGGTGGGTCTCCAGCCGGGCGGCCAGCTCCTCGACCGCGTAGGCGACCGGCCAGCTGCTGGCCGGATCCCGGGTGGCGATCCGGACCAGGGTGGTCACCCGGGTGAAGGAGTGGTCGAGGTTGTGGTGGTCGGCCTCCAGCCAGTTCAGCAGCAGCCGTAGCTCGGGGACGAACCGGCGCAGCAGCGGCCAGAGCCGGGTGTCCTGCTGCTCGTGGTGGCAGGTGATCATGGCGATCATGAAGTCCCAGTGCCGCTGGAGCGCGTCACCGGCCACCGCGTCCCCGGGCTGGAGCAGCCGGAGGGCGTTGGGGAGCCGGGCGAGGTCGCGGCGCAGGGCGGCGTGCACCAGCTGGAGGCCGGCGAACGGGATCGGC
Organism: Kitasatospora sp. NPDC049258; assembly: GCF_040678895.1. NCBI lineage: Bacteria > Bacillati > Actinomycetota > Actinomycetes > Kitasatosporales > Streptomycetaceae > Kitasatospora > Kitasatospora sp. NPDC049258. Next base: position 29,148 of record NZ_JBFAQT010000017.1, read on the forward strand.
TCGGCGGTGGGCGGTTCGGCGGTGGCCCGGGCGCTCTCCCCGTCCGACTGGGCGGGGACGTGCGGGGTCCTGACGGGCAGCAGGTGGCTGGGCATGGCGCTCTCTTCACGACTGGCTGAGGCTGGCCGCTCCGGACTCCGCATCTGCGGTGTCCCGGCCCGGGTCTCCAGGGTGGTGATATGCCATCAGGGTCGAATGAATGTCTGATTGACGCGCAGGTCAGAGGGGTCGCCGGCGATTTTCGCCGGCCTGCCGCGGGGCCCACCGGACCAGTATCGCGCGAAGCCGCCCCCGCTCGGGGGCGGCTTCGCAAACCCGCCACGGGTCAGTCGCCCTCGGGCCCGGCCACGTTCTTGGAGAGCCACTCCAGGGTGTTGGGGATCATCTTCTTGAAGTCGGAGGTGAGGTGCTTGCCACCGGGCTGCTCGTAGTACTCCACGGTGGCCGGGGCCTTCACCTTGGCCACCCAGGCCTTCACCACCTTGACCTCGCCCGCGTTGGCCTCGCCGGCGGTGGCCAGGATCCGGACGTCGGCGGTGCCGGCGGCGGCCAGCTGGTCGGGGCTGTTGGCCAGCCGCTCCTGCTCGTGGCCCTTCCACAGCGGGGAGTCCGGGTTGAAGTACCCGTCGATCGGGACCGCGGCCTTGAACACGTCCGGGTGCTGGAGGGCGAGCTTGGCGCTGCAGAACGCGCCGGTGGAGGCACCCATCACGGCCCAGCCGTCCCGGCCCTTGACGGTGCGGAAGTTCGCCCGGACGAAGTCGGGGATGTCCTCGGCCATCCAGGTGCCGATCTTGGGCTGGCCGGGGATGTCCGCGCACTCCATGGCCGTGGCCTCGCTGGAGTTCAGGTTCTGCACCGGCATGACCATGATGAACGGGTGGGCCTTGCCCGCCTTGGTCAGCTCCACGTCGGCCGCCTGGATCGGCAGCTGGTTGTCGGTCCAGGTGTTGTAGCCCGCGCTCTGGCCGCCCGCGTAGAGGGTGAGCACCGGAAAGCCGGTGTTCGCGTACTTGGGGTCGTGGTACTCCGGCGGCAGCCAGACCCAGACCTTGCCGGTGACCCCGGACTTCGCCCCGGTCAGCGTGGTCACCTGGATCGGGCCGACGCCGGTCTGCGCGACCGTCTTGAACTCGGCGGCCGGTCCGGTCGGCTTGAGCACCTTCGAGGGCTTGGTGGGGCTCGGCGGGGCGGCCGGGGCGGTGCCGCCGGCCGTCTTCGCGCCGTCGCCGACCGGCTTGCCGGTATCGGTACTGCCGCACGCCGCCAGCGCGGCGGCCAGCCCGAGGGCGGCGACGGCGGAGAGGACGGCGCGGGTGCGGGTGACGAACGGCTGCGGCTGCACGGTGGGGACTCTCCGAGCGATGTCTCGCCCGGTCGGTGGATCCGGGCGGCGGCCCCGGCGGGGCCTGGAAACGGGCGGCGGACCTCAACTCGTCAGCCGCCCCGGAACTGGCGCGACGGCCTCCGGAGGGAGACCGCGGCATCCGTGATCCTATGACGGAGCCGCCCCGTGACCGGTTGCGCCACAGTGAGGGAACCCGCCGTCCGGCGGGGGTCTCACCCCGCCGGAGGACAGGGGCGGGCCGGGCGGGTGATCGGCCGTCCCGCCCGAGGGCCCCGGCCGGGCCCGGCCGGTGGCCCCCCGGTGCCCGACGGATGGCGGCGCCGGGCGTGACCACTCTCACGTGGCCCCGCGGCCGGTGAGAGTGGTCCGCCCCGGACGTCCCACCAGGCCGGCCGGCGCCCGCCCCGACCCGCGTTGGACGCTCGTACCAGTGACGCGCCGGGCGGCGCCGCGGGATCATCGGGGCAGGGCCGAGCACCGCCGGGTCGGGCAGTGCCGGGCATCGCAGCACCGAGCACCCAGCACCGAGGAGCAGCACGTGTCGCAGCAGGTCGCCGTGGTCACCGGAGCCGGCAGCGGGGTGGGGCGCGCCGTCGCCCTGGAGCTCGCCGCGGCCGGCTGGCAGCTGGTGCTGGCGGGCCGTCGCGGCGAACCGCTGCGCGAGACCGCCCGGCTCGGCGCCGGATCGGCGGCCGTCGTCCCGACCGACGTCACCGACCCCGCCGCCGTGGACGCGCTCTTCGCGGAGACCGCCGAACGCTTCGGCCGGCTCGACCTGCTCTTCAACAACGCCGGCACCTTCGGCGCCCCCACCCCGGTCGAGGACCTGGCGTACGCCGAATGGCGGGCGGTCGTCGAGCTCAACCTGACCGGCGCCTTCCTCTGTGCCCAGGGTGCCTTCCGCCAGATGAAAGGGCAGCGGCCGCAGGGCGGGCGGATCATCAACAACGGCTCGATCTCCGCCCACGTGCCGCGCCCGCACAGCATCGCGTACACGGCCACCAAGCACGCCGTCACCGGCCTCACCAGGTCGCTCTCGCTGGACGGCCGCCCCTACCGGATCGCCTGCGGCCAGATCGACATCGGCAACGCGGCGACCGACATGACCGAGGCGATGAGCGTCGGCGTCCGCCAGGCCGACGGCCGGATCGCGGCCGAGCCCACCATGGACGTGGCCGACGTCGCCCGGACCGTGCGGCAGATGGCCGAGCTGCCGCTGGAGGCCAACATCCAGTTCGCCACCGTGCTGGCGACCGCGATGCCGTACATCGGGCGCGGCTGAGACCTGCGGGCAGCCGACCTCCGGCCCGGACCCACGGTGTGGCGCTGCGGTGAGAGCGCTCTCGATCGGAGAGTGTCCGCCTCCTGATGGCATGTCAACCATCTCGTCCAACTCTTCAAGGGAAAGCCCGGATCCGAGGCCAATTCGCCTTCATCTGTTGACAGTTGTCGCCGGCTTCGATACCAAAATAGAGAGCGCTCTCAGGACCCCCACCCAACGAGAGGCACCCCATGCGGCATCGACCACCACGCCTGCGCCTCCTGCTCGCCGCCCTCGGCCTGGCCGGGCTGCTGACCGGCTCCCTGGCCGGGCGGTTCGACCCCGCGCAGGCCGCCGTGCCGGCGCCCGGCGGCTGGACCCAGGTCTTCGCGGACGACTTCAACGGGCCGGCCGGCACCGGCGTCAACACCGCCAACTGGCATTACACCAACGGCACTTCGTACCCCGGCGGGCCGGCCGGCTTCGGCACCGGCGAGGTCGAGACGATGACCTCCAGCACCGCCAACGTGGCGCTCGACGGCACCGGGAACCTGCGCATCACCCCGGTCCGCAACGCCGCCGGGCAGTGGACCTCCGGCCGGATCGAGACCAACCGCACCGACTTCCAGCCCCCGGCCGGCGGCAGACTCCGGGTCGAGGCCCGGCTCCAGATGCCGAACGTCACCGGGGCGGCGGCCAAGGGCTACTGGCCCGCGTTCTGGATGCTCGGCGCGCCCTACCGGGGCAACTACTGGAACTGGCCGAGCATCGGCGAGATCGACATCATGGAGAACGTCCAGGGCCTCAACAACGAGTGGGCCACCCTGCACTGCGGCACCAGCCCGGGCGGGGTCTGCAACGAGACGACCGGCATCGGCGGCCAGCGCGCCTGCTCCCCGGCGACCTGCCAGGGCGGCTTCCACACCTACACCGTGGAGTGGGACCGCAGCACCAGCCCCGAGCAGTTGCGCTGGTACCTGGACGGGGTGCAGTTCCACAGCGTCAGGGCCGACCAGATGGACGCCGGCACCTGGGCGGCCGCCACCGGGCACGGGTTCTTCGTGATCCTCAACCTCGCGATGGGCGGCGCGTTCCCGGCGGCCTTCGGCGGCGGCCCGGACGACGGTACGGTCTCCGGCGTGCCGATGGTGGTCGACTACGTCGGCGTCTGGCAGTCCGGCGCCGGCAACCCCACACCCACGCCGACGCCGACGCCGACGCCGACCGGCAGCCCGACCACCCCGCCGGGTGGCGGCCGGGACGCCTACGCGCCGATCCAGGCCGAGTCCTACAACGACCAGGGCGGCACCGTCACCGAGGCCTGCACCGAGGGCGGCCAGGACCTCGGGGCACTGGCCAACGGCGACTGGGCCCTCTACCGGGGCGTCAACTTCGGTTCCTCGGCTGCCCGGCAGTTCCTCGCCCGGGTGGCGAGCGGTGCGGCGGGCGGGGTCAGCGGGCTGGTCGAGGTCCGTCTCGACAGCAGCAGCAGCGCTCCCGTCGGCTCCTTCGCCATCGCCGACACCGGCGGCTGGCAGAGCTGGCGCACCGTCCCCGCCAACATCAGCGGCGTCACCGGCACCCACGACGTCTACCTGACCTTCACCAGCGGACAGAGCGCCGACTACGTCAACCTCAACTGGTTCGACTTCGGCCACTGAGGCCGCACCGACCGCACCGACCCGTCGCCCGCCACCACGCGGGCGACGGGCGACGGGCCCGGCCGGCCTCACTCGTCACTCGTCGTGCGAGTAGCGATAGCGCCACGTCCCGCCGTCCCGGTCGAGGCGGTAGACGCTGGTGTCGGAGGGTCAGGCCGGGATGGTCTCCTCCTCGTCGGCGGCGTCCTGCGCGCAGGCCGCCGCGAGGTCGTCCAGCGACAGCCGCAGCGCATGGGCCAGCGCCGCCACCGTGAAGAAGGCCGGGGTCGGGGCCCGGCCGGTCTCGATCTTGCGGAGCGTCTCGGCGGACACCCCGGCCGCCGCCGCGACCTCGACCATGCTGCGGTCGCCTCGCGCCTCACGGAGCAGGCGCCCGAAGCGCTCCCCGCGCTGCCGCTCCTGCGGACTCAACGGAACTCTCACCATGCCCGTGATACTAATACCGGTATAAGTATTGGGTGACATCGCATCGCAAGGAGACCCGACCATGGTGGAGATCAAGACCGACACGGCGCTGGAGGCGATGCGCGAGGCCGGCCGCGTGGTCGCCCGCGCACTTGCCGCCGCGCGCGCCGCGGCCGCCGTCGGGGTGCGCCTGCGCGAGCTCGACGAAGCCGCCCGCGGTGTCCTCGTCGAGGCCGGGGCGCGCTCGCCGTTCCTCGGCTACCGGCCCTCCTTCGCCCCGACCCCGTTCCCGGCGGTGATCTGCGCCTCGGTGAACGACGCCGTGGTCCACGGCATCCCCGGCGACCAGCGGCTGCGTGACGGCGACCTGGTCAGCATCGACTGCGGGGCCGAACTCGACGGCTGGACCGGCGACGCCGCGATCAGCTTCATCGTCGGCACCCCCCGTCCCGCCGACCTCGCCCTGATCGCCGCTACCCAGCAGGCCCTGGACGCCGGCATCGCCGCCGCCACCGTCGGCCACCGCATCGGCGACATCTCGCACGCCATCGGCACGGTCGCCCGCGACGCCGCCTGCGCGATGCCGGCCGACTTCGGGGGCCACGGCATCGGCCGCCGGATGCACGAGGACCCGCACCTCCCCAACCACGGCCGGCCCGGCCGCGGCTTCCGGCTGCGCCACGGCCTCACCCTGGCCATCGAACCGATGCTGATGGCCAGCGGCCGCAACGACTACCGCACCGACCCCGACGGCTGGACCCTGCGCACCACCGATGGCAGCCGCGCCGCCCACATCGAGCACACCGTCGCCGTCACCGACGACGGCCCCCGCATCCTCACCCTGCTCTGACCCGGTCCGCCGCGGCCCGGTCAGACGAGGACGGCGTGGTCCGCGGCCGCCGCCTCGAGCGCCGCTGCGCTCAGCGAGATCGGCGAGCGCGGGGCGGGCAGCGTGGCCAGCTTCCCGCGCCGGGCGTGCCGCACCAGGTCCTCGGGACTCAGGGCGGCGACGGCCGCGCGGACATGGTCGAGCATCGCGGTGGCCGCGGCCAGCACCGCGTCGTCGTCCAGCGGCCGGCTCTCGATGGCCATCGACCGCGCGGAGAGCTTCTGCAGACTGCGGAACAGATCGCCGGTGTGGATCTCGCGGATGGTCAACGACAGGTGCACCGAGAGGCCTTGGTCGCCGACGGCCTGGTGGGCGTAGCCCCGGGGGATGTAGAGCACCTCACCGGCGCGCAGGGTGGTCCGTAGCACCTCCGCCGGGGGCTCGCCCTCGACCCGGCCGTGCCGCCAGTTCCCGTCCACCGGCCCCTCGTGGACGCGCCAGGACTTGCTGCCGTTCAGCTGGAGGACGAGGACATCGGCGTCGTCGCGGTGCAGCGGCACGCCCTGGGTGCCGGCGGGCGTCACGAAGCAGAACGCCTCCACCGCCAGCTGGAGTTCGGCGGAGAGTCGGGCCAGCAGGTCCCGGGTCGGGCCGTGCCACTGGTCGATCCGACGCATCAGCAGGGTAGCGCCGTCCGCCAACAGCGCCCGGATCTTGGTCTCGTCGGCGAACCCCCCGTACGAGGAGCCGTGCACCGCCCGCGGGGACAGGTAGGCGTCAGGGCCGAGCGGGTCCTCGGCGCGCGTCATCTCCACGTACGGGTCGGGCAGGAAGCCGGTGGCGAGCGCGGTGTCGACGTCGGCCAGGGTGAACGGGCTGCGCAGGCCCCCGTCCGGCCGGAAGACGCCCGGCCGGCGGCGCCAGTACGCGGTGCTGAAGGCGGCGGGGTCGCCGACCCACGGGGCCAAAGTCGGAGCGTGCACGGTTCCTCTTCCCTACTGATGTCCGCTGATGTCCGCTGGTTCGTTCCGCCGGGCGGGGCTGCCGCACCGGTCGCTCACAGGCGGGGGAGCGTCCCCCGGGCGAGGCGCCGGCGGGTCTCGCCGGCGCGCACCTTCCCGCTGGTCGTCACGGGCAGGGCGCCCGGGGGCAGCAGGACGACCTCGGCGACGTACAGGTCCAGGGCGCTCGCGAGCCGCCGCCGTACCCGGGCCGCCACCTGGGCGGGCGGGGGCGTGCCGGGGCCGTCGGCCAACTCCGCGACCAGGTACACCCGCTCGACCGCGTCGCCGGCGGGGTCCGGGTCCGGGGCCGGGTCCGTGACGCGGACCGCCGCGCAGCGACCGGGCCGCAGGCCGGGGACGTCCTCGCAGACCGCGAGGACGTCGGCCGGGTAGAAGTTCCGGCCGTGGTGGACCAGGACGTCGTCGCTGCGGCCCACGACGTACAGGTGGCCGTCGTGGGTGAATCCGCGGTCGCCGGTCGGGTGCCAGTCGGTCGGGCGGTGCGCCGCCGGCCAGTACCCGCTGAACAGCTGCGGCCCTCGGACGGCGAGGTCCCCGACGCGGGCGCCGCCGTCGGGCCCGGCGGGGGTGCCGTGCACCCGCAGCTCGGTGCCGGGCAGCGGTGTCCCCGAGGAGAGCAGGACTGTGGCGCGTTCCCCCGGCGCGGCCGGGACCACCTCGCCCGCGCGCAGCGCGTCGGTGCGCACGGCCAGGCGGACGGGCGGGCGCTCCGGGGTGCAGGCGGTGACGGTGAGGGTGGCCTCCGCCATGCCGTAGGAGGGGCACAGGCTCCGGGGCGGGAGCCCGGCGGCGGTGAACCGCGCAGCGAACCGGTCCGCCGTGGCGGCCCGCACCACCTCGCCGGCGCTGCGGGCGACCCGCCAGGTGCGCAGGTCGAGGGCGGCCAGTTCGTGGTCGGTGACCTTGCGGGCGCACACGGCGTAGGCGAAGTCCGGTGCGCTGGACAGCGTCCCGCCGTGCGCGGTGATGGCCGACAGCCAGGCGCCCGGGCGGCGCGCGAACGCCTCGGGCGCCATCAGAACGGACCGGTACCCGCTGAACAGCGGACGCAGCAGCCCGGTGACGAGTCCCATGTCGTGGTGGAGCGGCACCCAGGTCACGGCGACGTCCGCCGGGCCCTCGCGGTAGACGCGGGCCGCCTGGGCGCAACTGGCCCGCAGCGCCCGGTGGCTGACGACGACGCCCTTGGGTGCGCCGGTCGAACCGGAGGTGTATTGCAGGAAGGCTGGCGCGTCCGGCGACGGTGGGCAGGTCGCTTCGCCCGCCGGGGTCGAGTCCGAGTCGGGGTCGGCGTCGGCCCCGACCGGCTCGGGCCAGGGGTACACCCCGCCGGGGACGTGCAGCCCGCCGAGCGCCTCGCGGACCGCGCCGCGCCACGCCGCGGTGGTGACGACCAGGGCGGGACGGCAGTCGGCGGCGATGCCGCGCAGCCGTCGGGCGAATCCCTCGGACCGGGTGGTCGCCGGGGTGGCGGCGGGCACCGGCACGATCCCTCGGCCGATGGCCGCGAGCAGGGCGACGGCGAACGACTCGTCGTTCGGCAGCACCAGGACGATCCGCTCACCCGGCCGCACCCCCAGGGCGGTGAGCCTGCGGCCGAACCACTGTGTGAGTGACAGAAGTTGACGATATGTCAACTCCATTTCACCGATGCCGTCGAGGCAGGTGAGCGCCACCGCGTCGGGCCGGTCGAGCGCGTGGCGCAGCAGCCGGTCGTGCGCGGTCGCGGGCGGCTCGTCCGAGGTCATCCGCGGCCCTCGTCCGCGGCCTCCGCCACCTCGGCGAGCGCGGCACGCCTGATCTTGCCGCTGGGCGTGCGGGGCAACGAGCCGGACGCCGCCAGCACAACCCGCGGTGCGGGCAGCCCGAGTTGACGGGCGGAGGCCTCGATGGCCGGGGTCGGGTCGGGGAGCGCGGCACCCTCGCCGTGCTCCACGAAGCACAGCGGCGGCGGGCCGGCCAGCACGACCGCGTCGGTGACGCCGGGCAGCAGCCGGATGCCGTGTTCGAGCCGGGCGGCGCCGAGTTCCTGCGGGCTCCCGGCCCGGCCGATGAGGAACAGGTAGCCGTCGGCGTCGAGCAGGCCGACGTCGCCCGTGACGTGCACCGTCGCCTCGGCCGGGCCGCGGTCGGCGGCGCGCAGCCGGACCTCGATCTCGCCGGCCTCGCCCGGCGGCAGCACCCGGCCGTCCCGGGTCACCTCGATCCGGATCCCGGGCAGCGGGCGGCCGACCGACCCGGGCTTGCGCAGCCACTCCGCGGTGGTGATCTCGGTCAGCACGCTCCGGGAGGTGCCGTAGTACTCGTGCAGGACCGGCCCGAACAGCGCGACGGCCGCGCGCTTCACCGCGGGCGGGCAGGCGCCGCCGCCGTGGAACACCACCCGGAAGGGGCGCCGCGGCGCCCGGCCCGCCGCGACCAGCTCGGTCAACCGGTCCGGACTGAGGAACACGCTGTCCGCCGCGTACCGGTCGGCCAGCTCCACGAACCCGTCCGTCGACCAGGTGCGCTGGACGACGACCGGGCTGCCCGCCTGGAGCGCGTACAGGGCCGGGCCCAGCGTGCCGAGGTGGTAGGTGGGATTGGCCATCAGGTGCGGTCCGAGCTCCGGGCCCGCGCCGTACCGCTCGGCGACGGCCACGCCCTTGTAGGGGCGCACCGGCCTGGTCCGGACGACGGCCTGCGGGACGCCGGTGGTGCCTGAGGTGGCGAACACGAGGTGCCCGGCGGCGGGCGGTGCGGCCGGGGCGGGCGCCGGGGCCGCGGCGGCGAGCAGCTCGTCGTCGCCGACCACGGGGCAGGGCAGCGCGGGCCCGCCCGGTGCGGGCGAGCCGGTGGTGATGTGCAGCGCGCCGTTCACCCCCGCCAGCAGGCCCGGGCCCTCGGGGAGCGCGAGCAGGCGCGGGGCGACCGGGAAGAGGCCGTACCCGTGCCGCAGCGCCGCGAGGACCAGCGCGAAGAAGCGCGGCCCGGTGGGGATGTCGGTGGACAGGACCGTGCCGTCAGGCACGCCCCGGGCCCGCAGGGCGCCCGCCAGGGCGTCCGCACGGGCGGTCAACTCGGCGAAGGTGCAGCTCTCGTCGTCGGCGACGACGGCGGTGCGGTCGGGAGCCGTCCTCGCGGTGGCCCACGGGTCCCAGAGGTGGGGGCGCATGGTTCCTCAGCCTTCGGGGGTCGAGGCGACGGGGGGTGCGGTGACGGGTGGCGGGGGGACGGCGGCCAGGGCGTCGGCCAGGGTGGCGAAGTCGGGGAGCTGCAGGAGCAGGTCGGCGTCGACCTCGATGCCCAGGGCCTCCTCCAGCCGGACGGCGAGCTCGACCGCGGCGATCGAGTCGCCGCCCAGGGAGAAGAAGTCGTCGGTCGGTTCGGCCGGGCGGCCGAACACCTCGCTCGCCGCGGCCAGGACCGCGTCGATCGGTGCGGGGGGCATGACACCTCCAAGGGGTGGCTGAGGGGCGGTGTCCGGGACGGACCCGGTCGGGGGAGAGCGCGGGCTCAGCCGGCGGGTTCGGCCGCCTGCGCCGCGGCGGCCGCCAGGACGTCGTCGAGGACCGCCTGGGCCGTCGCCCCGCCCACCCGCAGCCCGTCGTACCGCAGGCCGATCAGCAGGCGGTCGCGGTACTCGGTGCACCGCAGGTGCAGCGCGTGCAGGTCCGTGACGGCGATCCGGCGCAGCTCGTAGGCGTCGGCGGTGATCCGCAGCTCCCCGGTGTCCCGGACGCTCGCGTGATCGCCCTCGAACCGGCGCAGGTTCACGTAGATGTCGCGGCCGACGGGGGCGCCGTGCTGCGCCTCGGCCTCCCGCGTCACCGCCGTGATCTCCGCCGCGGTCAGCCGCTGGTGCTTCAGCGCGTTCAGCAGCCCGGCCCTGACCCGGTCCCGCACCGCGTCCGGGTCGCCGGCCGGGTCGGCGACGACCAGCGGGCAGGAGGCGGCGAACATCCCGACCACGTCCCGGTCCCGGGGCGGCCGGGAGTCCATCGAGGTCCACAGGCCCACCTCGGTCCGGCCGGTGCGGGACGCCAGTGCGTGGACGAAGGAACCCACCGTCCACTGCAGCAGCCCGAGGCGGGCCCGCCCGCAGGCGGCGCGCAGTGCGGCGGTGGTCCGGGCGTCGAGCTCGGCCCGGAGCATGCCGCCCTCGGCGCCCGGCTCCTGGGCGCCCTCGCCGGCGGGCGTGCGGTCCTGCCCGGGCCACCGGGTGCGGGCCAGCCGGCCGAGCCGCTCGCGCCAGTCGGCCAGCGCCCGTTCGCGCTGCGCGGGGGTGGTGCCGGCCCGCTGGCGGGCGGCGGCCTCCGCGAAGGACGGAGCACGGTCGGGGACAGGGTCGCCGCGCCGGACGGCCTCGTAGTCGCGCCAGACCTCGTGGGCGAACAGGTGGTGCGCGCGCCCGTCGAAGACGAGGTTCTGGAAGGTCGCGATCAGGGCGTGCCGGCCCGCGTCGTACCTCAGCAGCCGGATGGCGAACGGCCGTTGCTCGCCGTACCGCCAGGGGGCGACACAGTCGCGGGAGAGGATCGCCGAGACGTAGCGGGTGAACTGTTCGGGGGAGGCGGCAGCGACCTTCTGGCACTCGACCACCTGTTCCGTCGCACCGATGGGCCGCAGCCGCTGTTCGGGGTGCGGGCCGGGGTCGGCGGGCAACCGCAGATGCAGGGCGTCGTGCCGGGTCACGAAGGCCCGGACCGCCGTCAGCAGGGCGTCGGTGTCGAGGTCGCCGAGGATCTCGAAGCCGAGCCGGACGTTCTTGTGGGCCCAGGAGTCGGTGCGGGTCTTGGTGTGGAACCAGTCCTGCTCGTAGGTGAAGGGGACCGGGGCCGCGGGCGCCGGCCGGTCCGGGGTCAGATCAGGCACAGGTACTCCTCCCCGGTCTCCTTGAGCGCGGCGGGCTCGCCCGCCTCGACGATCCGCCCGTCGCGCATCACGATCACCTGGTCGGCGTCGTCCAGGACGGTGAGGCGGTGGGCGATGACGACGACGGTGATCCCGGCCGCCAGCAGGTCACGCATGATGGCCTCCTCCAGCGCCGGGTCCAGGGCACTGGTCGCCTCGTCGAGGATGACGAGCCCGGGGCGCTTGGCCAGGGCCCGGGCGAGGACGATCCGCTGCCGCTGCCCGCCCGACATCCCGTGCCCGCCGGGGGCGACGAGCGTGTTGTAGCCCATCGGCATGGCCGTGATCTCCTGGTGGATGTGCGCCAGTTGCACGGCCTTCTTCAGCTCGTCCTCGCCGATGTCCTCGCTGCCGAGCAGGATGTTGTCCCGGATCGACCCGCCGAACAGGTGGGCGTTCTGGTTGACGTAGCCGATGCGGCGGCGGTAGGTCGGCCGGTCGAGCTCGGCGAGGGAGGTGCCGTCGACCGTGATCGTGCCGTCGGTGGGGACGTACAGTCCGGCCAGCAGCATGCCGAGGGTGGACTTTCCGGATCCCGAGCGGCCCACGACGGCCACGAACTGGCCCGGCCGGATGTCCAGTTCGATTCCGGTGAGGGTGGGCCTCGGGGCGCCGGGGTAGCGGAACGAGACCGCCCGGGCGGTGATCCGGCCTGGATCGGCGACGCCCGTCCCGACCAGGAGGCCGCGCGGCTCGGGCGCGGCGCGCAGGACGTCGTCGAGCCGGGCGAGGGTGGGCCGGATGGCGGCGAGCTGGGAGCCGGCGTCGAACATTCCCTGCATCGGGATGAACAGGGCGATGGTCAGGGTCATGAAGCCCATCGCCTCGCCGAGCGAGTCGTGGCCGGTCAGCACCTGCCGGATGCCGGCCAGCAGGACGGCCAGCGGGGCGGCGAACTGCACGGTCCGGCTGAGCGAGGAGAAGACGGCGAGGCTGCGGCGGGCGTTCAGGCGCTTGTTGACCTCGTGGACCAGGGTGTGCGACCAGCGCTCCGCGGCCGTGTCCGCCAGGCCGCTGGACTTCAGCGAGGAGATGCTCTCCAGCATCTCCACCAGCTCCTCCTGCGCCTTGGTCTGGCGTTCGAGGACCTCCTGGCTCAGCTCCGTCTGCCGCCGCCAGGTCAGGGCGAGCAGCCCGGTCTGGACGGCGACCAGGGCGGCGACGAGCGCGGCCATCGCCGGGTTTGCCACGGTGATCGCGACCAGGTAGGCGAGGACCAGCACGCTGTCGAGCGCGGCCGAGACCGCGGTCACGCTGAGCACCTGGATGAGGACGCTGCTGGCGCGGGCCCGCATGGCGAGGTCACCGGGGTTGCGCACGGTGAAGAAGTCGTAGGGCAGGTCGGCCAGGTGGCCGACGATGCCCAGGGTGAGCCGCTTCTCGATCACGGCCTGGCGCTTGGCCACCAGGACCGACCTGGTCACCTGGAGGACGAGGAACAGGACCGCGAGCCCGGCGAGCAGCGCTCCGGCGCCTGCCAGGGTGCTGCCGGCGCCGTCCGGCACCACCCGCTCGACCAGGATCCCCGCGGTGAGCGGCAGGGCGAGCTCGAAGGCCATCAGTGCGACCGAGGCCGCCAGCAACAGGCCCAACTCGCGGTGGTTCGGCAGGAACTGGCGCAGCCGGCGCCACGGGCTGCCGGTCCCGGTGCCGCGGACGGCCGGGCCACCGCGCTCCAGTGGCGGTTCGAACTCCAGCGCCACGCCGGTGAAGGACTCCGCGACCGCCGCCATGCTCAGCCGGCGGCGCCCGTACGCGGGGTCGACGACGTCCACGTACTCCTTGCCGGCGCCCTCCAGCACGACGAAGTGGCTGAAGTTCCAGAACAGGATCGCGCCGGGCCGCAGCCGCCGCAGGGCGTCCAGGTCGGCGCGCACGCCGCGGCCCTTGACGCCGTGCTCGCGGGCGATCTCCAGCAGGGTGCGGGCGGAGGCGCCGTTGCGGCCGGAGTCGGCGCGGGCGCGGACCTCGTCGAGGGACACATCGACGCCGTGGTACCGGAGCACGGTCACCAGGGCGGCCGGGCCGCAGTCGCTGACCTGCGTCTGGAAGCAGACGGTCGGCCGAGCGGCGGCCGACCGGCCGGGGAACGGGATCCGCTCGCGGACGGCGGTCAGCCGTTCGGCGAACCCGCGGGGCGGGACGGGCATGTGGCCGAGCACCGGCCCCAGGCCGTCGCGCCTGCGGTGGTGGTCGAGCGCCTCGGGCCGGAAGCGCGATTCACCGGTCATCGATCCCGATCCCTTTCTCGTGCATCACCGGCGTGTGCCGGGAAGAATTCCCGACACACGCCGGTCACTGAGGTGTCCCGCCGACCGGGACATCGGGGCGGTGGGCTCGGGCCCACCGCCGCCGCAGCTGGCCGGGCGGCAGGACCGCCCGGCCGGGTGGCACCAGCGTCAGATGGCGCAGTGCGCGGCGATCGCGAACTGACCGCCGACGATGTCGTCCAGCTCCTCGTCGGAGAGCTCGGTGATGTCGATGTCGTTGAAGTTGGTCATGACGTTTCCTTTCCGAAGGAGCTTTCTCGCGCCGCGGACCCGGTTCCGCCGCGACCGCGGCGATTTCCTCGAATTCTGCGGAGAGCCGGCCCGGAAGGGCGGCACCCGGCCGAAGGCCGAGGAGGACCGCGCAGGCCGCGACAGCACCACGTCGTACGGTGCGGGAAAGCTGGTGTTTCTTGCATTTCCGGTCGGGCTGACCGGATGTCAAAACCATAGAACCGTCCGGGCCTTGCTGGCAAGCCTCGGGGTGTCGAATTATCGGAATTCCGATAACCCCGGTAAATGGGCATGCTGAAGCGGCCGGAAACGGTGGTCGGGAATTCTGGAATTCCCGGCCACCGGCGCCGGCCACACAGGGCCCATCGCGTGCGGAGACCTCCGCGGTGGAGTTGCTCGAATAATTCGAAGGGGTGGGGAGGGGCTCAGAACAGGAACGGGACGGCCGCGAACGCCGTGGAGCCGAAGCTCGGCAGCCGCTCGCCCGGCCCGTCGGGCCGGGGCGGCACCGGGCGGTCCAGCAGGGCACGTACGGTCGCCTCGATCTGGACCACGGCGGCCGAGCGGCCGAGGCAGTGGTGGATCCCGCGGCTGAAGGTCAACGCGGCCCCCGCCCCTTCGGGCCGGCGGGGATCGAACCGCTCGCCGTCGGGGAAGACGGCCTCGTCCCGGTTGGCGGAGGCGATCACGAGCTTCACCGGGGCGCCGGCCGCGATCCGCCGGCCGTCGACCACGAGCTCGTCGACGGCGATCCGGGAGGCGAAGTGGAAGGACGCGTCGTGGCGCAGGGCCTCCGCGACCACCGCCTCCGGCCGCACCCCACCGGACCGGACGGCGTCCACCAGCAGCGGATCGGCGAACAGTCCGAGTGCGGCGACCGCGATGGCGGTGCTCACCGGTTCGACCCCGCCGGTCAGCAGCTGCGCGAACAGTGCCGTCACCTGGTCGAGCGACAACTCCCCGGTGCGCCACAGGTCGTGCATGATGCCCGCGACCTGGCTGCCGCGCCGCGGCATGAGTACGTCGGTCAGGTAGGCCCGGAGCGGACCCAGCGCCGCCGTGACGCCCTCGGCCGCGGAGACCTGGAAGCCCGGGCTGGTCAGGTAGCCCATCACGGCCGCCGACCACGCCAGGACCTGGGACTCCTCGGCCGACTCGACGCCCAGCATCGAACAGGTCGCGCGGACCGCGAAGGGCACCGCGAAGTCGGCGAGCAGGTCGTGCCGCCCCGGCCCCAGCCCCGCGGCGAGCGTCCGGGCGAGCCGGTCCAGGCCGGCGGCGTCCGCCCGCGCGGCCGCGGGCGTGAACGCCTGCTTCAGCGGGGACTTGAGCAGGGTGTGCACCGGTGGGTCGCAGAACGCCATCCACAGGTTCAGCCAGGACTCCACGGGTTCGACCGCCGTGCGCAGGTCCGGCTCCATGGCCGCGACCTGGGCGGTCTTGTCCCGCGACCGCAGCCCGGGATCGGACAGCAGCCGCCGGACGTCCTCGTGCCTGGTCACCAGCCAGCAGTGCGCGCTGTCGCTCCAGTGGACCGGGGCGTGCCGGCGCAGCCGGGCGTACAGGGGGTAGGGGTCGGTGAAGTTCTCGGCGGCCATCACATCGCCGATGTCGCTGCTGAGGAGCATGCTCTCCGTCCTCGTCAGGGCGTCCTGGTCAGGGCGTCCGGGTCAGGTGTGCTGGGCCCGGGAGCGGTAGAAGGACGGTGCCTTCTCCCTGCGCAGCCGGACGACGTCCGCGGCCTCCGCCGGGGTCGACCAGCCGGTGGGCAGGTCAAGACCCAGCAGGTCACGGACGATCGGCGGGTTCCGGTCGAGGAACCCGGGGGTGAGCGCGGGGCCGTAGTGCTCCTGCGGACGCAGGTAGCTCCGGGCGAACAGGACGGACACGGTGAGCCGCAGGCCGTCGTTGGTGCGCGGGTGGGCGCCGTGCCAGGTGTTGCCGTGGAAGACGATCGCCGAGCCGGCCGGTGCCTCGACGGGCACCGCGGACTCCGCCGCCAGGTCGCCACGCGGACGGTGTCCGTAGCGGTGGCTCCCGGGGACGATCCGCAGGCAGCCGTCGGCCCGGGTGTAGTCGCTCAGGCAGTAGTTGACGTTGGCCAGCTGGGCGTAGGGAGCGACCGGGTCGGGGACGTACGCGGTGTCCGAGTGGATGCCCAGCCCGGTGCTCCCGGGCCCCTTCACGTAGCCCGTCATGCTGCTCAGGACCCGGTTGCGGCCGAGCAGGTAGGTGATCAGCTGCAGCGGCTCGGGCCGGACCAGCAGCTCCTCGTAGGCGCGGCCGCCGCGGGTCAGCAGCATGACGACCTCCTGCGTGCGGTCACGGTGGCCCGCACCGGAGCGCAGGTCCACGGGGGCCGCGCCGCCGCGGGCGGCGTCGTCCTCGGCCGCGGCGGACAGCAGTCCGCCGCGCAGGTCGGCGAGCGCCGATGGGGAGAGGGCGTTCTCGATGACGGTGTAGCCCAGGACGTCGAGGTCCACGACGTGGCGTTCCAGCGGGGCGAGGCGCGCCCGCAGTTCGCCCAGGCCGTCGGTGAGCGGTCGGTGGCCCTCGTCCCTGGTGGAGCGCAGGTGTTCCAGCACGTCGTCCTTGCCTCTCACTCGGCGCGGGTTCGGGTTGGGGGATGCGTGGCCATCGCGAGCTGGCGGGGCGCGGTGGCGCGTTGCGGCGTCCAGGAGCCGCTCGCGCAGGCCTCGGGGCGCGGGGTGAGCCGGGCGACGCCGCGCAGGATCCGGTCCTGCGCCCACATCAGGCGAGCGGTGCGGCAGCCGGCCGTGGACGCCGCGAAGTAGCGTGCGATGCAGGCCTCCAGCGCCCGGACCTTCGCTGGCTCGTGCTCCGCCAGGGCCGCCCAGCCGCGCCGGCTGCGCAACTTCTGGCGGCACCACTCGGGGTACGTCCGCGGGGCCGACACCTCCACCCTGGCGTTCGCCGCGTACGCGAACCGGGCGCCGGCGCGTTCGGCGGCGAGGCCGATCGAGGCGTCGTCCACCAGGGCGACGTCGAGGCTCTCCGGCAGGAGTTCGCTGCGCAGCGCGTAGAGCGCGCCGGGGAGCGCCCAGCGGTGTTCCGGCCGCTCGGAGCGCAGCAGGTTCCAGGCGTCCGCCGACATGGCGGCCCAGTGGGTCAGCAGCCGGGCGACCGGCGGGCCGGCGGCGGCGCCGAAGGTGATCCGGCCGGCCGCGACATCGGCCGTGCCGCCGCGGATCGTCCGCGTCAGTTCGGTGAACGCCGCCGGCCCGGGCCGCACGTCCGCGTCGACCAGGACCAGGACGTCGCCGCCCGCGTGGGCCGCGCCGACGCGCAGCGCCTGGAACTTGCCCGGGCGCTCGGTGGCCAGCCAGCGGATCCTGCGGTCCCGGATCGGCGGGCGGTGCAGCATCGGCGACGTGGTCGGGGTGACGACGAGCAGCTCGAACGGTTCGTCGAGCCGCTCGGCGGCCCGGAGGATGCCGGGCAGCGTCGACGGCAGGGTGAGTTCCTCGTTCCGCGCCGGAATGAGGATGCTGACAGTCGTGCCGGTCATGGTCATCCCCCTTCTCGGCCTGCGGCCTGACACTCGTTCATGCGGTGCACAAGGAACGTATGACAGAACATGACTGCCAGTCAATATGACTTGTCACAATCAGTCTCCGGCGGGCAGTCGGCCGGCGCCGGCCGCTCAGCCCGACATGCGGGGCTGCACCGACTCCAGAAAGGCGTGCGGCCAACCGGGCTGCACGGCCGAGGCGCGCTCCAACCGGTCGAGGACCGGTCCGGGCAACCGCAACCGCGCTCCCTGCAGGCTCTCGGCCAGGTGGGCGGCGCTGGAGGCGCCCAAGACCGGGATCAGTCCCTTGGCCCGGACGAACGCGACCGCCACGGCGGCCGGCGGGACCCCGAGCTCCACCGCGGCCTCGGCGGTCAGCCGGGCCCGGCTCCCCGGCTCCCCGTCCGCCCCCGCGGGGCGCAGCAGCCGGCCGCGGCCCAACGGTGACCAGGCGAACACCGGCAGGCCGAGGTCCCGGGCCATCGGGAGCAGCTCCCGGTCGCTGTCGCGCTGCGCGAGCGAGTACTCCACCTGCATGGCGGTGAACGGCGCGCGGTCCCTGAGCTGCGCCGCGGTCTGGTAGCGGCTCACCACCCAGGCCGGGGTGTTGCACACGCCCACGTACAGCACCCGGCCCGCCCGGACCTGGTCGTCGAGGGCGGGCAGCAACTCCTCGACCCGGGCGCCGTGCTGCCAGGCGTGCACCCAGAGGATGTCCACCCGGTCCGTCCGCAGCCGCCGCAGGCTCCCCTCGAGCGACTCGACCAGGCTGCGCCGGGACAGGCCGCCGGTGAACGGTGCTCCGGGGCCGCGCAGCCCGAACTTGGTGCCGAGCAGGAACTGGTCGCGGCAGCCTCGCAGCAGCCGGCCGAGCATCAGCTCCGACGCCCCGTCCGCGTAGGTCGGGGCGGTGTCCAGCACGCTGCCGCCGGCCTCCCGGTACGCGCCGAGGATCCGCCCGCAACAGGCGTCCGCGGCGGACGGTCGCCCGGGCAGGCCGAAGTTCAGCGTGCCGAGCGCCACTTCGGACACCCGCACACCGGTGGCCCCGAGGGGCACCGGTGCGAGGGGCGGTACGGCGGCGGACGTCACCGGGTGATGACCTCCAGCCCGTTCAGGTACGGCCGCAGCACCTCGGGCACGGTCACCGAGCCGTCGGCGTTCTGGTAGTTCTCGACGATGGCCACCAGGATCCGCGGCGAGGCGACCGCGGTGTTGTTCAGGGTGAACGCGAACTCGTTGCGCCCACCCGCCCGGTAGCGGATCCGCGAGCGCCGGGCCTGGAAGTCCAGGAGCGTCGAGCACGAGTGCGTCTCGGAGTAGCTGTCCCGGCCGGGCATCCAGGTCTCGACCTCGTGCTTGCGGTACTGCCCGAGACCGGTCTCGCCGGAGCACGCCAGCGCGACCCGGTACGGCAGCCCCAGACTCTGGAGGATCGTCTCGGAGTTGTCGAGCAGACCGTAGTGCTCGCGCTCCGAGACGGCCGGGTCCGCGTGGCAGATGACCACCTGCTCGACCTTGGTGAACTGGTGGACCCGGTACAGGCCCCGGCTGTCCCGGCCCGCCGCGCCGGCCTCGCGCCGGAAGCAGGTGCTCCAGCCGGCGTACCGCAGCGGCAACTGCTCCTCGGCGAGGATCGAGTCGCTGTGCATGGCCACCAGGCCGACCTCGCTGGTGCCCACCAGGTACAGGTCGTCGGCCGGGAGCTGGTAGGTCTCCTCACGGCTGCCGGGGAAGAAGCCGGTGCCGAAGAGCGCCTGTTCCCGCACGATGACCGGCGGGATGACCGGCGTGAAGCCCCGGCCGACCACGGTGTCCAGGGCGTAGCGCAGCACCGCGAGTTCCAGCAGCGCGCCCGGTCCGGTGAGCGCGTACGACCGGCCGCCGGCGAACTTCCGGGGCCCGTCCAGGTTGACCATGCCCAGGCCGAGCATCAGCTCCAGGTGGTCGCGGACCGGGAAGTCGAAGGTCCGCGGCGTGCTCCAGGTCCGCACCTCCAGGTTGTCGCGGTCGTCGTCGCCCTCGGGCACCTCGGGCGCCAGGATGTTGGGCACCCGCGCCAGCAGTGCGTCGAAGCGGGCCCGCAGCTCCCGGTTGGCCTGCTCGGCCGCACGGACCCGGTCGCCCAGCTCCTTCGCGACCTGCCGGCCCTCGCCGCCCGCGCCGACCTGCTTGGAGGCCTGCTTCAGGCCGTGCCGCAGGGTGTCGAGCTGCTCGGTCGACCGGCGGACCTCCCGGTCCAGCTCGACGAGGTGGTCGATGTCGATGTCCACCCGCTTGGCGTGTGCCGCCCGCTTGACCGCGTCGGGGTCGGTCCGGATGAGTTCGAGGTTGATCATGGCGGAGGAACTCCTTGTCCCTGGGCGTTACCGGCCGGCTCGGCGCCGGTCGACTGACTGGAGGAAGCCGGCCGCGACCGCTTCGAGCTGGTCGGCGGCCAGGACGAGGTGCCCGACCGGCACGTACTCGTCGGGGGCGTGCGCCTGGTCGAGGTGGCCGGGTCCGTGGACCACGGCGGGCGTGCCCGCCCGGGCGAAGAACCGGGCGTCGCTGCCGCCGGCGAACGAGCAGCGCTCGCCGGCCCGGTCGGCCGAGGCCCGGTCGAAGGCGCGGACCAGGGGGTGGTCGTCCGCCACCGCGTGCGACTCGCAGCCGCCGCCCTGGTACGGCCGGACGGTCAGCGCACTGCCGGGACAGGCGTCGGCGACGGCGGACGCGGCACGGGTGTAGACCTCCATCACGGAGTCGTGCCGCTGCCAGGGAAGGACCCGCACGTCGCACCGCAGCACGCAGCTGCTCGACAGCGTGCCCGGATGGCCGGGGGCCGCCAGGTGGCCCACGTTCAGCCGGGGGTGGTGGGGGAACGCGGGATCGGTCGGCATCCGCGTCAGCAGCGCGTCGACCTCCGCCATGAAACGGCGGGCGACCTCGACGGCGTCCTGGCCCCGCGACGGCGTGCCGGCGTGCGCCCCGGTGGTGGTGACGGTCACCTCGGCCCACGCGTTGCCGAGCTGCGCGGCCGACGGCAGGCAGCCGGTGGGCTCGCTGACGATGGCCGCGTCGGCGGTGAGCAGGCCCTCGGACAGCAGGAACGCGGCGCCCAGCCCGGAGCCGTCCTCCTCGTCCGCCACCCCCTGCACCTCCAGCCGGCCCGACCAGTCGTCCCGCCGGGCCAGCCGCTCGGCCGCGACCACCATGGCGGCGAGGCCGCCCTTGGTGTCGCAGGCGCCGAGCCCGTGGAGCAGCCCGTCCGCGATCCGGGCGACCAGTGGGTCGCTGCTCCAGCCCACCGGCTCCGCCCCGGGCGGCGCGGCGGGCTTGGTGTCGAGGTGCGCCTGGAGGATCAGGTGCGGGCCCTCGCCGCGCTCCAGGGTGGCGAGCACGTTGGGCCGGCCCGGGCGGGCGTAATGCCGCCGGACGGCGAAGCCGGCCCGCTCCAGGCGGTCCTGGACGACGGCGGCGACCGGCTCCTCGTCGCCTGGCGGGTTCGCGCTCGGGGCGGCGATGAGCTCGGCGCACAGCCGGACGACCGGATCGTCGGGCAGGGTGGGGACGGTGCCCGTCGGCGCTGGGCTCGGCGCCGGTACGGCGAGGTCAGTCATGGTGCAGTCCTTCCAGGTAGAAGCGCGCGGTCGAGTGCCGGGCCAGGCTCCGCGGATCCGCGGTGAGCAGGCCGCGCCCGTCCAGCCACCGCCCCTTGCCCTCCGCCTGGCGGCGCAGCGAGGCGACCGTGCGGGGGTGCTGGAGGTCCCGTCCCGCGAGGCCGGCGTACCGGCGCGGCAGGAGGGCGGGCCGCGGGTGGTCCTCGGGGAGGGTGTCGAGCAGGGGGGCGTACCAGTCGTCCTCGGGGACGGCGGTGTCGAGCAGTTCGGTGCCAGTGGCCGGCTCGAACCTCCACCGGCCGGGGTGACGCTGCGCCAGGTACCGGGGCAGCGGCAGGACCTCCACCCCCGCCGGCGCGAGGACGGCGGCGAGCCGGCTCGCCGCCGGGTCGAGCAGGACGACGGTCGACCCGCCGGGCGTGGCCCGGCGCAGTGCCTCGACGGCGCGGCGGTCGTCCGTCGGGCGCCCGTCGTCGGCGAGCAGCCCGCAGGCCGCGGCGGCCCACCGCTCCCACGCCTCGTGACCGTCGATCGGCCCGCCGCCACCGTCCAGCGCGGTCAGCAGCCGCCGGGCCCGCGCCGGGGCGTCCGGCCGCAGAGCGGTGAGGTAGGGGCTGAAGGCGATCAGGGGCGCCGCGCCCGCGGTCGCGCCGGTCGGTTCGGGTGGCTCCGGGTCGAGGCGGCGCAGGCGGGCCACCGCGTGCGCGCGGACGGTTTCGAGGCCGCGCTCGGCGGCGCTCGCGGGCGGCTGCGGCGGGCCCGGGTCCGCCGCCGGGCCCCCGCGGTTCAGCGCGGACCACAGGCTGTCCAGCTCGGCCGGCAGGTCGACCCCGGTCGGGCAGGGGGCGACGCACAGGCCGCAGCCGGTGCAGTCCCAGAAGGTCGGGTCCACGGTGGGGGGCGCGTCCCCGTCCCGCACCGCGGCGAGCAGGGTCCACACCCGTCCGCGCGGCCCATCGTGTTCCATCCGGGTCTCGAGGTAGGTCGGGCAGGAGGACAGGCAGAGGCCGCAGCGGGTGCAGCGGTCCAGGGTCGTGCCGGCGATCGTCACATCACACCTCGAAGGCGGCCGCGACCCTGGAGCCCAGGGAGGACGTGCCGCAGGACAGGGGGCGGTCGGGTCCTGCCACGACGCCCCGGGGGTACCACAGCGCGCCCGGGCCCACGGAGGCGAAGGCCGGCCCGCCCGTGTCGTGCAGCCGCCGCAGCACCTCCACCAACTGCCAGGGCTGACCGGCGCGGTGCTCCAGGTCGGACGCGCCGGCCAGGGCGGTGACCGCGGGGGAGTCCAGGGGGGACCAGCAGGCCCGCAGTTCGAAGCCGTGGTGGCGCAGCGCGGTCCGCAGGCGGGCGGCGGGCTCGTCCAACGTCCCGCCGCGCACCTCGAGGAGGCCGCTCACCAGGACCCGGGCCGACCGGTCCAGGAGGACGCCGAGCGCGGTGAACGGCAGCCCGAGGCGGTGCAGTTCGCGGCAGAGGAGGGCGGCCTGCCCGGGATCGGCCGCCTCGACCTCCAGCGAGCGGCGGTCGGTCGGGCTGGGCAGGAGCCGCAGCGAGACCGAGGTCAGCCGGCCGATCCGGCCCCTGCCACCGAAAGCGAGCCTGCGCAGCTCGTAGCCGGAGACGTCCTTGGTGCAGGACCCGCCGACGGTCAGGACCTCCTGCCGCCCGACCGCGAGGCCGGCCGACAGGACCAGGTCCCGGGCGCGGACCGCGAGGGTCTCCCGCAGCGCCGGGCGGCCGCGGTCGATCGCCGCGAGGACGGACGACTCCGGTCCGCCGCCCAGCGGTTCGTGGACCAGCTCCAGCCCGGTGTCGCGCAGGGCGTGCGCGACCGCCGCGAAGCTCACCTCGGGGGAGCCGATTTCCACGGCGCCGTCCCCGGTACGGACGCGCAGCGCGGGGGAGCCGCCGGGGCCCGCCCGGAGGGCGCCGCGTACGGGGCCTGCGCCATGGTCGGCCGGCTGCGGCGCAGGTGCCGGGTCGGGTTCCGGCAGGATCTTCCCCGGGTTGCACAGTCCGGCGGGGTCGAAGGCGTCCTTGACCCCCCGCATGACCAGGAGTTCGCGCGGGCTGTGGAACAGCGGCATGAACTCCGCCTTCTCCAGCCCGACACCGTGCTCCCCGGAGAGCGAGCCGTCCAGCGCGGCGCAGTCGGCCAGCACGTCGGCGAGGAACCCCCGCAGCTTCGTGCGGTAGTCGGGATCCGCCGGATCGTAGAACGGCGCCGGGTGGACGTTGCCGTCCGCCGCGTGGAACGTGTTGAGGATGGGCAGGTCGTGCTGGTCCGCCCGGCGCCGCAGGGCGGCCATCAGCGTGGTGAGCCGGCTGCGCGGCACCACCGCGTCGAACAGGTAGTAGCACGGCCGCCCGCTGGTGGTGACCATGCGGCGGACCTTCTCCTTGACCAGCCGGGCGCGGGTCGCCATGAAGGCCCGGCTGGACAGCAGCTCGCAACGTCCGCCGGCCTGCGCCGCCGCCTCGGTCAGGGCGGCGGCCTGGTGGCGGACCTCCCCGGCCGTCCCCTCCACCTCGATGAACAGCAGCGAGGGGTCCCCGTGCACCGGCGCCCCCGGCACGTACGCGCTGGTGATCATGTCGATGGCGCTCGGGAGCAGGCCGATGCCCAGGACCCGCTCCACGGTGGCGGCGGCCGCGTCCTGCTCGTCGAACCGCGCGACCAGGACCTGCGAGCACTCCGGTTCCGGTGCGACCCGCAGGGTGAGGCCGCGGACCGCGCCGAGGGTGCCCTCCGAACCGACCAGCAGGCCGCGCAGGTCCAGCCCGCCCCGCCAGACGTCCTCCTCGCCGAACTCGGCGGCGCTCCCGTCGGGCAGGACCACGTCGAGCGAGACCACGAAGTTGGAGGTCGGGCCGACCGCCAGGGCGTGCGGCCCGCCGGCGTTCTCGGCGACGTTCCCGCCCACGGTGCAGACCTGGTAGGACGAGGGGTCCGGCAGGTAGCGCAGCCCGTACGGCGCCAGCGCCTCCCGCAGTTCGGCCAGCACCACGCCGGGCTCGCAGCGGACCAGCCGCCGGTCGGGGTCGACGGCGAGGATGCGGTCCAGGTCCCGGGTCAGCAGCACCGCGCCGCCCGCGTCGGGCAGCGCCCCGCCGCTGTAGCCGGTGCCGGCCCCGCGCACCACCCACGGCACCGAGCCGCGCCCGGCGGCCAGCACCAGCTCGCGCAGATCGTCGCCGGAGCGCGGGACCACCACGGCGTCCGGCCGGCGGCTGTCCAGCGAGGCGTCGTAGGAGTGCAGGCCGAGGGTGGTCGGGTCGGTGAGCACGCGCTCGGCGCCGAGCAGCTCCCGGGCCTCGGCGGCGAAGGCCGCGAGCCCCGGAGCGGGCGGGGCCTGCCGCGCGGGTTCGCCCGCGGGCCGGCCGACCAGCCGCGGGCCGTGGCACAGTTCGAAGCCCGCGGCCGGGAGGCGCCCGTGCCCCGGCCCGCGGCTGGTCGGCGTCACAGGAACGCGTCCACCCGTGCGAGGTCCGCGGCGTCCGGGCAGATCTCGTCCGCCACGGGGACGAACCGCGCCCACGCCCAGGCCATCACCCGCTGGGCCGACCGCCAGGCCTGCACCGCCTCCTCGGGGGTCAGGTCGTCCGCCCGCTCGGCGCACCGCTTGAGCTCGGCCACCCGGTCGGCCGCCCGCAGACCCTCGGCGCCGAACCGCTCCGTGATGAACGGCCGGGCCGTGGCGGCCCAGTCGGAGAGGATGACGATGTGCTTCCCGGCGTGCAGCTCGTCTGCGGTCAGCGCCAGCGCGAGCGCGTCCTTGAGCGCCTCCTCGGCGTACCGGGCGGACTCCACCGCCAGGGGCGCCGGCGCGTGCTGCCAGTCGACGGCCCACGGCAGGTGGTCGAGGACGTTGCGGTAGTGGGACAGCGCACGGTGGACCGTACGGATCCACCCCGTGTCCCGCCGTGGGTGCTCCCGCAGGCAGTCGAGGTCCTCGGCCACGCCGGTGATCAGGCGGAAGTTGGCGGCCCAGCCCGGCCCGATGGTGGGGGGCAGCCGGTACCGGTTCGCCTGCTGCTCGCCCTCGAGGACCTTGCTGGTGACCGTGATCGTCCGTCCGGTGTGGTGGACCTCGGGCCGCATCGACAGCGTGAACGGGTGGCAGTCCACGTGCAGGGTGCGCCCGTGCGGTGCCAGGGCGGCGCGGACACCGGTCCACAGCCGGGCGGTCTCCAGGCGCAGGTCCGCCGCCCGGCCGGCCTCGGCGATGAAGTAGACGTTGAGGTTCGGCCCCCGGCGGTTCCAGTGCCCGCTCACGTAACTGCCGGTCAGGAAGGCCGTGCGGACCAGGCCCGCGCCCGCGCTGCGCCCGGCGAACTCCTCGATCGGCCGCACCACCAGGTCGGCCATCACCGCGTCCACCGGCAGCGGGCCGGTGCCGGGCCCGGCGGAAGCGCTCCTCGTCGTCAGCACGCCGCCACCTCGACCGTCGTGTTGCTCTCGATGCTGCGCCGCGCGGCGGCCGTCACCTCGGCCACGCGGACGGCGTCCCGCAGCGGTACCCGGTCGCTCGGGAGGCCGGCCCGCGTGCAGTCGGCGAAGTGCTGCAGCTCCTCGCGCAGCGCGCCCTGGCGCGCGCCCGAGTGGTACGGCCAGAAGAAGAGGTCCGGCACCCGGACGCCCTGCTCGTCCCAGACGTGCAGGTCAGGCTCGTTGCGCGCGGTGAAGGTGGCGCCCTCGCTCTGGATCGTGCACTCGAAGGTGAAGCCGTACGGGCAACTCGCGGCCAGGTGCCACGAGTTGCCGATGACGGCGCGCAGGCCGCCGTCCCAGTGCAGGAC
This sequence comes from Kitasatospora sp. NPDC049258, assembly GCF_040678895.1. Taxonomy (NCBI): domain Bacteria; kingdom Bacillati; phylum Actinomycetota; class Actinomycetes; order Kitasatosporales; family Streptomycetaceae; genus Kitasatospora; species Kitasatospora sp. NPDC049258. The sequence continues at coordinate 55,008 of NZ_JBFAQT010000017.1, forward strand.
AAGGTCGACGACGTCCGGGTACGCACGGTCGTGCCAGGAGCTCGCGAAGGCGGTGACCCGGTCGGGGCGGGAGCCGGCGTACCAGATCGCGAGGTCGATGTCGTGGATCATCGCGGTGTCCAGCGGGTGGACGCGGCCGTACACCTCCAGGGCCGAGGGCTGGAACAGCCGGCGCAGCGTCATGTGGCGCAGCTCCCGCCCTTCCAACTGCCCTCGGAGCAGGGCCTGCCGGGGATCGAACCGCAGGATGTGGCCGACGTAGAGGTTGCGGCCGCGCTCGGCCGCCAAGTCGACCAGCTCGCGGGCCTCCCGCGGGTCGAGGGCGAGCGGCTTCTCGACGATGACGTCGACGCCCGCTTCCAGGCCGCGTCGGACGCACTCGGCGTGACTCCCCTCCGGGACGACCACGTCGAGCACGTCGATCCCGGAGGCGAGCAGCTCGTCCAGGGAGGAGAAGACCCTCGTGCCGGGGTCCAGCACCGGTTCGGGCTCGGTGCCCGTGTGGACGTGGAAGCCGTCCTGCGCGCTCGGGGCACCCAGGCCCGCGGCGCGGGCGGGGTCCGCGTCGTACACGCCGGTGACCACGGCGTTCGGGATCCCGGACCACGTCTGCAGGTGCAGACCGCCGAACCAGCCCAGACCGACCAGTCCTATGCGGAGGTCGTCGCCCATCGAACCACCCTTCGTGAAGATTGAGATTCCGCTCTTCAGGCCTGACCCGAAGACCCTGGACCTTCGAATAATGACCATCCTCAGTCATCAGAGTCAATATTGAGAGTCATAGTCTCCGTTTTGTCCCGTTCTATCCCCTCATTCGGCCAGCCGGTCCGGTCTGCGGGCCGGTTGATCCCCGCCGATAGCCGAGCATTTCGGGCAAATTGCTCGATGACTGGGGATCTTGACAGGTCTGGTCCAGCCTGTCACTATCAGTTCATCAAATTCGGTCCCGGCTGGTTCCGATAAAAGATACGACCGGGGAGAATTTATGTCTCGAAAGTCTTTCGCCGCCGCCGTCCTGCTGGCCCTCGTGGCCCTCGTGGCTTTCCTGGCGCCCGCGCCGGCTGCTTTCGCGGCGTCGGCGTCGGCGTCGGCGTCGACGGTCCAGGGCGTCCCGCCGACCGGTGACATCCCGCTCTGTTGCTGAGCGGCAGCGCCGCGTCGGCGCACACGAAGAGGCGGGGCCGTCTGCTGGCAGACGGCCCCGCCTCTTCGTGGTGCCGAGGATTCGGCCGGGATCACTCGCCGTGCGGCACGCTCACTTTGGGGAGGATCCGGCTCTGCTGCCCCATGCACCGCATGCCCTGCCGGTACGCCCAGATGGCGCGCTCCGGCTGGCCGGCGGCCTCCAGGATCTCCGCGAGCTCGGCCCAGGCGGAGGCTGCCTGGCGGCCGGCCTCCGAGGCCTCCAGCATCAGGGCGCTGCGCTCGTAGGCCTCCCTGGCCGCGGTGTGCTCGCCCTGGAAGATCCGCGCGGCGGCGAGGACCAGGAGGGTCCGCGCGCTCTGCAGCCGGTGCCCGGGCCCGAGCAGGCCCAGCGCCCGCTCGGCGTGCTCGACGCAGGCCTCGGGGTGCCGGCTGCGCAGGGCGACCCGGGCCAGGGCGGTCTCGCAGTAGGCGACGTCGATGTCGCTGCCGACGTCGGACAGCGCGCTCGCGCTCTGGGTGAGCAGCCGCTCGGCCAGAGCCACGTCGGGCTCCTCGAACTCCAGCAGCACCGCGGCGTAGGCGTTCCGCAGCCGGGCCAGCGCCCGGGCGTCGTCCCCCTCGGCGTAGATCGCCAGCGCCTGCTCGATGAGGCCGATGGCATCCGCCGTCCGGCCGCTGCGGTGCATGGTGACACTGGCGTTCCACAGCGCGGCGCCGAGCGCCTTGCGGTCGGACACGCGGCCGGCCTGCTCGATCGCCTTCGCGGCGAGGTAGCCCGCCCGGTGCAGGTCGCCGCGCTCGCAGTGGATCCCGACGAGGGTCGACAGCAGCTCCACGCCGAGCCGGGTGGGGGCCAGGTCGAGCCGGTCCAGCTCCTCCACCGCCTCCTCGGCGACGGCGATCGCGTGCGAGAGGTCGCCGAGCTCCCGGTAGCAGCGGCACAGCGCCACCACGACCGGAAGCCCCGCGACGAAGTCCGGGGAGCGTGCCGCGGCGGTGCGCAGCCCCTCGAAGCGGGCAACCGCCTCCTCGAGCCGGCCGAGGCGCTCCAGGGTGTGGGCGATTCCACTCTCGGCGGCGAGCCACAGGGCGGGCCGTTCCTCCCGGTCGACGGTACCCTGGACCTGCTCGTAGGCCGCCAACGCGGCTTCCGGCTCACCGTTCAGCGCCGTCATCTCGGCGTACCTGAGCTCGAGTTCGAGGTCCTCGGTACCGGCCTCGGGCTCCGTCCCGAGCAGCTCCGCCGGCTCACACCCCAGCCGGGCGGCGAGGTAGTGGACGACATCGAGGGACGGCGTCCGCTTTCCCGCCTCGAGCAACGAGATGTAACTCGGCGAAAGCTTGGTGCCCGCGAGCTCGGCCTGTGACAGGCCGGCGGCCCGTCGCAGCTGGGCGGCCCGGATGCCCAAGGCCTTGTCTGACATGCCTGCTCCTCAATCTCGACGAGTAATGACACCAGTGAGTCAATAAAGGTGTCAAGCTGTTTGGCGGTCCTGCCCGGATTCCATTGGCCCGAAACGTTGAGATTATGTGCGGGAAGTGACGGAAGTGACTCCTGTCCGCACGAATCCGGCGGAGTCGCGAAATTCATATTAATTCGCCGATGTCCCGGGGCGGGGCGGCGATCCCTTGGCGCGCCGACACCTTGACGGACCGTCATGCCCGTCCGGGGCTCCCTGCCGCGCCGCTCCGGACGCCGGGCGCCCGCGCCCGCCGTCGCCCGCCGTCGCCCCAAAATGGTGTGACGACCCCCGAGGTCCGTGGGACGGTGGTCGACATGTCTCACGATCCGATCGACCAGGCCCGGCGCCTCGTCCACGAGCGCTTTCCCGACGCCCTCGCCGCCATCCTGGCGGGGTCCACGGCGACCGGGCGGGCCACCGCCGGCAGCGACCTGGACATCGCCGTGCTGGTCGCCGACGGTGGCGAGACCTATCGGGAGACCCTCCGCTCCGAGGGCCGGGTGGTCGAGCTCTTCGTGCACACCCGGGCCGGCCTGCGCGACCTCTGCGCGGTGGACGTCGCCACCCGGCGCGCGGTGATGCCGAGCATGTACGCCACCGGTCTGGTCCTGGTCGACGTGGACGGCGAGGCAGCCCGGGCCCGGGCCCGGGCGGAGGAGGCCCTCCGCGGGGGCCCGGCCGGACTCGCTCCGGACACCGTGGAGACCAAGCGCTACGCGCTGACGGACGCTTTGGACGACCTGCGCGACACGACCGACGCGTTCGAGCGCCTGGCTGTCGCCGGGGTCGTCGTCAGCACCGCCGTCGATCTGCTCTGCGACCACCACCGGGCCTGGACGGGCAGCGGCAAGTGGCTGCCGCGCCGGCTGCTGGCGGCGGACCCGGAACGCGGCGCCGCGCTGCTCGACGCGCACGCCCGGCTGGGGGCGACGCAGGACCCGGCCGCGTTGATCGCGGCCGCCTCGGCGGTCCTCGAACTCGTCGGCGGCGCACTGCGCGAAGGCTACCGCCGTACCTGGCGGACCGTCGCCGAGCCGTTCGCCGCCGTTCGCTGAGCCCGCCGCCCCGCAGGTGCCGCCGTGCTTCTGGGCAGCCCCGGAAGCCGTGCGCACGACGCCGACCGGGGCGCCGGCTGCTTCCGGGGAGCCGGGCGGCGGTCCTCCGCGGTCCTGGGGCCGACCGCGGTGCAGGTCCGGTGGGGTGGCGGCGGCGGCCGTCGTAGAGTGGCCCGCGCAGCTGGTTCGCCCCGTCCGCCAGGCGGGGTGTCGCAAGAGGGAACCCGGTGGGAGTCCGGGACTGCCCCGCAGCGGTGAGTGGGAACGACCGCCGTCATACGCGCCCCGGGCCGCCGCGGCCACTTCACCGTTCTGCTCGCCGGCCACGACCGGGCCGTGGGGCGCGTCACGCTCGATCCAGATCACCGGGTACCGGACCGGGCCGAAGTGTCGTACGAGTTCCTCCCGGCCCACGGCGGCCGCGGACTCGCCCTGGAGGCCATCGGCGCCGTGCTGGGCTGGGCTGCCCTGGTGGTCCCTGGGCAACTCCTCGTCGCAGTGACCCAGGCGGCCAACACGCGCTCCCGCCGGCTGCTCGAGAACCTGGGCCTCGCCGTCACCGACCGCTTCGTCGAGTACGGCCAGGAGCAGCTGCTGTACACCCGAGCACGCGCTGAGCTGACCTGACCACGCCCGCAAGCGACGCCCACGAAGCGGGTGTCGCGCTACCGGTCGCCCGGGGCCAGCGGAACGATGATGGGCGCAGCCCGTGGGCGGCGCCCATCATGGCAGCGAAGGAGACGACGAGCGACAGGCCGAGGACGGCGGTCCGCGCGGTTCCGGACAGGAACGTGTCCGCGACCGCCATCAGCCCGAAGAGCAGGGCGACGCCGCCCACGAGCATGATGGCCAGCCGAGCGCCGACGGGGAACCAGGCCGGGCCCGGCACATGCAGGGCCTGCCGGACGTGGGCGTGGTGTCCGGCGGCGTCGCCGGTGACCACCCCGCACTCGCAGACCATCTGCGTGTGCGCCTGTCCGGCGATCACCGAAGCGCCGAAGTCGATCTCGTGCCGGATGCCGTGGCGGCCGTCGTCCATCCTGCGCCGGTCCACTATGGCCCCCTTCGGTCTCATCCTGCGCTGCCGCGCCAACTGCAACTGGCACGCCGAGCCCGTCGCCCTGCTACCCATGGTGTGGTCAACAGCGACAGGAAGGGGGCGTCGTTCATGGCGCGGCAGGTCCGCTCGGTACGGCCCCAGGGCGAAGACGCCACTCAGAGGTTCGACTGCCGGTGGTGCGGCGCGGCCTGGAACCAGCCGAAGCGCCCCGGGCGGCCTCCCCAGTTCTGTTCGGACGCCTGTAAGCAGGCGAGTTGGCGTAACGGCATCGGTTCGGCGGAGTACAACCGTCGCCGCCGGGGAGTCGTACGAGCGGCAACAGCGGGAGCGGCTTGTCGGGCGTTACCACGAGGAGTTCGAGCGGATCACGGCGCTAACGCCGCTGCCTTGTTTCCGGCTCTCCCGCTCCTGCGTGAGCTGGCCGGCTTCGCGCCAGGAACCGGGTTGGCGGTGGCCAGGCTCTATCGGGCGGCTGCTCTTCGGTGGCACCCCGACCAGCCGGAGGGTGCCCACAAGGTCTTCCAGCTCCTCCAAGAAGCACACAGGATCGCCAAAGAGGCAGAGTTCTGAGGGAGCCTGCCTCAGAACTGGCTGCTGAGCACCGAGTTTCCTGCACGGTTTCAGACAAGCCCCCGCTGGTGGTCGGCCAGTACTCGCCCGTCCCCGGGTGCGGAAGGTCCGCGCGCAGCACCATCCGCAGGGCGGGCGGCGGGGCGCAGGACAGCACCCGCTTGCGGTGTCCGTCCCAGCGGCCGCCGAGGAGTTCGATGTCGAGAACGGTGGGGGTGGCGTTCATCCGACGATGCTGTCAGCCGGTGTGCCGGCGAGCCGGACCGATGGGTGGCAGGCCACTCGATCGGTGGGTTTCGGGTGGGAAGCCGTGGCCCCCGCCGCGGCGGCGCCGGGCGGGGGGCACGGTGCCGGGTCAGCTGCGCCAGGTGTCGTTCAGCGCGACCTTGCCCCCGGCCGGGACGGTGGCGGTGCGGTTGGCCCCGCTCTCCCAGGTGACCGCGCCGTTGGCCTCCTTGCGGATGTACTTGTACTGGAAGGCGGTGCCCACCGGCAGGGCGAGGTCCAGCTTCCAGACCGGGTAGGCCGCCGAGGAGAGCGGCAGCGCCTTGGCCGGGTCCCAGCCCCCGAGGGCCGCGTTGTCGCCGACCACGAAGACGTTCTGCCCGAACACCGTGGTCGCGTTGACCGCGAACGAGGCCCCGGTGGCCGACGAGGAGGACGGCGCCGGGGAGGCGGTGGTGCCGCCGCCCGCCCCGACGTACAGCGCGACGGCGTCGCCCGCGCCGACCGTGGCGGTGAACTTCCCGTCGCCGCCCACCGTGTAGCTCACCCCGGTGCAGCCGCCGGCGCCCGGGTCGCCGTGCTGGACGTCGCAGTAGCTGCCGGCCGGGAGCGAGGTCTGGAAGGTCTGGGTGATCGGGCCGCTCTCGTGGTTGATCGCGACGTAGCCCTTGCCGCCGCGGCCGAAGGCGATCGCGTTGCTGCCGTTCGACCACCAGTTGGTCAGTGCCGTGCCGGCGACGGCGTTGCGGAAGCCGACCATGTTGGCGACCTGCCGCCAGGCGTGGGTGCAGTTCCAGCCGTCCTGGTAGCAGGCGTTGACGGTGCCGCCGTTCGGCGGGCCGTCGTCGTTGCCGCTGAAGGCGTAGCCGGAGTAGACGTTGGGCGATCCGTAGGGCGAGGCCAGCAGGAAGACGTTGGCCAGGGTGTAGCTGTTGCCGTACTTGTAGGTGAGGGTGGAGCCGTTGCGTTCGGTGTCCCAGTTGTCGACGAAGGTGCGGGCCTGGGAGCTGCCGAGCAGGCCGGAGCCCCAGGAGGAGAGATCGGCGATCCGGCCGCCGTCGAAGGCGCTCTTCAGCCAGGTCGCGGAGCGGAACTCGTCGACGTCGCCGGTGCCGGTGTACTCGCTCGGCTGGATCGGCTCGCCGGCGCCGTAGATGACCTCCTGCACCCAGTAGGCGTTCGGGTTGCTCATCCTGGCTTTGATGGCCGACAGGTCGGCGGCGGCGATGTGCTTGGCGGCGTCGATCCGGAAGCCGTCCACGCCGAGCGAGAGCAGGTCGCTGAGGTAGTTGGCGATGGTCTGCTGGACGTACCCGCTGCCGGTGTCGAGGTCGGAGAGGTTGACCAGCTCGCAGTTCTGCACGTTGCCGCGGTCGGCGTAGTTGGAGATCGCGGTGCGGCAGGAGTGGAAGTCCTGGTCCTGGTAGTACCCGGGGTAGTTGTACTTGCTGTACACGGTGCCGCCGGTGCCGGTGCCGGAGCCGGCCGACATGTGGTTGACCACCGAGTCCGCGATCACCTTGACGCCCGCCGAGTGGCAGGTGGCCACCATGGCCTGGAAGGAGTTCCGGTCGCCGAGCCGGCCGGCGATCCGGTAGCTGACGGGCTGGTAGGAGGTCCACCACTGGGCGCCCTGGATGTGCTCCTGGGGCGGGGAGACCTCGACGAAGCCGTAGCCCTTGGGGCCGAGGGTGTCGGTGCAGGCCTTGGCCACCGAGTCGAACTTCCACTCGAAGAGGGTGGCGGTGACGTCCTTGCCGCCGCCGGGCGGGGTGGCGTCGGCGGTGGGGGCCAGGGTGAGTCCGGCGCCGATCGAGAGTGCGAGGGTGGCCGCGGCGGCCAGCGCTCCGGCGGCGCGGGAGGGTCGGTGGATGGGGGCGGTGGTGACCACGATGTCTCCAGGGGGCGGGTGGGCGGCCTGGTTCGGCCCGTGGACGCAGGTGCACGGGCGGGTAGGGCGAGGTGACGGCTGGGCACGGCGGAGCCGATGGGCGCGGATGGTGGGGCGCGACCCGTTCGGAAAGCTTGCTGAAAACTCGGTGAAACTTTCAGGAAACTTGCAGTGCGCTGAGAACATATGGCCGGGTGGAGGGTGCGTCAAGGGTGTGGTCGGCAACGGGTTCGATCCGCCGCCGGCGGCGGTGATACCTCTGGTCGCTCCGGCGCGTGGGAGCTGGTGACGTCACAGCAGCGCCAGGCAGCAGCACCAAGTACTTCGGGGGATCACCGGATGGACGACGCGGCACTCGATTTCGAGGAGTTCGCGAGCACCCGGGCTCGTCGGCTGTTCCACGTCGCCCACCTGATGTGCGGCGACTGGCACCAGGCCCAGGACCTGGTGCAGACCACGCTCGCCAAGATGTACGCCGTCTGGCCCCGGCTGCGCCGCGGCCAGGACGAGCCGGGGCTGGACGCCTACGCCCGCAAGGTGCTGCTCCGGTACTACCTGTCGCACCGCAGGCTGCGCAGGACCACCGAGCTGGTGATCGCCGACCTGCCGGACTCCCCCTCCCCTGCCCTCGGCCCCGAGCTGCGGCTGACGCTGACCGAGGCGCTGCGCCGGCTGCCCCCGCGCAACCGGGCGGTGGTGGTGCTGCGCTACCTGGAGGACCGCAGCATCGAGGAGGTGGCCGATCTGCTCGACCTCTCCCCCGCCGCGGTGAAGAGCCTCAACACCCGCTCGCTGGCGAAGCTGCGGGGCATCCTGGGTGAGGACCGCGAGCTGCTGTTCCTCGTCTGAAGCCGCGCGGCCGAAGCCGCACCACGCCGCCCGCCACGCCGCCCCGAAGAACCGAACGAGGAACCCGGCCATGGACCTTGAAAGCGAACTCTCCCGCCTGCTCCGGCAGAGCTCCCAGGAGCTGGCCGCTCCCCCCGTGGTGCTGATGGTCGCCGAGGCCGCCGCCCGGGGCCGTGCCCTGCGCCGCCGGCGCCGGCTGGCCGTGGCCGGCTCCGCCGTGGCGGCCGCCGCGCTGGTCGGCACGGTCGGCGCGACCGGGCTGCTCCGGCCCGCCCGGACCCACGCCGTCGCCGGCGCCCCCACCGCGAGCGCCCTCACCAGCACGCCGACCGCCGACCTCGCCGCGGCGCCCGCCGACACCGGACCGGTCCCCACGGCCGCCACCACCGCGGACGGGATGCTCGCCATCCTCAGTGGCCTGCTGCCCGCCGGGCGGTACAGCCACTTCGATCCGGCCGGACCGCCGGGCGGGGCGGGCGGCGGCTTCCGGGTGGACTACGCCGACGAGGCGGGGCCGACCAGCATCGCCGTCGTACTGGGCGCGGCGGCCGGCCCTCCGCTCGACTGCGCGGCCGGGCGGCTGCCTCCGGCGGTGGAGGGCGAGGGGGGCTGGGGCGGGCCGGGCGGCAGCTGCGAGGCGAGCACGCTGCCGGACGGCGACCGGGTGCTGAGCTACCGCACCGAGGAGCGCGCCGGCTCCCTGCGGGGGGTCTCGGTGGCCAGCCGGCGCGCCGACGGCGTCCAGGTGGTGATCAGCTCGTACAACGGCACCGTCCGCGCGGTGGACGGCCGGCTGACCGGCGCCCCCACCCGGAGCGCTCCCGCCCTCGACCCGGCCAGGCTCTCGGCGCTGGCCCGCGACCCGCAGTGGCGGCTGACGGTGGAGCAGGAGCTCATCGACGAGGGCGCCACCTGGCGCCGGGCCTGGCAGCGCTGAGGCGGTCGGCCTCAGGCCACGTCCGGCAGCGCCGAGGCGGGCGGCCTCAGACCGCGTCCGGCAGCGCCGAGGCGGGCGGCCTCAGACCGCGTCCGGTCCGCGCTCGCCGGTGCGGACCCGGACGATCCCGTCCACCGGGACGGACCAGACCTTGCCGTCACCGATCTTCCCGGTCCGGGCGGCGGCCACGATCGCGTCCATCACCGCCTCGGCGTCCGCGTCCTCGACCACCAGCTCTATCCGCACCTTGGGCACCAGGTCGATCCGGTACTCGGCGCCCCGGTAGACCTCGGTGTGCCCGTGCTGGCGGCCGTACCCGCTGGCCTCGGTGACGGTCAGTCCGTGCACCCCGATCTCCTGCAGCGCGGTCTTGATCTCGTCCAGCTTGAACGGCTTGACGACGGCGGTGATCAGCTTCATGGCGCGGGGTTCCCGTCCAAAAGTGCGTGGGCACGGCGGCTCGGGCCGCGACGGCGGGCGCCGCGGTCCAGGACGCCGCGATCGTACAGCCGAAGGGCCCGGCGACCGAGGCCGCCGGGCCCTTCAGAGACCTTCGACCTTCAGGTCAGCTGGTCTGGATCGCGGTGTCGTCGATCACGAAGCTCGTCTGCAGCGAGGAGTCCTCGACGCCGTTGAACTTCAGGGTCACCGTCTGGCCCGCGTAGGCCGACAGGTCGACGGTCTTCTGGGCGTACCCGGTGGCCTTGTTGAGGTTCGAGTACGAGGCGACCGTGGTGCCGTTGACCGTGACGGTCAGCTTGTCGTACGCGACGGTGGTGGTGGTCTCCGCCGTGTCGATGTGCAGCCAGTAGCTGAGGGTGGCGTGGCAGCCCGCCGGGATGGTCACCGTCTGCGCGGCGGAGTCCGTGTGGGCGGAGCCGTAGCCGTTCAGCCAGGCCTTCCAGGAGCCGGAGTGCGAGGCCTGCGACGCGCTGTTGTCGACCACGCCGGAGGTGGTGGTCCACGGCGCGGCGGAGCCGGTCTCGAAGCCGGCGTTGCCGAGCAGCTGGGTCGAGGTGCAGCCGCCGCCGGTGGTGTTGACCGTCCAGGTGAAGCTGGTGGTGCCGGTCTTGTTGGCGGTGTCCTTGGCCGTGACGGTCACGTTGGAGGTGCCCGCGGTGGTCACGGTGCCGGTGATCTTGCCGGTGGTGGCGTTGATCGACAGGCCGGCCGGCAGGCCGGTGGCCGAGTAGGTCAGCGCGCCGGTGCCACCGCTGGCCGCGATCTGCAGGTTGACCGCGGTGTTGATCAGGGTGGTCTGGTTGCCCGGGTTGGTGACGGTGGGCGAACCGCTCACCACGGCGCCGACGTTGACGCCGGCCCAGGTGTTGGCGACCGCGTTGGCCTCCGCGCTGCCCGCACCGTAGAGGTCGTTGGCGGCGTTGATGGTCGCGGTGCGCGCGGCGGCGTAGTTGGTGGTGGAGGTCATGTAGGTGGTCAGCGCGCGGTACCAGATCGCGGCGGCCTTGTCCCGGCCGATGCCGGTGAGGGTGGAGCCGTTGGAGGTCGGGCTGTTGTAGCTGACCCCGTTGATCACCTTCGCGCCGCTGCCCTCGGCCAGCAGGTAGAAGAAGTGGTTGGCGACACCGGAGGAGTAGTGGACGTCCTTGTTGCCGACGGTCGAGGACCAGTAGTCGGCGGAGGCCCCGTCCTTGGACGGCTTGTCCATGTAACGGAGCGGCGTGCCGTCCCCGTTGATGTCGATCAGCTCACCGATCAGGTAGTCGGGGTTGTCGGTCGGGATGTTGGCGTAGAACTCCACCATCGAGCCGAAGATGTCCGAGGTCGCCTCGTTGAGGCCGCCGGACTCGCCCGAGTAGTTGAGGTTGGCCGTGGCGGCGGTGACGCCGTGGCTCATCTCGTGGCCGGCCACGTCCAGCTCGGTCAGCGGGTGGGTGTTGCCCGAACCGTCGCCGTAGGTCATGCAGAAGCAGCTGTCGTCCCAGAACGCGTTCACGTAGTTGTTGTCGTAGTGGACGCGGCTGTAGGCGCCGACACCGTCGTTGCGGATGCCGTTGCGGCCGAAGGTGTTCTTGTAGTAGTCCCAGGTCGCCGCGACGCCGTAGTGGGCGTCGACCGCGGCCGACTCCTTGTTGCTGGCCTGGCCGTTGCCCCACGCGTCGGTGGACTTGGTGAACAGGGTGCCGTTGCCGGACGTCCCGTTGTTCATGTTGGTGGTGTACATCCCACCGCGGCTGGTGTCCTTCATCTGGTACGTCGAACCCGACAGCGTGGTGCCGATGGTGACGTTGCCGACGAAGACGCCCTGGCCGGTGCCGGTCTGGATGCCCTCGAACTTGTGGATGACCGTGCCGGTGGAGGAGTCGGTGATCACGTGCAGCTTGCTCGGGGTGCCGTCGGCCTCCTTGCCGGAGACGACCGTCTCCCAGGCGAGCCGCGGGCTGCCGTCGGCGGCCCAGACCACCAGGCGCGGGGCGGCCTCCAGGCTGGAGCCGGCCTCCGCGGCGAGCGCGGTGGCCTGCGCCTTCGGGGCGGCCAGGGCCGGCGTGGTGCTGACACCGGTCAGCGAGGCCTCGGTGGCACGGTCGACACCCTTGACGACGCCGCCCGAGGTCTGGTGGACCACCAGGTCGCCACCGAGCACCGGGAGACCGGCGTAGGTGCGCTCGTAGCGGAAGTGCTGGGTCCCGTCGGCGTCGCGGAAGGCGTCCTTGACGACCAGCTTCTCCTGGCTGCCGAGGCCCAGGGTCTGCGCCAGCGCGGTGCTCTGCTGGCCGGCGGCGGCGAGCGCGGAGGCCTGGCCGGACTGCGCGACCGGGGCCGGAGCGGCCGGAGCGGCCTGCGCGGCGGCGACCGGGAAGCCGGTCACCAGCAGCGCGGTGGTGGCGGCGAGGGCGGCCAGACTCGTCCGGGCATGGGTGTAGCGGGGCATGCAGACTCCTTTTCCGACCGGCGCGGGGTCACGTCCGGTGGAGAGAACCTGGCCGCGGGGTTGCGGCGCAGCGGGGGCCCTGCCGTCGGGTGCGCGGCATGGGTGCGGTGCGATCAGGAGCGGAGCAACGTGGTGCCGGTAGCGCTGAACCTGCGCTGGATCGGCTGCACCGGGGGGTGGGGCCCCGCACGTCTGCAGCCGGGGGAATCGTGGCAGCAAACGGACCGTGAATGACAGATGCATGCCACTGATTGGCCAATTAGTGCCAATGGCACGGCAAGACCGAGGCGGTGTCAGGGCAAAGGCTTCCTGCACATGGATGTCGTTGCTCTTCCGCAGCGATCGAGCTAGCCGCAGCGCTGCGCGCGTAGACCGGCCGAACGGACGGTCGGTCCGGAGAGCCCGCAAAGGCCCGTACATGTCAGGCTGTTCAGGCCTGGAGCGACCTTTTTCGGCCACCGACGCCACAGGGGCCCCGCGGCGGCGGGGCCCCTGTGGCGTCCGGGGATCAGGGTCAGTTCTGCACGAACACCGCCACGGTCCGGGCGGGCACGGTGAAGGCGCCGGTGGCCGGATCGAACCCCGCCTGCTTGACCACCGGGTCGGCGCCCTGCGCCTGCACCCGGTGCAGCGTCTGGGCGGTGCCGGCCAGCGCGGCCACCGACTGCCGCTGGGCGGTCGGGGTGGCGTTGAAGACCACCGTGAGGCCCTTCTCCGCCCCCGCGAGCCCGGTGCCGTCCAGGTGCATGGTGATCACTCCCGGGGTCTCCCCCGCGGTGCCGGACAGCGGGAAGGACAGCCGGCGCTGCACCTCGGCGGCGCTGCTCAGGGCGAACAGCGGCGAGGCCCCTCGGATCCTCAGGAACTGCTGGTAGATCGCGCTGCTCGCGCCGGTCTCGTTGCAGCCGACGGTCAGCCGGGGGTCGGCCAGCAGCGACTTGGCGACCGGCCACATCGCCTTGTTGTCCGCCGCCATCGGCACGCCCCGGCCCCAGCCGTTGCCCTGCCGGCAGTCCCAGTGGATCGCGTTGAACCAGTCGCCCGAGTCGAAGGAGTTGGCGTCCAGCGACTTGGAGCGCAGCAGGTCGCTGCCGGCCTGGGCGAAGCCCGGCCCCTGGGCGAGCGCCGTCAGCGACAGCCCGAGCGCCTGCATCCGGGCCCGGTCGGCCGGCGCGGTGGCCGGCGGCAGCTTGTACGCGAGCGCGTCGAACAGGTCGGCGTTGTCGTGCGCGTCCAGGTACTCGACCGCCTCACCGGGGGCGGCCGCGTAGCCCGTCGGCGAGCCGTTGTAGTCGACCCCCGCGCCGGTGACGGCCTTCCCGGTGCTGTCGGTGAAGCCGAATCCGGCCAGATTGCCGGCCAGTGCGACCTTGATCTGGTCCATCTGGTGCAGCAGCCGGGCCTTCTGCTGCTCGGCGGTGCCGTTGTCGGCCGAGCCGTTGGGGTCGGTGTACAGGCCGGAGGTGAAGCCCTGCTGCGGGGCGGAGGAGAGCTGGAAGTTGCCGCCGCGCCCGGCGTCCCGGATCCGGTCGTTGAAGGTGGCGATCTTGGTGCCGGCCATGTTGGCCTGGGTGGCCTGCACGAACCGGGCGTCGTTGGCGACGGTGCCGAAGTTCCAGCCCTCGCCGTACAGGAACAGGTCCTTGCCCTCGACCCCGTCCTTCGCCTCGGTCAGGTTGCCGAGCGCGGTGCGCACGTCCAGCATGGTGGACTTCGGGTCGAGCCCCATCAGGTCGAAGCGGAAGCCGTCCACCCGGTACTGCCGGGCCCAGGTCACCACCGAGTCGACCACCAGTTTGTTCATCATGGCGTGCTCGGGCGCGGTGTCGGCGCAGCAGCTGTCGGTGGTCACCTGGCCGTTGTCGCCGAGCCGCTGGTAGTACCCGGGCACCACCTTGTCGAGCACCGAGTGCTCGGCCTGCCCGGCCGCGGCGGTGTGGTTGTAGACCACGTCCAGCACCACCCGCAGGCCGGCCTCGTGCATCGCCTGCACCATCGCGCGGAACTGCACCGTGCGCGCGGTGCCGGTGGGATCGGTGGCGTACGAGCCCTCGGGCACCGTGTAGTGCAGCGGGTCGTAGCCCCAGTTGTAGGCGTCGCCGGCCTGGACGGCCGCCACGCACTCCTGCTGCTTCTCGCCGTCGGCCGGCAGTGCGGCCAGGTCGCAGGCGGGCAGTTGCTGCTCGGCCCGGTTCTCCCGGATGGTGGCGATGTCGAAGGTGGGCAGCAGGTGGATGGTGGTGACGCCGGCCGCGGCCAGCTCGCGCAGATGCTTCATGCCGGCCGACCGCGACTCGGTGAAGGCCAGGTAGGTGCCGCGCTCGGGGGCGGGCACGGTGTCGTCGGCCACCGAGAAGTCGCGGACGTGCAGCTCCTGGATCTGCTGCCGCACGGCCGGGACGGCGGGCGGGTTGCGGTGGTCGTCCCAGCCCTTCGGCTTGTTGGCCCGGTCGCCGAGGTCGGTGACCAGGCTGCGCCGGGAGTCCGCCGACAGCGCCACCGAGTAGGGATCGGTGACCGTGTTGGTGACCACCTGCTGGACGCTCGGCGCCCACACCTTGACCTGGAACAGGTAGTAGCGGCCGTCGAGTTCGCCGGAGTCCCGGGTCAGCGACCAGACGCCGCTGGCCTCGTCCCGGTGCAGCGGCACCGTCCTCGGGGTGCCGCCGGCGGCCCGGTCGAAGAGCTGGACGGACACCTCGGTGGCGGTCGGCGCCCAGAGCGAGAGGGTCACCGTACGGCGGTCCCGGCGCAGCCAGTCCTGGCGCGGGCGGGCGTTGTAGACCGGGCCGAGCCGGGCGCCGGCCGCCTTGCCGGCGTACAGGTCGTCGAGCACGCCCGGGATCTGCACGCCGGTGCCGGCGAGGACCGCGCCGTTCGGCAGGTGCTCGGTGAAGAGCAGCTGGCTGCGCAGCGCGGCGGTGATCCGGCCGGTGTCGCGCCGGTCGACGGTGAAGGCGCGGTAGCCCGCCAGGTGCGGGTACTTGGCGCGCTGGGCCGCCGTCAGGCCGCCGGCCGCCGGGTTGAGCCGGATCCAGTGGCCGGGCTTGCCGAGCGTGCCCTTGTCGGCCCTGATGCCGCCCTCGGGGTCGTAGACCAGCTGGGCGCTGGTGCCGCCGGCGAGGGCGGCGTCCCCGGCGCCGTACCCGGGCGGGACCACCACTGTGGTGGCGTCGATCCACTGGGCGCGGGCGGAGCCCAGGTCGAGCTGCGAGCTGCTGCCGGAGGCCTGCGGGAGCAGGTAGCCCTGCTGGCCGCCGATGATCCACACCTCCCGGCCGCTGGTGGCGAAGTCCAGCGACTGGTCGGTGGGCAGGTCCTTGTCGTTGCCGTTGTGCAGGATGTAGCTGAGGCTGGTGGCCCCGGGGGCGAGCGGCACCTCGAAGACTGCGCCGAAGGCGTCGGTGCGGGCGGGCGGCAGCGGGTTGCCCCAGTCGGTGGGGGTGGCGGCGCCGGTCCAGTCGTGCAGGCCCCAGCCGGAGTAGTTGCCGTCGGCGCGGTGGTAGTGGATCACGGCGGTGCCGGCCGGGACGGGGGTGACCGGGTCGGGGTCGGCGGTGCGGACGGCGGGGTCGCCCTCCTTGAGCCAGATCTCGCCGGTGCTGCCGAGGTCGATGTGCCGGTCGGTCTCGACGTCCTTGGTGCCGTCCTTCTCCACCAGGAAACCGAGGTCGGCGGCGCCGTCCTTCAGCTTCACGTAGGCGAACGCCCCGTAGGCGTCCCGGCCGGTGAAGGGGTGGCCGGCCGGCCAGGGGGTGGACTCGCCGTCGGCGAGGTCGCCCCAGGCGTAGAGGTTCCAGCCGTCGTAGTCGTTGTTGCGGCGCTGGTAGTGCACCACCGCGTAGGGGCGCGAGCTCGCCGTGGGCGCCGGCTCGGGGGTGGGCGTGCCGGTGGTGAAGCTGGCGGTGGCGGAGCGCAGGTGCCCGCCGGAGTCCCGGACCACGGCCTTGTAGCGGACCACCGTGCCGGGGGCGACACCGGTCAGGTCCTGGGTGACCCGGTAGTCGCCGTTGTCGGCGGTGCCGAGGGTGCGCCAGGGGCCGGTGCCGATCTGGGCGGCGAAGCTGACCCGGTCGAAGCCGCCGCCGGGCACCTGGGCGCCGACCGTGACGGTGCCGGTGGCGCCGTCGGCCGGGGGGCGCAGGGTGATCGCCGGGGCGGCGGCGACCGGGGCGAGCTTCCCGGCGGCCTTGAGGACCACCGAGGACAGCGGCGGCACGGTGACGGTGACCTTCCGGTCGGCGCCGCTGGTGAGCCGCTGCCCCGCCGCGGGGTAGAGGCGGTCGAAGGCCATGCCGGCCGAGAAGGTGTCCAGTGCGACGGTCTTCGGCTCGGCCGCGTTGTTCACCGCCACCAGGTACTCGACCTGCTGGGCGGCGTCGATCCGGGAGAAGCCGTACACCCCGGCGCCGTCGGCCGCGTAGCGCTCGATCTGGGCGCCGTCGGCCAGCGCCGGGTGGTCCCGGCGGAGCTTGGCGAGGGTGGAGATGCCCTGGTAGAGCGCGCCGGTGCGGCCGTAGCGGTCGGCGGATCCGGGGGTGCCGCCGATCACCGGGTCGCTGTTGTAGGAGGGGGTCCTGGAGGCGAACATGTCCTGCCGGGCGTCCTTGTCGCCGCCCGCGCCGGTGAAGCCCTGCTCGTCGCCGTAGTAGACCACCGGCTGGCCGCGGGTGAGGAACTGCAGCTCGTTCGCCAGCTGGTCCTTGCGCAGCAGCTGCTCGGGGCTCGCGCCGGGGTCGTCCGCCCGCAGGAAGGAGCCGATCCGGCCCATGTCGTGGTTGCCGAGGAAGGTCGGCAGCTCGTAGGCGTCGGTGTCGGCGGTGGTGTAGCGGTAGTCCTGGCCGTAGAGCGCGGCCAGCGCCCCGGCGGAGCCGTTCTGCGAGACGTAGGAGCGGGCCGCCTGCTGGAACGGGAAGTCCAGGGTGGCCTGGAGCTTGCCCTTGGTGACGTACGGGGAGGTGACCGCGGGGTCGCCGGAGTAGACCTCGCCGAACATGAAGAAGCGCTTGTCGCCCTGCTCGGCGGCGTACTTCTTGAGCGCCGGGGCCCACTGCTGCCAGAAGGCGAGGTCGACGTGCTTGACGGTGTCGATCCGGAAGCCGTCCACCCCGGTCTCGCGGACCCACTGCTCGTAGACCTTCTTGAAGCCCTCGACCACCCTGGGGTTCTGGGTGTCCAGGTCGTCCAGGCCGGAGAAGTCGCCCTCGGTGGCGGACTCGCCGGCGAAGGTCGAGTTGCCCCGGTTGTGGTAGAGCGAGGGGTCGTTCAGCCAGGACGGGGTCTTGGCGGTGGCGTCCGCCTGGGTGCGCAGCACGGGGCTGTACGGGAAGGAGTCGGCGGTGGTTCTCGGCCACGGCGCTCCGGCGTCGGCGAGCGCGGTCTCGTCGACCGGGTTGCCGTCCGCGTCCAGGGTCGGGTAGGCGCCGGTGGAGCGGTAGCCGTAGGCCTGCTCGCGGTTGTCGAGCACGTCGGCGGTGTGGTTGGTGATGACGTCGAAGAAGACCTTGATGCCCTTGCCGTGGGCCTTCGCGATCAGCTCCTTGAGCTGGGCGTTGGTGCCGAAGTGCGGGTCGACCTGGGTGAAGTCGGTGATCCAGTACCCGTGGTAGCCGGCCGAGGCGTCGCTCCCGGTGCCCTGCACCGGCTTGTTCTTGAAGATCGGGGCCATCCAGATCGCGGTGGTGCCCAGGCCCTGGATGTAGTCGAGCCGGTCGATCAGGCCCTGGAGGTCGCCGCCGTGGTAGAAGCCCTTGTCGGTGGGGTCGAGGCCGTCGTCCAGCCGGCCACCGGTGATGCCCCCGGTGTCGTTGGCGCTCGAACCGTTGGCGAAGCGGTCCGGCAGGACGAAGTAGAACTGCTCCCTGGTGAGGTCGTGCCGGCCCGCCGAGGCCGCCAGCGCGGCGTCGGACGGCGGGGCGGGCGGAGCGGCGGCGGCCACCGGGGCCGCGCCGAGCGTGACGGCGATCAGAGATGCGGCGAGCAGGACTGCGGCTCGGCCGGGGGTGCGGTGGGGCGTCGTGCTCCGGGGTGGGCGGGGCTGGACTTCGGCCACGGCTGGCTCTCCCTCGATGCGGCTCGTCGTCGATGAGTGGCCGGACCGTAGCGCGCTGAAATATGTTTCAGCAAGATGCTGAAAATGTTGCAAGCAAGGTCTTGACCGAACCGTTGTGCAGGCAGCAGAGTCGATTTCGCCCGCCGGACACCTGACCCCCGGCGGGCCACAGCTCCGCCGTGCCCGCACCCCGGCCCGGCCGTCCCCGCCCCCCGTTCAAAGCCCTGGTCAAGAACGACCACCCGCGTTCGACCGCCCGTTACCGCCGAGCCACAATGGTCGATATGCGCCCCTATACCTCTCCTACCCGTACCCCCGCAGGGGGACGGCCGGTGAAGAATCCCCGACCACAGGATGAGCAGGCGGCCACGGGACGTCTGGCAGACTTCTCGTCCATGGGGGAACCGACCGAGACCAACGCAGCCGACGCCGACCGCGCCGACGCGGCGACCACCGGTGGTTCCGTCCCTGGCTCCGCCCGACCGGGCCGGCAGCCGGACGGAGCCACCCGGGTCGCCCAGTCACCGAGCGCCGCCCTGCGCGGCCGGGTGCGCGAGCAGCGCAGACGGCCCGCCCGGCCGCGGCTCTGGTTCGAACTGGCGCTGATCGGCATCAGCTACTGGCTCTACTCCCTCGTCCGCAACGCGGTGCCCGAGCAGGCCTCGATCGCCCAGCGGCACGCGACCTGGATATGGGACTTCGAGCGGGCCCTCGGCATCGCCCTGGAGCGCTCGGTCAACCACGCGGTCGACTCGGTGGGCTGGCTGATCGTGGGGATGAACTACTACTACGCCACCCTGCACTTCATCGTCACCATCGGTGTCCTGGTCTGGCTCTACCGCAGGCACCCCGGCCGCTACGCGGCGGCCCGCACGGTGCTCTTCGTGACCACCGGCATCGCCCTGGTCGGCTTCTACTTCTTCCCACTGGCCCCGCCCCGGCTGATGACCGGCGGAGGCTTCGTGGACACCGTGCTCACCCACCACACCTGGGGCTCGATGGCCTCCGGCGCCGGGGCGCACGTCTCCAACCAGTACGCCGCGATGCCCTCGATGCACATCGGCTGGTCGCTCTGGTGCGGCCTCACGATCTTCTTCCTGGCCCGCCCGCTCTGGGTCCGGCTGCTCGGCCTGCTCTACCCGGCGGTCACCCTGGTCGTGATCATCTCGACCGCCAACCACTTCTGGATGGACGCCGTCGGCGGCGCCCTGTGCCTGGCGGTCGGCTTCACCGCCGCCCGGGCGATCTACCACGTCTGGGTCTACCAGCTCCCCCGGCTCCCCGGCGGCCGGCCGGAGGACGAGCCGGTCACCGTGCCCGAGCAGTGGAGCAGCACGGTCGGCGTCGGCCCGCGCTGACCCGGCACCACCCGCGCCGACGGCCCCGCCCGGATCCCTCCGGACGGGGCCGTCGGCGTTCCCGGCCGCCCGGGACGCCCGCCCCGGAGGCCCGGGCACGGACGCCACGCACGGACGCCCACGCACGGACGCCCACGCACGGCAGCCCGGTCACGGACCGTAGAACAACCGCTCCACCACCGCGCGGGCCCGCCGGGTGGTACGCCGGTAGTCGTCCACCAGCTCACCGCTGTGCCCCTCGCCGTACCCCAGGTAGCGCGCCACCCCGGACAGCTCGCGGGCGTCCCCCGGGAAGGAGTCCCCAGCCCGGCCGCGCACCAGCATCACCGCGCTGCGCACCCGGGAGGCCAGCACCCAGGCGGTGTCCAGCACCGCGGCGTCCTCGGCCTCGATCAGTCCGGCCGCCGCGGCCGCCGCCAGCGCCGCCCTGGTCCTGGTGGTGCGCAGGGCCGGCACCGCGTGCCCGTGCCGGAGCTGGAGCAGCTGGACCGTCCACTCGACATCGGCCAGCCCACCGCGCCCGATCTTGGTGTGGGTGGTCGGATCGGCCCCGCGCGGCAGCCGTTCGGACTCTATCCGGGCCTTTATCCGGCGGATCTCCAGCAGATCCCGCTCCGGCACCCCGGCGCCCGGGTAGCGCAGCGGATCGATCAGCGCCCGGAACCGCTCCCCCAGCTCGGCGTCGCCCGCGACCGGCTCCGCGCGCAGCAGCGCCTGGCTCTCCCAGACGTGCGACCAGCGCCGGTAGTACGCCGCGTACGAGGCCAGGGTGCGCACCAGCGGGCCCTGCCGGCCCTCCGGGCGCAGGTCGGCGTCGACCACCAGCGGCGGCTCGGTGGACGGCGCGGCGAGCAGGGTGCGCAGCTCGTTGCAGACCGCGTGGGCGGCCCGGGCGGCGTCCTCGTCCAGCATGCCCAGCAGCGGCTCGTGCACCAGCAGCACGTCGGCGTCGGAGCCGTAGCCGAGCTCGTGCCCGCCGAACCGGCCCATCGCGATCACGGCGATCCGGGTCGGCAGTTCGCCGTTGGCCGCCTCCCAGCCAGCGATGCAGGCCCGCAGCGCCCCCTGCAGGGTGGCGGCGTTGAGCGCGGTGAGCGCCTCCCCGGCGAGGTCCAGGGCGAGCGCCGGGTCCTCGTCGAGCCGGCCCAGCAGGTCGGCGGCCGATGTCCGGAACAGCTCGCGGCGGCGCACGGCGCGGGCCGCCGCCACCCCGGCCCCGGCGGTGCCGGCCCGGCCGACGGCGGCCAGCACCTCCTGCTCCAGCGCGGCCCGGCCGCGCGGCACCAGCCCCTGCGGGTCACCGAGCATGGCGACCGCCTCCGGGGCCCGCATCAGCAGGTCGGGGGCGAGCCGACCGGCCGACAGCACCCGGGCGAGCCGCTCGGCGGCGGCCCCCTCGTCCCGCAGCAGCCGCAGGTACCAGGGGGTGCGGCCGAGCGCGTCGGAGACCAGCCGGAAGTTGAGCAGCCCGGCGTCCGGGTCGGCGGAGTCCGCGAACCAGCCGAGCATCACCGGCAGCAGGGTGCGCTGGATGGCGGCCTTGCGGCTGACCCCGGAGGCGAGCGCGGTGAGGTGGCGCAGCGCGGCGGCGGGATCCGCGTACCCGAGCGCCTCCAGCCGGGCCCTGGCCCCCTCTGGGGTCAGCCCGGCGTGGCCGAGGCCGGCCGCACCGACCGGCAGTTCGGCCACCGCGTCCAGCAGCGGCCGGTAGAACAGCCGCTCGTGCAGCCGCCGCACCTCGACCGCGTGCCGCTTCCACTCGCGGTCCAGCGCGGCCACCGGATCGGCCCGGGTGTCGCCGTTGATCAGCGGCGCCAGCGAGCGGGCCAGCCGGCGCAGGTCGTCGGGGTCGGTGGGCACCAGGTGGGTGCGGCGCAGCCGGTGCAGCTGGATCCGGTGCTCCAGGGAGCGCAGGAAGCGGTAGGCCGCGTCCAGCGAGGCGGCGTCGGCCCGGCCGACGTAGCCGCCGGCGCTGAGCGCGGCCAGCGCCTCCAGCGTGTTGCCGCTGCGCAGGCCCGGATCGGTGCGGCCGTGCACCAGCTGCAGCAGCTGGACGGCGAACTCGACGTCGCGCAGGCCCCCGGGGCCCAGCTTGAGCTGCCGGCCCACCTCGGTCGCGGGGATCGCCTCGACCACCCGGCGGCGCATCTGCTGGACGTCGGCGACGAAGTTCTCCCGGGCCGCGGCCTGCCAGACCAGCGGGGCCGTCGCCGCCGAGTAGGCCGCCCCGAGCTCGGCGTCGCCGGCCACCGGGCGGGCCTTGAGCAGGGCTTGGAACTCCCAGGTCTTGGCCCACCGCTGGTAGTACGCGAGGTGGCTGGCCAGGGTCCGCACCAGCGGGCCGTTGCGGCCCTCGGGGCGCAGATTGGCGTCCACCGGCCAGATGGTGCCCTCGCCGGTGGTGTCGGAGCACAGCCGCATGGTGCGGGCGGCCAGCCGGGTGGCGGCCCTGGTGGCGCGCTGCTCCTCCACGCCCTCGCGGGGCTCGGCCACGAAGATCACGTCGACGTCCGAGATGTAGTTGAGCTCCCGGCCGCCGCACTTGCCCATGCCGATCACCGCCAGCCGGCAGTCCGCGGCGGCCTCCTGGTCCTCGTCGGCGGCGATGTCCAGCGCGGTCTGCAGGGTGGCGCCGGCCAGATCGGCCAGCTCGGCCGAGGTCTGCGGCAGGTCGGTGGTGCCGCTCAGGTCACGGGCGGCGATCGCCAGCAGGCAGCGGCGGTAGGCGGCGCGCAGGGCGTCGGCCCGGGCGGCCGGTGCGGCGGACCGGACCCGGGCGGCCAGCTCGCGCCCGAACTCCGCCTGGCCCGGGTGCATGTCGCGCTGTTCGAAGGTCACCAGGGCGTGCCAGTCCCGGGGGTGCCGGGCGAGGTGGTCGCCGAGCGCGGCCGAGGCGCCGACCACCCCGAGCAGCCGGTCGCGCAGCGGCTTGGAGGTGGTGAGGGTGTCCCGCAGGGTCGCGCGCTCGGTCCCGTCGAGGGCCTCCAGCAGCCGGGCGAGGCTGCGCAGGGCGAGGTCCGGGTCGGCGGTGGCGCCGAGCGCGTCGATCAGCACCGGGTCGGCGGCCAGCCCGTGCAGGGCCGGTTCGGCCAGCAGCCGCACGGCCTGCTCGGGGTCGGTGAAACCACGCCTGACCAGGCGGATCTCCGGCCGGCTGGTCCGACTGCCGGCCCGTTCCTCCAGTGCCATCGCCCCTCCGATGCGCCGGTCGGCCCCTGCGAGCCGCGGGAGCCATGAGCCTACGATCCCAGGGCCCCGGGCCGCTTCCTCGGCCGGGCTCGCGCCGGGCGTCCGGTGCCGCCTGGTGGGGACACCCGTTCATCCCAATGGAGCACAGTTCGGCCCGGGCCGCTCAGCGCAGCTCCGGCGGGGGTGTCCGCCTGGCGTCGACCGGGTCCACCCGTACCAGGCTGCCCCAGACCGCCATCCGGTAGCGCGAGGTGTACACCGGCGTACACGTCGTCAGCGTGATGTAGCGGCCGGCGACGTGGTACGGGGACCCGGTCGGGACCGGTGCGACGACACCGGTGTCGTACTGCGAGGTCTCCGGCAGCACGCCGTCCACCCGGTAGACGTACCAGGAGTCCCGGGTCTCGACGACGAGTGCGTCGCCCGGCCCGAGCAGGTCCAGGTCGTGGAACTTCGCGCCGTGCCCGTCGCGGTGCGCGGCCAGCGCGAAGTTCCCCTGCTCGTCCCACGGCATGGCGGCCTCGTACGGCTCCGTGTACACCCCCGCGACGCCCTCGGCGAGGGTCTCCTCGTCCGTCCCCATCCGGATCAGCACCTGGTAGCCGGCGCCCATCGCCGGCACGTGCAGGAAGCCGATGCCGTCACCCGCCTGGTACGTCCTCGGGGCGGGCGTCGGCGTGCCGTCGGCGGGCGGCAGCGGCACCGGGCCCGTCGACCAGGACTGGCGCAGCCGCCCGCCGGCCTGGTCCGCCCGGTGGTCGGCGATCACGTCCGTCCACCACAGCGAGTAGGCCGCGAACAGCGCGAGCAGCACGCCGAGCGTGACCAGCAGTTCCCCCGTAGCCTGGACCGCCGCCATGGCGGGCCCACGCCGTCGCCGACCCTCCGTCACCACGGGCGTCCTCTCCACCGCAGCCGAACCTACGCGAAGCCCTTCACTCCACCCCGCGCCCGATTCGTCCGCAATGCGACACGCCATACGGCGCCCGAAGGCCCCGCGCCCGCACGGCCGGACGGCCCAACGGCGGCCGGTCCGCACATTCGGCCATCGGGCGGCACCGACCGTCGCCCGAATCGGTGACTCCTCGGCGTCGCTCGCTCACGAAGTGTGAACCAAGCCATAAACAGAGGATCCGGTTAACCGATCATCTGGGAGAGTCATGCAAACCCGCGTCGCCGGTCTGGTCCTTTCCGGACTGACCTCATTCGCCCTCGTTCTGGGCGGCAGCAGCACCGCATTCGCCGTAACCGACGCCGACCGCGCCGCGGCCGTCGACGCCATGGGGGCCCAGGGCGGGCCGTGGCTGGACGACCTCATGCGGATCGCCATGGACGGGGCCGAGCCCGCCACCACCGCCACCACCTGGTCCGCCGACTCCGCCGCCTCCCCCGGGGCGGCGCAGGCCGCCGACTGGGGCATGTGGTCGCAGGCCCCGGTCGGCAGCGAGCTCGCACCGGAGCTCGCACCGGAGCTCACGGAGGAGGCCGCGCAGAAGTCGGCCGACGCGTGGGACCCGGACTGCCTGGACGACGCCCACGGCGGGAAGCCCCCGACGCACGGGGACCACGGCAATCACGGGGACAAGCCGCCCACCCACGGCGAGCACGGGAGCAAGCCCCCGTCCCACGGCGAGCACGGGGACCACGGGGACCACGGGGACAAGCCGCCCACGCACGGGGATCACGGGGACAAGCCGCCCACCCACGGGGACCACGGCGACAAGCCCCCCATGCACGGCGACCACGGTGACCACAGCGACCACGGGACCAAGCCCCCGTCCCACGGTGACCACGGGACCAAGCCCCCCACTCACCAGCCCCCGATGGACCACCCGCCGCAGCACCAGCCGCCCACCCACGACGACCACGGCACCAAGCCGGGCAAGGACCAGACGCAGGGCCAGGACCAGGACCAGAAGCAGGACCAGAAGCAGGACCAGAACCAGGCGCAGGGTCAGTTCCAGAACGTCGTGGTGAACGTGGTCCAGGAGAACAAGCAGAACGTCAACAACGTCAACTACGTCTACTCCTCCAGCGACTCCAAGTCCTCCGGCAAGGACCACCCGGCCAAGCCCTCGAAGAGCTCCTACAGCTACCAGCCGTCCTCCCACCACAACCTGGCCGCGCCCCACGCCCCGTCCCACGCGGGCAAGGGCCAGCTGGCGCACACCGGCTCCGACCAGACCCCGCTCGTGCTGGGCGCCGCCGGGCTGCTCGTGCTCGGCGGCGCACTGATCCAGTTCCGCCGCACCCGCCGGTCCTGACCGGCCCCACCCCGCCGGGCGCCGCCCAGGCGTCGAGCCCTCTCCCGGCCGCCGGACCCATCTGGGACCCCCGCCGCCGTCCCCGCCCGGCGGGGACGCACACCGCACCGCACAACGACTCCGCCCCACCGGTCGAACCGGCGGGGCGGAGTCGCGTGCGTCCAGCGGCCGCTACAGCACCTGCAGGTTCTTCCGCAGCTCGAACGGGGTGACCTCGGAGCGGTACTCCTCCCACTCCTGGCGCTTGTTGCGCAGGAAGAAGTCGAAGACGTGCTCGCCCAGGGTCTCGGCGACGAGTTCGCTGCGCTGCATCAGGTCGATGGCCTCGCCCAGGTTCTGCGGCATCGGCTGGATGCCGAGGGCCCGGCGCTCGGCGTCACTGAGGGCCCAGACGTCGTCGTCGGCGCCCGGCGGGAGTTCGAGGCCGTCCTCGATGCCCTTGAGGCCGGAGGCCAGCACGACCGCGTAGGCCAGGTACGGGTTGCAGCCGGTGTCCAGGGAGCGGACCTCGACCCGGGTGGAGCCCTGCTTGCCCGGCTTGTACATCGGGACCCGGATCAGCGCCGAGCGGTTGTTGTGGCCCCAGCAGACGTACGAGGGGGCCTCGCCGCCGGCGCCCGCGGTGCGCTGCGACCCGCCCCAGATCCGCTTGTAGGAATTGACCCACTGGTTGGTGACGGCGGCCGTCTCGGCGGCGTACTTCAGCAGGCCCGCGATGAAGGAGCGGCCGACCTTGGAGAGCTGGTACTCCGCGCCGGACTCGTGGAAGGCGTTGCGGTCACCCTCGAAGAGCGAGAGGTGGGTGTGCATGCCGGAGCCCGGGAAGTTGGAGAACGGCTTGGGCATGAAGCTGGCGTGCACGCCCTGCTCCAGCGCGACCTCCTTCATGACCAGGCGGAAGGTCATGATGTTGTCGGCGGTGGACAGCGCGTCCGCGTACCGCAGGTCGATCTCCTGCTGGCCGGGCGCCCCCTCGTGGTGGGAGAACTCCACCGAGATGCCCATCGACTCCAGCATGGTGATCGCCTGCCGGCGGAAGTCGTGGCCGACGCCGCGCGGCGTGTGGTCGAAGTAGCCGGACTGGTCGGCCGGGATCGGCGCGGTGCCGTCGCCCGGGAGGTTCTTCAGCAGGAAGAACTCGATCTCCGGGTGGGTGTAGAAGGTGAAGCCCTGGGCCGAGGCCTTCTCCAGGGTGCGCTTGAGCACGAACCGCGGGTCGGCGTAGGAGGGCGAGCCGTCCGGCATCATGATGTCGCAGAACATCCGGGCGGTGCCCGGGGTCTCCGAGCGCCACGGCAGTATCTGGAAGGTGGTCGGATCCGGCTTGGCGATCATGTCGGACTCGTAGACCCGGGCGAAGCCCTCGATCGCCGAACCGTCGAAGCCGATGCCCTCCTCGAAGGCCTGCTCCAGCTCCGCCGGAGCGACCGCGACCGACTTCAGGAACCCGAGCACGTCGGTGAACCACAGCCGGACAAAACGGATGTCACGCTCTTCGAGCGTACGAAGCACGAACTCCTGCTGCTTGCCCATGGGGACAGTCTCACCTCTGCTCTTTACGCCCGTGTTACGCCCGGAACCGGCCAGCGTGGCGACTGGTCCCATCATGTCGGATCTCCGCCCGGATGCCGACACCGAGTTCCACCGGCCACCCACCACGAGCACGGGGCCGGCCCGGGAACGGGCGCCCGGGCGAGACATAGCGTCACTTAGACGATTACACTCCGGGGCATGCCCAATCTCCGTCTCGCCCTGTGCCAGATCGACCCCTGGGTCGGTGACCTCGCCCACAACGGCGAGGAGGTGGTGCGCTGGACCAGGCAGGCCGCCGAGGCCGGCGCGCAGCTGGCCGCCTTCCCCGAGATGGCCCTGACGGGTTACCCCGTCGAGGACCTCGCACTGCGCAACTCCTTCGTGGAGGCCTCCCGCGCGGCCCTGGTCGAGCTGGCCGCCCGGCTGGCGGCGGAGGGGCTCGGCGAGCTTCCGGTGGTGGTCGGCTACCTGGGCCGTTCGGAGCGCCCCTCGGCGAAGCTCGGCCGCCCGGCCGGCGAGCCGCAGAACTGCGCGGCGGTGCTGCATCGCGGCACAGTGGTGAACCGTTTCGCCAAGCACCACCTGCCCAACTACGGCGTCTTCGACGAGTACCGCTACTTCGTGCCCGGCGACCAGCTCTCGGTGCTGCGGGTGAACGGCGTGGACGTCGCGCTGGCCATCTGCGAGGACATCTGGCAGGACGGCGGCCGGGTCACCGCCGCCCGCGAGGCCGGGGCCGGACTGCTGCTGGTGGTCAACGGTTCGCCGTACGAGCGGAACAAGGACGACGCCCGGCTCGACCTGGCGCGGCGCCGGGCCGCCGAGGCCGGCTGCACGCTGGCCTACCTGAACATGGTGGGCGGCCAGGACGAGCTGGTCTTCGACGGCGACTCGCTCGTGGTCACCGCCGGAGGCGAGGTGCTCGCCCGCGCCCCGCAGTTCGAGGAGCGGCTGCTGCTGGTCGACCTGGAGCTGCCCGCCGCGCCCGGCGGCCGCGCGGACGACGGCCGCCCGCTCGCCGACGGCCTGCGCCTGGTCCGCACCGAGCTGGCCGGCGAACCGCAGCCCGCACAGGCCGCACAGGCCGCCCCGGTCGCCACCGAGGTGGCGCCGCGGCTGGCGGACGAGGCGGAGATCTACGCCGCACTGGTCACCGGCACCCGGGCGTACGTCCGCAAGAACGGCTTCGCCTCGGTGCTGATCGGCCTCTCCGGCGGGATCGACTCGGCGCTGGTCGCCGCGATCGCGGTGGACGCGGTGGGCGCCGGGAACGTGCACTGCGTCTCAATGCCCAGCCGGTACTCCTCGCAGCACTCCCGGGACGACGCCGCCGACCTGGCGCGCCGCACCGGCCTCAACTTCCGCACCGTGTCGATCGCGCCGATGTTCGACGCCTTCATGGAGTCGCTCGGCCTGACCGGCCTGGCCGAGGAGAACCTGCAGTCCCGGCTGCGCGGCACCGTGCTGATGGCGATCTCCAACCAGGAGGGGCACCTCGTGCTCGCGCCCGGCAACAAGAGCGAGCTGGCGGTGGGGTACTCCACGCTCTACGGCGACTCGGTCGGCGCCTACGGGCCCATCAAGGACGTCTACAAGTCGCTGATCTTCCGGCTGGCCCGCTGGCGCAACGAGGAGGCCGAGCGGCGCGGCGAGGTGCCGCCGATCCCGGAGAACACCATCGTCAAGCCGCCGTCCGCCGAGCTGCGGCCGGACCAGAAGGACACCGACTCGCTGCCGGACTACGACCTGCTGGACACCGTGCTCGACCTGTACGTCGAGGGCGACCAGGGCCGGGACGCGATCGTGGCGGCCGGCTTCGACGCCGCGGTGGTCGACCGGATCGTCCGCCTGGTCGACACCGCCGAGTACAAGCGCCGGCAGTACCCGCCGGGCCCGAAGATCTCCGCCAAGGGCTTCGGCCGCGACCGCCGGCTGCCCATCACCAACCGGTGGCGCCGCGGCTGACCCTCCGTCCGGCCCCGGCCTTCACCAGGTCACCACCGGCCCCGACCCCGATGCCCACCACGGACCGGGTCGGGGCCCCAGTATTCGTACTACTATCGCTTGAGTAGTGACGGGGTGTCACGGGGAGTGATGACGGGGGGTCGTCTTGGCGATCGAGCTACCGGGTGAACTGGTCTGGGTGATGGACCTGCTCGGCCTGAACTGGCCGCAGGTCAACGAGGACGGCGTGCGGGAGTACGCGGAGCACGTCCGGCGGTTCGCCACCGACATCGACAGCTCGCACGAGGCCGCCACGGCCACCATCCGAGCCATGGCCGACGCCTACCAGGCTTCCTCCTACCAGCAGTTGGCCGAGACCTGGGCCCGGATGTCCACGGACCACATGGACGAGCTGGTGCAGGTCTGCAACGCCAGCGCGACGGCGCTGGACATCGCCGCAGACGTGATCGTGGCGGCGAAGCTCGCGGTCATCACCCAACTCGGCATCATGGCGGCCGAACTGGCCGCCGCCGCGGCCACCGCCGTGGTCACGCTGGGCGCGTCCGCCGCGGCCGAGGCCGCGCTGGCGGAGGTCCAGCGGCGGATCGTCAAGGAGATCATCCAGGAGGCCGAGGACCAGGTCGTCGGCATGCTGGTGGAGCGGGCGGTCGCGCCGCTGGAGGAGGCCGTCACCCGGGCGCTGACCGGGCTGGTCTTCAAGGGGGTGCAGGCCGCGGTCGGTGCCGCCGCGGGCGGCGGGAGCGTCGGCGAGGGCTTCCGGGTCGACCCGGAGCGGATGCTCGCGCACGCCGCCGAACTCCAGCGGCACGCCGACGACGTGGTCGGCCACGCGAGCACCTTCGCCGGTGCGACGGCGGGGGTGTCGTTCAGTTGAGCCACCCGATCGCGAAGGCACTGGAGGACGCCGCCCAGCGGGTCGGCAGGACGATCAGCAAGGACGCGGCGAAGGCCGTCTCCGAGATGTACGAGCAGGCCGGGCAAGGCGCCAAGCAGGTGGTCAAGAACCTCACGGACGCCGACGACGCGCACGCCAAGCAGATCCTGGCGCTGGCCGAGAAGATCGCCAAGAACGACGGCATGACCGGCAAGGGCGCCCGCAAGCGCATGGTCCGCCAGCACGACGCCCGCACCAGGATCGCCGGGCACCTCGGGGTCAGGGGCGACTACGACGCGGAGATGGTGATCGACTCGTCCCGCTACCCCGAGTCGGCCCAGCACATCCAGGAGGCGCAGAACGGCACCGTCTGGCGGGGCGGTGCCTCCGCCCAGGGCCGGCCCAGGCCGTCCGTCCTGACCATCGACCGGGACAACGCGGACAGCAACCGGGCCGACTCCCTGCGCGGGATCCCCACCGCCCCGCCCCAGGACCGGGACGAGTACCCGCCCGCGATGTTCAAGGAGGGCGGCAAGGGCGCCAGCGTGAAGTACATCGCCGACTCGGACAACCGTGGCTCGGGCTCGGCGATGGGCAGCGCGTTGCACGGACTGCCCAAGGGTGCTCGGGTGAGGATACGAATACGGTGACGGCAAGGGGTGACGGCACGTGAACGCCGCTGAGCAGTTGATCTCGCAAGCACGGCAGGGCACGTTCCGGGAGGTACTGCCCCGCCTGCTCGCGCTCGCCACGGACCCCGCCGGCGACCCCGACCCGGCCTGGGAGGCCGCGGCGGCCGCGATCCAGATCCTGTTCTGGCAGGACCGGTTCGTCGAGGCGGCCGAGCTGGCCGAGACGCTGATCGGCAGGCAGGGTCCGCTCGGCGGCGAGCTGTGCGACCAGGGCTTCCCGTTCGACGACTCGTTCGTCGCCGCCCAGTTGCACGCCGGCATCCCGGCGGAGCCCCGGATGCGGGCCGCGGCCACCAAGGTCCCGGCCGGCCGGCTGCTGGAGGACACCCTGCTCTGGCGGGCGGACGAGCTCGGCCGGCAGGCTCCCGAGCGGCTCCTGCCGGATCCCTACGCCTGGGGCGGCCCGGTCGGCCCGGCGGACGGTGTCATCGGCCGTCAGTTCCTGGAGCGCGACTTCGGCTCGCTGGACGCCCGCGACAAGCGGGTCGCCTGGGAGGCCACCAAGGCGACCAACGACTTCCCGCGCGCCCGCGCGCTGGTCGAGGACGCGGGGGAGCTGCCCGAGCAGTCCTACATCTGCCTGTGGCTGGCGGGTTGGTACGCCGTCGAGGGGGCGGTGGAGGCCGGTGAGAGAATGCTGCTGGCCGCGCACGAGCGCTGGTGGCCGTTCGCGACCTGGGACGCGCTCCCGGAGTCGATCGTGCTGCAGCCCGCGCTGCGGCTGGTCGCCACCGACCGGGTGCGCGAGCACTACCTGACCCGGCCGATCGGCCCCGAAGCAAGGAGTGACCGGAAATGACCCAGAGCGCCCTTGAGCAACTCCTCGGCCGCGCCCGCGGCCCGATGGGGCCCTCGGCGGAGCTGGACTTCGGCGTGGCGGGGGGCCCGCTGGCCGAACTGGGCACGGTGCTCTCCCGGATCAACGGGTTCTTCCTCTACAACGCGGGTGTCCAGGTGTTCCGGGTGGGCGAGGAGGGCCTCGGGCCCGACCTGCTGAGCTGGAACGAGGAGAGCACCTGGAAGGACACCTACGACGGGCTGGCGGACGACCTGTTCTGCTTCGGCCAGGACATCTTCGGCAACCAGTTCGCGGTCCTGGAGGGCACCGAGGTGGTCCGGTTCGACCCGGAGACCGCCGAGGTCGAGGTGCTGGGCACCAGCCTGGAGGACTGGGCGCGGTGGCTGCTGGCCGACCCGGAGGTCAATGCCGCGGCCAACTTCGCGTACGCCTTCCAGCAGCAGAACGGCCCGCTGGAGCCCGGCCAGCGGCTGGTCCCGCTGCAGTTCTTCGTGACCGGCGGCGGCTACGGGTTCGACAACTTCGCCGTCCGGGACGCCGCGACCGCGATGCGGATCCGCGGCCCGGTCGCCCAGCAGGTGTACAACCTGCCGGACGGGGCGACGATCAACCTCAACGCGGGCTGAGCACCACCACCGCGCGGCGGCCGGCGCCTCAGTAGCGGAAGTCCGCCGCCACCGCGCGGTGGTCGCTGCCGTCCGCCGCCAGCACCCGGGAGTCGGTGGGCCTGAGGCCGCCCTTGCTGAGGATCTGGTCGATCCGGGCCATCGGGAACGCGGCCGGCCAGGAGAAACCGAACCCGTCGCCCGCAGCGCCGTGGGCGGAGCGCATCTGCGAGCTGATCGGCGCCAGGCTGCGGTCGTTCATGGTGCCGTTGAGGTCGCCCATCAGCAGCACCTTGCGCAGCGGCTCCGCCTCGATGGCGTCACCGAGCGCCTGCGCGCTGACGTCCCGCTGCTCGGCCGTGAAGCCGCCGTCGAACTTCACCCGGACGGACGGCAGGTGCGCCACGTAGACCGCGAGCGGGCCCTTGGGGGTGGTCACCTCGGCCCGGAAGGCCCTGGTCCAGCCGATCTTGATGTTCACCACCGAGACGCCGTCGATCGGATAGCTGGACCACAGCCCGACCGTGCCCTCGATCACGTGGTAGGGGTACTTGGCGGCCAGGCCCTTGGTGTAGGTCTCCGCGGCGCCGGAGGCCAGCTCCTCCAGGGCGACGATCTGCGCGCCGGACCCGTTCAGCAGCCGCAGGGTGCCGGCCGGGTCGTCGTTGCCCGCGGCCACGTTGTGGGTGAGCACGGTGAAGTCGCCCTTGCCGGTGCTCTTGTCGGTGAGCAGGCCGCCGAAGAGGTTCAGCCAGACCACCGCCGGAAGCAGCACCGCGACCAGCGCCACGGCGGAGCGCCGCCACAGCGCGAGCGCCAGCAGGACCGGGACGGCCAGGCCGAGCCAGGGCAGGAAGGTCTCCAGCAGGCTGCCGAGGTTGCCGACGGCGTTGGGGACCTCGGCGTGGAAGCCGAGCAGCAGGGCGGTCAGGACGGCGAGGGCGGCGGTGATCCAGCCCCTGCGCCGGTCCAGCCAGGGCTCCAGGCGGCCGCGGAGCGTGCTCGCCCGCCCGGTGCCCTTGGACTCCGGCTGCCCGCTCCCCGCGGCCGCCGCCGGACTGTCCGCCTGCACCATACCCACTCCTCCGCACTCGCCCGATCCGCCCGGCTGATCCCGCTTTCGTCGGATTCTCCGGTCAGCCTATGACGGGACAGACGCCGGCCCCCTCCGGCGAGGTTGCGGCACGCCCCGGATCAGTGAGATTGCCCACCGGCCGGGGCCGCGCCGACGCCGTTCAGCACCGCGTCGACCATCTTGCGGGCCAGCTCGGGGTCGTCCAGCGGGGCGTCGTCCCACAGGATCGTACGCAGCAGGATCGGCCCGATCAGTACCTCGCAGACCAGTTCGATGTCGAGGTCGGCGCGCAGCACGCCTTCGTCGATGCCCCGGCGCACGATGGTGCGGATCAGTTCGCGTCGGGGTTTGACGACCCGCTCCTGGTAGACCGCGCGCAGCTCGGGCCAGTCGTGCAGCTGGCCGAGGGCGGACTTGAGCACCCAGCGGGAGCGCTTGGCCAGCCCCCGCCGGCGCATGTACTCCACCATGCCGACCAGCTCGTCCTGGACCGAGCCGCCGCACAGCTGCGGCGGTGGCGCCTCCAGCCGGGCGACCACGTCGACCAGCAGGGCCTCCAGGTTGGGCCAGCGCCGGTAGATGGTGGCCTTGCCGACCCCGGCGGCGGCCGCGATCCGCTCGATGGACAGGTCGGTGAGGCCGACGCCGTCCTCCATCAGCGCCTCGACGGCGGTGTAGATGGCCTGCTCGGCCGCTTCGCTGCGCGGCCGTCCCCGCCGCGGGGCGCAGGGCTCCGGGGCGGGGACGGCCGCGGGGGCGCGGCGGACGGCCGGGGTGTCGGTCTGCATGCCGCTATTGTCCATGGCCCGGGATCAGACCTTGGCGGGGCGCGGCCCGGCGGCGGCCTCGGCGGGCGCGCCGGGGGCGGCCGGGGCGGCGGGCAGCCGGCCGGGGAGCAGCAGCAGGGCGATCAGCGCGCCGACCACGGTGATCCCGCCGGAGAGCCCGGCGACCACGTGCATGGCGTGCACGAAGGCGTCCTGGGCCGGTGCGATCAGGCCGGGGTTGTGGGTGCCGTCGGCGATGGCGACGGTGGCCTCCAGCGACTCGCCGGCCTTGTCCCGCAGTGCGGGCGGCAGGACCGCGAGCCGGTCGGCCATGCCGTCCCGGTAGACGGTGGAGAGCACCGCGCCGAGGATGGCGACCCCGAGCGAGCCGCCGACCTGGCGGAAGGTGTTGTTCAGCGCGGAGCCGGCGCCGGCCTTCTCGCGCGGCAGCGAGCCCATGATCGCGACGGTGACCGGCGGCATCACGTGGGCCATGCCGGTGCCCATCACGAAGCCGAGCACGATCAGCACCCAGATCGGGGTGGTGACGCCGAGGCCGACGTAGCCGAGCAGGCCGACCGAGACCAGGGCCATGCCGGCGGCGCAGGTGGCGCGGACCCCGAAGCGGTCGACCATCAGCCGGGCCCGCGGCGCGAAGATCATCTGGGCGCCGGCCAGCGGCAGCATCAGCAGGCCGGCCTGCAGCGCGCTGTACCCGCGCACGCTCTGGGTGTAGAAGACGCCGAAGAAGGAGACGCCCATCAGCGCGAAGAAGATCACGCCGATCACCACCACCGAGGCCGAGAAGACCTTGTTGCGGAACCAGGTGATGTCCAGCGCGGGGTGGGTGGTGCGCTTCTCGAACAGCACGAAGGCGGTCAGCGCGACCAGGCCGACCAGGATCGGCCCCCAGGCCCCGGGGTCGGTGAAGTCGGCCAGCTCGCCGCCCTTGATGATGCCGTAGATCAGTGCGACCAGGCCGATGATGGAGAGCAGCACGCCGACCGGGTCGAGCCGGCCCGGGTTCGGGTCCTTGGAGTTGGGCACCAGCAGGCCCATCGCGACCAGGGCGATCGCCACGATCGGGACGTTGACCAGGAAGACCGAGCCCCACCAGAAGTGCTCGATCAGCAGGCCGCCGGTGATCGGGCCGATCGCGATGGCGAGGCCGACCGCGCCGGCCCAGATGCCGATCGCCTTGGGCTGCTCGTGCCGCTCGAAGACGTTCATGATGATGGCCAGCGTGGCGGGCATCACGAAGGCGCCGCCGAGGCCCATGACGGCCCGGAAGGCGACCAGCTGGCCGGGCGAGTCGGCGAAGGCGGAGAGCAGCGAGCCGAGGCCGAAGACCAGCATGCCGCCGAGCAGCGTCCACTTGCGGCCGAGCCGGTCGCCGAGCAGCCCCGCGGTGAACAGCAGGCCGGCGAAGACCAGCGTGTAGGAGTTGATCGCCCACTCCAGGTCGCTCTGGGTGGCGCCCAGACCGGTCGGGGCGGGGGTCGCGATGGTCTTCATCGCGACGTTGAGTATCGAGGTGTCGAGCACGACGACGAGCAGGGCGAGCACCAGCGTGCCCAGGATGGCCCATCGGCGGCGGTGGATGGCTTCGGGCACGCGTGGTGCGGCCGCGGCGGTGGTGGTCATCGGTGCGTCTTCCCTGTCCGTCCGAGGATGTCCGGACTTACGAGTCGGATTCGTCTCGTAACCCCTTGCCGCCAGGGTAGCCCCTATTTCGATACGAGACGGGGCCGTATCGCAAACTTCGGGTAAAGAACCGCTCCCCGGCGGTTCGGACCACGGTCTTTGCGGCCGGGCCACGGCGTGCAAGCATGGGAGCAGATCCGGGGACGCCGCACGGCGCCACGAGACGACAACCCTTCAGGAGCCTGTTCGATGAACGCTTCTCCGCTCTCGCCTGCCCAGCCGCAGGCCCCCGCCCAGCAGGGCGCCGCCGCCCAGGGCGCCACCCTCTACGGCGGTGTCACCAACCGCCGGGTGACCGTCCGCGACCTCGCCGCCGCCAAGCAGCGCGGCGAGCGCTGGTCGATGCTGACCGCGTACGACGCGCTCACCGCCGGGGTCTTCGACGAGGCCGGCATCCCGGTGCTGCTGGTCGGCGACTCGGCCGGCAACTGCCACCTCGGCTACGAGACCACCGTCCCGGTCACCATGGACCAGATGGTGATGCTGTCCGCCGCCGTGGTCCGCGGCACCAAGCGGGCGATGGTCGTCGGCGACATGCCGTTCGGCTCGTACCAGGAGTCGCCCGCGCAGGCCATGCGCAACGCCGCCCGGCTGATGAAGGAGGCCGGGGTGGGCGCGGTGAAGCTGGAGGGCGGCGAGCGCAGCGCCCGCTCGATCGAGCTGCTGGTCGAGGCCGGTGTCCCGGTGATGGCCCACATCGGCCTCACCCCGCAGTCGGTGCACGCGCTCGGCGGCTACCCCGTCCAGGGCCGCGGCGACGAGGCGGCGCACCAGCTGCTGCGCGACGCCAAGGCCGTCCAGCAGGCCGGCGCCTTCTCCGTGGTGCTGGAGGCCGTGCCGGCCGAGCTCGCCACCCAGGTGACCGAGCAGCTCGCCATCCCGACCGTCGGCATCGGCGCCGGTGCCGGCACCGACGCCCAGGTGCTGGTCTGGACCGACATGGCCGGCATGACGGCCGGCCGGGTGCCCAAGTTCGTCAAGCAGTACGCCAACCTGCGGGCCGTCCTCGGCGAGGCCGCCCGCGAGTTCGCCGCGGACGTGGCCGGCGGCGCGTTCCCGGCCGCGGAGCACAGCTTCTCCTAGGCCACCGGCGGGGGTGCCGGGATCCCCTGGTACCCCCGCCGTCCGCAGGCCGTCAGCGGGCCGCCGGCGGGCCGACAGCCGCGACAGCGGCGTGACAGCGGGCTGACAGCGCGACCGGGCAGCCTGACGGCATGACAGGAATCGCCATCGCCCCGATCGACCGGGGCTCCGCCGCCAACGCCGTCGAGGTCCGCGGCATCGTCAAGCACTACGGCGCGACCAAGGCGCTCGACGGCGTCGACCTCACCGTCCGCGAGGGCACCGTGCTCGGGCTGCTCGGCCCGAACGGCGCCGGCAAGACCACCCTGGTCCGGGTGCTCTCCACCCTGATCAAGCCGGACGCCGGCACCGCCGTCGTCGGCGGCTACGACGTACTGCGCCAGCCCAAGCAGCTGCGCCGGACCATCGGCCTGACCGGCCAGTACGCCTCGGTCGACGAGCTGCTCTCCGGCTACGAGAACCTCTACCTGATCGGCCGGCTGCTCGACCTCTCCGGCAAGGAGGCCAAGGCCCGCGCCGCCGAGCTGCTGGAGCGCTTCTCGCTCACCGAGGCCGCCAAGCGCCCCGCCAAGACCTACTCCGGCGGCATGCGCCGCCGGCTCGACCTGGCCGCGAGCATGATCGGCCGGCCCCGGGTGCTCTACCTGGACGAACCCACCACCGGCCTCGACCCGCGCACCCGCAACGAGGTCTGGGACGAGGTGCAGCGGATGGTGGGCGAGGGCTCGACCGTCCTGCTCACCACCCAGTACATGGAGGAGGCGGAGCAGCTCGCCCACGAGCTGACCGTCATCGACCGCGGCCGGGTGATCGCCAACGGCGGGATCGAGGAGCTGAAGACCCAGGTCGGCGGCCGGACCCTGCAGGTGCGACCGGTGCTCCCGGCCGAACTGCCGGAGATGGCCCGCTGCCTGCACGAGTCCGGCATCGGCGCCACCTTCTCCCTCGACACCGGCCTGCTCTCGGTGCCGCTCACCGGCGAGGAGCAACTCACCGCCGTGGTCGGCGTGCTCGGCACCCGCGGCTTCGGCATCGCGGGCATCGACACCGAACTCCCCAGCCTGGACGAGGTGTTCCTGGCCATCACCGGCAAGTCGGCCGCCGCCGGCACCGCCCCGACCCGTACGAAGGAGCCCGTGGCATGAGCGCCGCGACCCTGGCCCTGGGCCACCTCGACGACTCCCGGATCGGCCTGCGCGCCAACCTGCGCCACGTCGGAGCGCTGACCCGGCGCAACCTGATGCGGATCAAGGCCGACCCGGAGTCCATGCTGGACGCCCTGCTGATCCCGATCGTCTTCACCGTGCTGTTCGTCTACGTCTTCGGCGGCGCGGTCTCCGGCAGCCAGCAGGACTACATCCAGTACATGATCCCCGGCCTGCTCGGCACCACCGGCCTCAACCTGGCGATGTCGGTCGGCACCGGCCTCAACAGCGACTTCCAGACCGGGGTGATGGACCGCTTCCGCACCCTGCCGATCGGCCGGTCCGCGGTGCTGCTCTCGAAGATCGCTGCGGAGACCTGCCGGGCGCTGCTCTCCTTCACCATCCTGATCGGCTTCGCGATGCTGATCGGGCTGCAGATCAGGACCGGGTTCGCCGAGTTGCTCGCGGCGGTCGGCCTGTCCCTGCTGTTCGGCATGTCGATCGTGTGGATCTCGATGCTGCTGGGCATGTCGCTGCGCAGCGCCCCGGCCGTCCAGGGGGTGGGGATGCTGGTGATCATGCCGCTGCAGTTCGGCAGCTCGATCTTCGCGCCCACCACCACCATGCCGGGCTGGCTGCAGGCCTTCACCGAGTACAACCCGCTCTCGGCGCTGGCCGACGCCTGCCGCAGCCTGATCAACGGCGGGCCGCTGGCCCACTCGGTGACGATCGTGCTGGTCTGGTCGGTGGCGATCACCGCCGTCACCGCGCCGCTGGCGGTGGCCCGGTACCGCAAGCGGACCTGAGCCCGGCGGGCCCGACCGGGCTCAGAACGCCCCGGGATCGTTGAGCAGGGCGGTCGCCTCCGTGAGCGAGAGGCGGCCGCCCTCGTCCAGTGCCTCCTGGTAGGCGCCGGCGCCGAGCAGTTCCGCCAGGCCCTGGCCCTCGCTGGCCCGGGTCTGCTGCTCCATGATCGAGCCCAGGGCGCCGTGCAGCGCCAGGTGCGCGCCCAGCATCACGGCGCCGTGCCGGGCCGCCGGGAGGTCCTCGAACTGCCGGGCGTAGGCGTGCAGGATCCCTGCCGCGGGCAGCAGCAGCATCATGGTCATGTGCTCGACGAAGACCGAGCCGACACCGTCCAGCCCGACGATCCGCCGGCGGCCCTCGGACAGCAGGGCGAGGCCGGCCGCCGGGTCACCCGCCCGGGCGGTCACCCAACCGCGCACGCAGGACACGATGGAGTCGAGGACCTCCGGCACCATCGGGCCGAAGCTGCCCTCGACCTCGGCCAGCTGGTCCAGCTCGGCGAGCGCCTGCGCGTACTCGCCGCGCTGCACGTGGATGTTGCACAGCAGCAGCCGGCCGTACAGCAGCGTGCCGTCCCGCGACTGGCCCGGCCCGACCTCGGTCAGCGAGGCGCGGATCAGCCGCTCGCCCTCCACCGGGTCGGCCTCGTAGACCGCCTCGCCGAGCCGGGCCCGCAGCAGCGGCACCTCCTGCGGGGCGCCGATCTCCTCGACCAGCTCGATCGCCCGCCGGTAGGCCTCGGCGGAGCCGGCCGCGTCGCCGCGCTTGGCCAGGTTCTCCGCCTTGGAGGAGTACGCCTCGGACATGCCCCAGCTGTCGCCCTGCCCGATGGACAGCGCCAGCGCCTCCTCGCTGTCCCGGACCGCCTGCTCCAGGCCGCCCACCCAGTCGTTCAGCATCCGGGCCCGCATCTGCAGGACGAAGGCCAGGTCGACCGGACGGCCGTGCCGGCGGGCCCCCTCCACCGCCTGGTCCAGCAGCGTCCGCAGACCCGCCATCTCCCCGGTCACGAAGGCCGCGAACAGCCGCAGCAGCGCCGGGAACCGGAAGGACTGCGGCAGGTCCGGGGTGTAGAGCGCCAGCACCCGCTCGGAGAGCTCGATCACCGACGGGTCGGTGAACCCGGAGGTGTCCCCGGTGAACCGCGCGACCATCCGGTGCAGGTGGATCTGGCGGCGGGCCTCCGCCAGCTGCTCCGGCGGCAGCGGCAGCGGCACGTCGACCGGGTCCAGCTCCAGCGGCACCGGCGGCGGGGCGCCGACGGCGAACGGGTCGGGCCCGAGCGGGCAGACCAGCTCGTACCAGGCGAGCGCCTCCTTGCGGAAGTCGCGCAGCGACCAGAACCAGCTCATCCCGAGGGCGATCACCAGCGCCTGCTGCTCGTCGCCGGCGTCCACCACGCGGCGCAGCGCGGCCCGGACGTTGTCCTGCTCGCGCTCCAGCACGGCCAGCCAGTGCAGTTGCCCGGGGCCGTGCATGCGCTGGTCCGCGGTGCGCACCAGCTCGCGGTAGGAGGCGGTGTGGCGGCCCGCCACCTCGGCCTCCTCGCCGGATTCGGCCAGCCGCTCGGCGGCGTACTCGTGGATCGTCTCCAGCAGCCAGTACCGCGGCTGCCGGCCGAGGCCGGCCACCAGCAGCGACTTGTCGACCAGCG
Organism: Kitasatospora sp. NPDC049258; assembly: GCF_040678895.1. Lineage (NCBI taxonomy): Bacteria > Bacillati > Actinomycetota > Actinomycetes > Kitasatosporales > Streptomycetaceae > Kitasatospora > Kitasatospora sp. NPDC049258. The sequence continues at coordinate 94,663 of NZ_JBFAQT010000017.1, forward strand.
AGAGCAGCAGGTCGGCGACCTCCTCGGCGGGCACCTCGGCCCCGTCGGCGAGGACCTGCTCGGCGCTCTCCAGGGTGCAGCCGCCGGCGAAGACCGCGAACCGCCGCAGCACCGCCCGCTCGCGCTTGCCGAGCAGGTCCCAGCTCCAGTCGACCACCGCGCGCAGGGTCTGCTGCCGGGGCAGCAAGGTCCGCGAGCCGGCGGTCAGCAGGGCGAACCGGCCGTCCAGGCGATCGGCTATCTGCCGGGGGGTGAGTCCGCGCAGCCGGGCGGCGGCCAGCTCGATGGCGAGCGGGAGGCCGTCCAGCCGGCGGCAGATCTCGGCGCAGGCCTGCTGGTCCTCGGCCGGCTCGAAGCCCGGCCGGGCGGCGGCGCCGCGCTCGGCCAGCAGGCGCAGCGCGGCGCCGGCGGGCAGCGGCTCCACCGGCAGGACCGTCTCGCCGGGCACGCCGAGCGGCTCCCGGCTGGTGGCCAGCACGGTCAGGCCCGGGCACTCGGCGAGCAGCCGGTCGGCCAGATCGGCGGCGGCCTGGATCAGGTGCTCGCAGTTGTCCAGGACCAGCAGCATCCGGCGGCGGGCGCAGTGGTCGACGATCCGGCGCAGCGGATCGGCCTCGCGCGGCTCGATCGCCTCGGCGACGGCGCCGGCGGTGTGCACCACGGTCTCGCGCAGCCCCAGCGCGGAGACCACCGCGCCGGGCACCGCCGCCGGGTCCTCCAGCGGGGCCAGCTCGGCCAGCCAGACGCCGTCCGGCCAGTCGCCCTCGGCCTGCGCGGCCCGGCCGGCCTCGACCGAGAGCCTGGTCTTGCCGGAGCCGCCGGGGCCGGTGAGGGTGGTCAGCCGGCCGGCGGCGAGGGCCCGGCCGAGCGCGGCGAGGTCGCCGTCGCGGCCGACGAAGCTGGTCAGCCGGGGGCGCAGGTTGCCGCCGGAGCGGGGCCGGCGGGCGGCCTCGGGGGCCGTGGCCTGCTGGGGGGCAACGGCCGGCCGGGTGGAAGCCGCCGGGGCCTCGGTGGCCGGGGGCGCGGCCGGCTCCGGGGCGAGCAGCTGCCGGTGCAGGGCCTGCAGCGGCGGGCCCGGGTCGGCACCCAGCCGGTCGGCGAGCACCCGGCGGGCGTTCTCGTACTGCTGGAGCGCCTCGGCGGTGCGGCCGTCCTGGTGCAGGGCCCGGATCAGCAGCGCCTGGAGCTGCTCGTCCAGCGGCCGCTGGGCGCAGAGTTCGGCCAGCTCGGCGGCGACCCGGGCGGCCCGGCCGAGGGCCAGGTCGGCGGTGATCCGCTGCCGGCGGGCCTCGTCGTACTGGGCCTCCAGCCGGGCGGCCGGGCCGCCGCGGTCGGGCAGGTCGGCGAGGGCGGGGCCGCGCCACAGCGCGAGCGCGGCGTGCAGATCCTCGGCGGCCCGGGCGTGATCGCCCCCGGCGAGCGCGCGCCGGCCCTGGTCGGCGAGCCGCTGGAAGTCGCCGACGTCGGTGCCGGGGCCGGTCAGCCAGTAGCCGGCCGGACCGGAGCCGACCTCGGCGCGGCCGACCGTGCGCCGCAGCCGGCCGACCAGGGTCTGCAGGGCGGCGGCGGAGTCCTGCGGCGGGTCGGCGCCCCAGACCTCGTCCACCAGCAGGTCGGCCGGGACCGGCCGGCCCTGGCGCAGCACCAGGGCGGCCAGCAGCGCGCGCAGGCGCGCCCCGCCGAGCGGGATCGGGGTGCCGTCGTCGTGGTGGGCCGTGGTGGTACCGAGGATGCCGTAGTGCACGGGCACCATTGTGGTGGACGCCCGCGGCCGTGCACTCCGTTCGGGATCTCCCGGAACGGGCCACCCGTGCCGTACGTTCACCTGGGGTCCCGCCGGCTTCGGCCCGGGGCCTGACATGATCGTCCCCTGCCCGTGCCCAGCCAGCCCCCGGAGCCCGTAGTCATGACCTTCGCCACCGCCGCCCGCCGCAGCGGGGAGAGCCGGATCAGCCCGGTCTTCTGGGTGCTGCTCGCGATCCTGGCCACCTCCGGATGGGCGGTGGCCACCGGCCACGGCAACTCCCGGGTCGGGGTCTTCCTGTTCGTGGTCGCGGGCTGGATGGTCTCGCTGTGCCTGCACGAGTACGCGCACGCCCGCACCGCGCTGCACGGCGGTGACATCACCATAGGGGCGAAGGGCTACCTGACCCTCAACCCGTTCAAGTACGCGCACGCGCTGCTGAGCTTCGTCCTGCCGGTGATCTTCGTGATCATGGGCGGGATCGGCCTGCCCGGCGGCGCGGTCTTCATCGAGCGGCACCGGATCCAGGGCCGGCTCAAGCACAGCCTGATCTCGGCGGCCGGGCCGCTGGTCAACCTGGTCCTGGGCGTGCTGCTGCTGGTGATGGTCGGCGGCGGCTGGTTCGACGACCCGGCGCTCACCAGCTCGGTGCAGGGCTTCGAGGTGCCGGTCTCGCCGTTCCCGGCGGCGCTGGCGTTCCTGGCCTACCTGCAGATCACCGCCGCGATCCTCAACCTGCTGCCGATCCCCGGCCTGGACGGCTACGGGATCGTCGAGCCCTGGCTCTCGTACCGGACCAGGCGTGCGGTGGAGCCGTTCGCGCCGTACGGGATGCTGGCGCTGTTCGTGGTGATCTGGCAGACCGAGGCCGGGCAGTGGCTGAGCGAGCTGACCCTGTCGGTGATGAACCTGTTCGGGGTCGACAACCTGTACACGGCCGTGGGCGACGGGCTGTTCCGCTTCTGGCGGTGACCGCTCGGGCCCGCTCGGCCGGTCAGGCCTGTTCGGCGGCGCGGGCGCGCTCGATGCGGTCCTTGCGGACGTAGAACCAGGCCATGTTGCTGGCCACGCCGGCCATCAGCACCCAGATCACCCCGAACCAGTTGCCCTCGACGAAGGAGATCACCGCCGCCGTCACGGCGAGCACGAGGACGAGCGAGGCGAGCAGGGCGTTGCGGGGCATGGCGGGAGCTCCTGGAGAGGGCCGGGGACGAACACGGTCGCCATCCATTGTCACCCGAAGGGGCCCCTCGACCGGTCGAGGGGCCCCTTCGGGTGAGCGCGGCGGCGCGGCTCAGATGTCGGTGACCCGCAGGCCGGCGTGGGCCTTGTAGCGGCGGTTGACCGAGATCAGGTTGGCCACCAGGGCTTCCACCTGGTGGGCGTTGCGCAGCCGGCCCGCGAACACCCCGCGCATGCCGGGGATCCGCTCGGCCAGCGCCTGGACGAGATCGGTGGCGGCGCGCTCGTCGCCGAGCACCAGCACGTCGGTGTCGATCCGCTCGACGGTGCGGTCCTGCAGCAGCACCGCCGACAGGTGGTGGAAGGCGGCGGTGACCCGGGACTCCGGCAGCAGCGCGGCGGCCTGCTGGGCGGCGCTGCCCTCCTCGGGCTTGAGCGCGTAGGCGCCCTGCTTGTCGAAGCCCAGCGGGTTGACGCAGTCCACGACGATCTTGCCGGCCAGCTCGCCGCGCAGCGCCGTGAGGGTCGCGGCGTGCCCGTCCCACGGCACCGCGACGATCACGATGTCGCTCTCCCGCGCGCAGGTCGCGTTGTCCGCGCCGCGGACCCCGGGGCCCAGCTCGGCGGCGGCCGCCTCGGCCCGCTCGGCCGTCCGGGAGCCGATCACCACCTGCTGGCCGGCCGCGGCCAGCCGGTAGGCCAGGCCGCGGCCCTGGTCGCCGGTGCCGCCCAGGACACCGACCACCAGCTGGGATACCTCGGGCTGCGCGGAGGGGGCGGCGGCAGCCGGTGCGTTCACTGAATCGGGGTGCGTCATGCCGAAGATCCTGCCAAAGCCGGGGCCGCTGCTCCACGCTGTGCGCCATGGACGCACTGAGAGTTTCAGCACTCCGTGAGGCCTTGGCGGGCACCGGCTGGCCGGAGTGCGCCCGGGAGTTCGGTGGGGAGCTGCGCCGGGCGGTGGCCCGCGGGCCCTTCGGCGGGTTGCTGCTGGTCGGCACCACCGGGTACGAGCCCTGGCACCTGGCGGCGCACCTGGACGAGCAGGCCCGCTGGTCCGGAGCCGCGGCGCTGGCCCCGGTGCTGCTGCGGCGCAGCATCCCGCCGGGCGCCCCCGCGCACCTGGCGCACGGCCTGGAGCGGCTGGTGGAGCGCCCGCGCGGGGCGACCGTGCTGGTGGTCGCTCCCGGGGCGGCCGACGAGGTGCTGCTGGAGCGGGTCCAGGACGCCCGGCGCGGTGGCGCGACCGTGCTCGCGCTGGACGACGGCGAGCCGCAGTGGGCCTCGACGGCCCATCAGCGCCTCACCGTGCCGGGGGTCGGCGCGGAGCCGTTCGACCTGATCCAGCACCTGGTCGGCGCGGCCGCCGGGGCCCGGCCGCGGCGGGGCCCGCGGCTGGGCCGGCTGGCCGGGCTGCTGACGGGGCGGCCGGCGCCGCGCTGGTGAGCCCGCGGGCGGCGCCGCACCGGTGAGCCCTTAATTCGTTTGCCCGCGCACGGGGCCGCGCCGATGATGTCCGGTTGTGACCTCCCCCTACCAAGCCTCGCCGCCGGACCCGCCCGCCCGTGGGCCCCGCAAGCTGCTGCCCGACCTGGCTCCCTGGCGAGCCTCCCGGGACTTCCGGCTGCTCTGGACCTCGGGATGCGTCACCTCGTTCGGCAGCTTCCTGACCTATGTCGCGGTGCCGCTCCAGATCAAGGAGCTCACCGGTTCCTCCTTCGCCGTCGGCCTGGTCGGCGCCTTCGAGCTGGTACCGCTGATCGTCTTCGGCCTGTGGGGCGGCGCCCTGGCCGACGCGCTGGACCGGCGCAAGCTGGTGCTCTGCTCGGAGGCCGGACTGGCGCTGCTGACCGGTCTGCTGCTGCTGAACGCGCTGCTGCCGAGCCCGCTGCTGTGGCCGATCTACCTGGTGGCCGCGCTGGTGGCCGCCGTCGACGGCCTGCAGCGGCCGGCCCTCGACTCGCTCACCCCGCGGATCGTCGCGCACGACCAGCTGACCGCCGCCTTCGCGCTCAACTCGCTGTACCGCAACGTCGGTTCGGTGGCCGGCCCGGCACTGGCCGGCATCGTGGTGGCCACCGCCGGCGTGCAGACCGCGTTCCTGCTGGACGTGCTCACCTTCGTCGTCTCGCTGCTGCTGCTGGCCCGGATGCGAGCCGTGCCGCCGCCGTCCGGCGCGGACAAGCCCTCGGTACGGGCGGTGATCACCGGCGTGCGGTACGCCTGGAGCCGCAAGGACCTGCTGGGCACCTATGTGATCGACACCTGCGCGATGCTGTTCGCCTTCCCGGTGGCGATCTACCCGTTCTTCGCCTCCGAGCTGCACGCCGACTGGGCGCTCGGCCTGATGTACGGCGCCACCGCGGTCGGCGCCCTGGCGGTCTCGGCGACCAGCGGGTGGACCTCGCAGCTCCACCGGCACGGCCGGGTGCTGGTGCTGGCCGCGCTCGGCTGGGGCGTGGCGATGGTGCTGGCCGGCCTCGCCCCGAACATCTGGCTGGTGCTGCTCTGCCTCGCGCTGGCCGGCGGCGCGGACCAGATCTCCGGCACCGCCCGCTCGACCATGTGGAACCAGTCCATCCCGGACGGGGTGCGCGGCCGGATGGCCGGGGTGGAACTGCTCAGCTACTCGGTCGGCCCGCAGCTGGGCCAGGTCCGGGCCGGCGGGATGGCCGGGCTGGTCGGGGTCCGCGGCTCGATCTGGATGGGCGGTGCGGCCTGCGTGCTCGGCGTGGTCGCGCTGGCGGCCGCGCTGCCGCGGCTGCTGGCCTACGACGACCGCACCGACGAGCACGCGGCCGCCGTCCGGGCCGAGCACGAGGCGCTGGCCGCCGACCGCCTGGCCGAGTCGGCCGTGCCGGCGGCCTGACGGTCGGCGGCGCCTCGGCGCACCGGGTGCGCCGGGTGTGCCCGGCGGGTCAGGCGTCCCGGTCGTCGGGCGCGCCGTCCTGCCAGCGCGGGTCGCTGCGCCACTCGCGGTTGCGCTCGGCGGCGGTCTCCAGCGCGTGGGCGGCCTCCTCCCGGGTGGCGTACGGGCCGAGCCGGTCCTTGGCCGGGCAGTCCGGGCCCTCCTCGACCTGGTGGTGCTTGATGCAGTAGAACCACTCCCCCGGCTTTCCGGTGGGCTTGCGGCCGAATCCCAGCGCCATCTCGCGTCTCCCGTTCGTCGTGGTCCGTCGATCGGCCGCGGTGCCGATCGTCCTGCCGTACCGAGTCGATCATTCCCGCCACCCGCCTCGCACACACGGCCGGGGCCGTGGGGGTGCGGCCGATAGACTCGCGGACATGTCTCTGGTACCCGGCACCGTGTCCCCCGTCCGCAAGGTCCCCGCGCACATCGCGCGCCCCGAGTACGTCGGACGGCCGGCCCCCGCGCCGTACACCGGGCCCGAGGTGCAGAGCGAGGAGACCATCGAGAAGATGCGGATCGCCGGCCGGATCGCGGCCCGGGCGATGGCGGAGGCCGCCAAGCTGATCGAGCCCGGGGTCACCACCGACGCCTTGGACGTGGTCGCCCACGAGTACATGTGCGACCACGGCGCGTACCCCTCGGACCTGGGCTACCGGGGCTTCCCCAAGTCGATCTGCACCTCCGTCAACGAGGTGATCTGCCACGGGATCCCGGACACGACGGTCCTTCAGGACGGCGACATCGTCAACATCGACGCCACCGCCTTCATCCACGGGGTGCACGGCGACCTGAACGCCACCTACCTGTGCGGCGAGGTGGACGAGGAGTCCCGGCTGCTGGTCGAGCGCACCCGGGAGTCACTCGCCCGGGCGATCAAGGCGGTCAAGCCGGGCCGCCAGGTGAACGTCATCGGCCGGGTGATCGAGTCCTACGCCAAGCGCTTCGACTACGGCGTGGTCCGCGACTTCACCGGCCACGGGATCAACACCTCGTTCCACTCCGGCCTGATCATCCCGCACTACGACAGCGAGCGGGCCACCGAGGTGATCAAGCCCGGGATGACCTTCACCATCGAGCCGATGCTGACCCTCGGCACCTACGACTACGAGGTCTGGGCCGACGGCTGGACGGTGGTCACCAAGGACCGCAAGCGCACCGCCCAGTTCGAGCACACGCTGGTCGTCACGGCCGACGGCGCGGAGATCCTCACCCTGCCGTAGCCGCTGCTGCGGGGGGCGCGGGTGCCCGCGCCCCCGGTCGGCCGGTCAGCCGATCAGCCACTGCTCCTCGGCCACCGCGCCGACCTCGGTGCAGGCGTCGGTGAGGACGTCGAGGACCCGCAGCGGGTCCGGCAGCGGCTGCTCGGGGCCGCGCACCCAGCGGACCTCGGTGCCGTCCGCGAGGGCGGCCGGCGGGAGCAGGGTGTAGGAGCCGCGGCAGTGCCAGCGCAGGCCGGGGTGCTCGGACATGGTGTCCGGGGTGGAGTCCAGCGCGCTGGTCCACCACTCGTCCTCGTCGACCGGGGTGCCGCGGGTGGCGGTGAAGAAGAGGTAGCGGTCGTCGCCGACCACGGCGACCGGGCCGCCGATGCCGAGCTCGTCCAGCCGCTCCAGCGCGAGCTCACCGGCCGACGCGGGGACGTCGAGCACGTCGTGGGCGCGGCCGGTGGCGGTGATGAAGTTCGCCTGCGGGTCGCGCGAGAGCCAGCGGGCCAGCTGCTCCGGGTCGGTGGTCGCCTGGGACTGCCAGGCGAAGGAGACCGGGTGCTGGGCCGGAGCCGGACAGCCGATCCGGTCGCAGGAACATCGGTGGCCGGCCGGGTGCGCGGCGGGCGCCAGCGGGAAGCCGGCCCGGACCGCGCCCAGCAGCAGATCCAGCCGGGTCGCCGCGTCCCCACCCGTGACCTGGCGTTCCTGCTGCCGGTCACGCCGCCACCAGGTGGTCCACCTGCTGCTGGCTTCCATCGGGCCCCTTCCGAACTGCCGTGACCTGCCGTGCCTGGTGTGACACAGCGACCGACGCAACATCCGACGTAACGCCGGAACGCGCCCCAGGCTTCCCGGGCGCCGCCGGACGGCACGTCCGCCACCGGCCGGATGCCGGGATCGCCGGGCGGCCGACGCCGGGGCACGGTACGGAAGAACGAGAGTTGCGGCTCGGCGGGCAGGCGCACAGGCACCCGACCCGGCCCGTACGGGGCCCGCGGACCCGGGTATGCCCCGGAGGCGTACAGAGCAGGATAAGGGTGCCGGGGCGGTCCGGATGACCGGGGGAGGTGCTGCGCCGGTCACATCTGCTGCACACCGCCCGCCCCTGACCCGCACGAGAGCTGCCCGGGGCACACGTACCCTGGACGACGTGAAGAGCAAGGACACCGCATTCGTCGGCGGGCCGCTGGACGGCCGGGTGCTGCCGATCCTGCTGAACCCGTTCCACAATGTCGGCCGCTTCTACCGGGTGCCGGTGCCCGCCCACAGCGGCCTGCCGGCCAGCACGCTGGTCTACCGGCGGGCCAAGGAGTACGACGCCAAGGGGCGCTGGCGCTGGCGCTACGAGTACGACCCGGAGGGCGGGGCCGGCGCCCGGGGCGACTGGACCGACCGGCTGCCGTGGTCCGGCAGGCCGGCCGGGGCCACTCCGGGCACCGACGCCTCCTGATCCCCGCCCACCGGGCCCGAGCCTTGCTCAGGCCTCCTCGGCGAGGATCAGGTAGAGCTTCTTCTTGGTCTCGGCCAGGACGGCCAGACCCTGGGTGCGCTGGGCCTCCGTGCCGGTGGTCATGACCTGGCGGATGGCGTTGTTGACGGCCGCCATCGCCTCGCCGACCTCCTGCACGGCCTCCCAGTCGATCCCCCGGCCGGCCTCGGCCCACGGGGACTCGGCGCCCGCGTCGGCCTCCGCGCGGCCGGCCTCGGTCAGCTCGAACAGCCGCTTGCCGGCGACCTCCTGAGCCGTGACCTTGCCCTCCTCCTCCAGCAGCTGGAGGGTGGGGTAGACCGACCCCGGGCTGGGGCGCCAGGCGCCTCCCGTCCGCTCACCGATCTCGGTGATCATCTCGTAGCCGTGCATCGGACGCTCCTTCAGCAGCGCGAGCAGCGAGGCACGCACGTCCCCGCGCCGCGCCCGGCCGCCGCGCCGGCCGCCACCGCGACCGTGGCCGCCCCGGCCGTGCCCGCCGAAGCCCGGCCCAGGGCCGAAGGGCCCCGGCCCGAACCTCCCCGGCCCACCCGGGCCGCCGAACGGCCCGAACGCCTCCCGGCCCTCGAAACCCTCCCCGAAGGCCCCCTCGATCTCCGGCCGCCGTCCCCGACGGCCCATTCCGCGATTCCGCATTCCTGGGCGCATGAGCGCACCACCTCCCGTTGCCGGACGCCTCCGAACGAAGCATCTCGATAACTCAACGATATATCGGTGACTGTCGGAAGACAACACTCTTCGAGCACGCGTCACTGTTGCTGCCGCCGCGGCACACGGCGCGCCGGGCGGGGGACGGCGAACCGCGAAGATGGGGCGCATGCCCGTGCCGAGCGAGCCGTGCTGGAGCACCTCCCGGCCGGCGACTTCCCGGCGCCGCCGCGCTGCGCGGTCGGCTGGACCGGACCGACGTGGTGGCCACCTCGGGAGCCGGGTCGGTGAGCGTCGACCTTCGGGCGCGCGGGTCGGCGCAGCCCCGGGCCCTCGACACGCCAGGCCGGCAATCCGAAACGGCCCGGGGCGGTGCCGCACGCACTACCGTGGCCGCATGGCAGGCGAACGCGATCTCCAGAAGCTGCTCGGCGGGATGCAACCGGTGCTCAACCCGGGCCGGTACGTGTACTGCACCCTCCCCGGCCGGATCCCGGCAGGGCTGCGGCCGGTGGTGACGGTCAGCGAACCCGAGGGGCCGACCGTCGTGGTGACGCAGGAGGAGGCCGACGCGCTGGGGCTGCGGTACGACTACGTGGCCGCCTGGATCACCCTGCAGATCCACTCCGCGCTGGACGCCGTCGGGCTCACCGCGGCCGTCGCCGGCCACCTCGCCGAGCAGGGCATCAGCTGCAACGTGGTGGCCGGCTTCCACCACGACCACCTGTTCGTCGGCGCCGAGCAGGCCGACCGGGCGGTGGCCGCGCTGCGCGACCTGGCGGCCCGTCGCGCCTGATCGCCGCGCTCGCCCCGGCGCCGTCGCGGGGCGTCACCCCGATGGCGGCGCCCGATTGCGCGGCGGGGCGGGGCAGGCCGAAGGTCGGGTGACAACGGCCTCACGCCGAGGAGGATCCATGAGTACTGCCCCCGGCCCCACCGCGCCTTCACCGGCCGGCCGGCCCAGCGCGTCCGGCAACAGTCCCTGGGTCAGCGGGCTGGTGCTGTTCGCCGCCGTGGTGCTGATCGTCAACGGGATCCTGGAGATCTTCCAGGGGATCATGGCCATCGCCGACGACGACGTCTTCGTCTCCACCCCCCGCTACGTCTTCCGGTTGGACCTGACCAGCTGGGGCTGGATCCACCTGATCCTCGGCCTGCTGGTGGCACTGACCGGCTTCGCGCTGCTGCGGGCGTCCACCTGGGCCCGGATCGCGGGCATCTTCTTCGCCTCGCTGAGCATGCTCGGCAGCTTCCTCTCGCTGCCCTACTACCCGCTCTGGTCCCTGGTGCTGATCGCGCTGGACGTGTTCGTGATCTGGGCGCTGTGCGTCTACCGGTCGGACCAGCCGAGCTACTACTGAGGCAGCCGCTTGCGGACCCCCGACGACCGGGGCCCGGGGCCGCTCCGAAGAGCGGCCCCGGGCCCGGTTGCCGCGAGGGCTACTTGCCGAGCGCCGCCACGCCCGCCTGCGCGAACTGCTCGTCCAGGTCGCCGCTGGGCGCGCCCGCCACCCCGACGGCCGCGATCGGCGCGCCCTTGGCCTGCACCGGGGCGCCGCCACCCAGGAACAGGGTGCCCGGGATGTCCTTCAGGTTCGGCGTGGTGGCCAGCCGCTTGACGAGCTCCGAGGTGGGCGCGTTCCAGGAGACCGCGGTGAACGCCTTGCGCTCGGCCGACTCCGGCGACTGCGGCCCGGCGCCGTCACCCTTCAGCAGCACCCGGGTGACGCCGTTGCGGTCCACCACCGCGACCGAGACGTGCTGGCCGCTCTTCTGCGCGGCGTCCAGCGCGGCCTGCGCCGCCTTGGTGGCGGCCTCCACGGTCAGGCCGGTGGACTCGGTGAGGTTGCGGTTGGCGGCGTCCGCCCGGACGGCCGCCGGGGCCTGGTTCGGCTGGGCGGCGGCCGTCTCGGCGCTGGCCGACACGGCGCCCAGGGTGCCGGCGCCCAGCGCCGCGACCGCCACGGCACCGGTGACCACCCGGGCCCGCAGGCTCATCTTCTTCATGCTTCGGCTCCCTCGACATCGGCTCCGGAAGCCCGCTCGGCTCCCGCTCTGCTTCGATCCTGCGGCCCGTACCGGGGCGCTCGGGTCGGCGGACCGGCCCGAGCGCGCAGGCATCATGGATGACGAGCGGGTCGACCGATCGGCTGATGCGCGGGGCCCGGCGGCGGGCCACCATGCCAGAGGAAGAGCCGGTCGGCGGCCCGGCAGCAGCAGGCGAGGAGAGTCACGTGCACGACCATCGGCCCCCGGCCGACGACCCCGACGTGGGGTGGCTGGCCACGGTGATGCGGATCGCCTTCCTGCTGCTGCTCACCGCCTCGCTCACCCGCTACCTGTCCCACCACTGGTCGGCCGGCCGGACACCTTGGGTGGTCGGCCTCGGCCTCGCGCTGGCGGCGGGGCACCTGCTGCTGCCCACCCGCCGACCGCCCGGACCACGTCGACCACGTCGACCACGTCGACCGGGCCGACCGGGCCGACCGGGCCGACCCGCCGGCCAGGGCCGGCGTCCGGCCGAGCTGGCCGGCCTGGGCGCGGTGCTCGGCAGCTGGGCGGTCCTGGTGCTGACCGCGCCCAGCTTCGCCTGGTGCGCCATCCCGCTGATCTACACCGTGCTGCGGGCGCTGCCGGCCCGGGCGGCCATCCCGGTGGTCGCCGCGATGACCGCCCTGGTGGTGGCCGCCGAACTCCGGCTGGCCGACGGCTTCGACCCCACCCTGCCGCTGCTGCCGCCGACCGTGGCGGCCCTGGCCACGGCCGTCTTCCTGTACATGGAGCGCCAGGCCGCCCGGCAGCGCGCCCTGATCGACGACCTGATCAGTACCCGCCGCGAACTCGCCGCCACCGAGCGGCGCGAAGGCGCCCTGGCCGAACGGGAGCGGCTCGCGATGGAGATCCACGACACCCTGGCGCAGGGGCTGTCCAGCCAGCAGATGCTGCTGCAGGCCGCCGACCGCACCTGGGAGCAGGACCTGGCGACGGCGCGCGGCCACGTCCGTACCGCGACCGCGATCACCGGCCGCAACCTCGCCGAGGCGCGCCGCTTCGTCCATGACCTCGCCCCCGCCGAGCTCGCCGACGGCGGCACCCTGGACTCCGCCCTGCGCGCGCTCGCCGAGCGGGAGAGCGCCGAGAGCGGACGCCCGGTGCGCTGCCACATCGACGGCGCGCCGGTGCCGCTGCCCGCCGCCGCGCAGGCCGCCCTGCTGCGGATCGCACAGGGCGCGCTGGCCAACGTGCGCGAGCACGCCGGTGCCCGGACGGCTGCGCTGACCCTGTCGTACCTGGGCGAGCAGGCCGTGCTGGACATCGCCGACGACGGACGCGGCTTCGCCGTCGACGGCGGCACAGCCGGCTCACAGCCGGACGGGGGCACCGGGCGCGGTCACGGGCTGCCGGCGATGCGGGCCAGGCTGCGGCAGCTCGGCGGCGCGCTGACCGTGGAGAGCGCCCCCGGGGAGGGCACCGTGGTCTCCGCCTCGATCCCGCTCGCGGCGCCGGCCGGCGCACCGGTGGAGGCGCGGTGAACCCGACGACCGTACGGCTGCTGGTGTGCGACGACCACGCGGTGGTCCGGGCCGGGCTGCTGGCCCTGCTCGCCAGCGCCCCCGGGATCGAGGTGGCCGGCGAGGCCGGCAGCGGCGAGGAGGCGATCGCGCTGGCCGCCCGGCTGCGGCCGGACGTGGTGCTGATGGACCTCCAGCTCGGCGCGGGCATCGACGGCATCGAGGCCACCCGGCGGATCACCGCGGCCGGCCCGGACACCCGGGTGCTGGTGCTCACCACCTACGACACCGACGCCGACATCACCCGGGCGATCGCCGCCGGCGCCACCGGCTATCTGCTCAAGGCCGAGCGTCCGGAGGAGCTGTTCGCCGCCATCCATGCCGCCGCCCAGGGCCGGACCGCCCTGTCGGCGCCGGTCGCCACCCGGGTGATGTCCCAGATGCGGGCACCGGCCCCCCAGCTCACCGACCGCGAGCTGGACATCCTGGCCCAGCTCGCCCAGGGCCACGGCAACCGGGAGATCGCCCGCGCCCTGTTCATCAGCGAGGCCACCGTCAAGACCCATCTCGGCCGGATCTACGCCAAGTTGGGGGTCGACACCCGCGCCGGCGCGGTGGCCACGGCCACCGAGCGGCGGCTGCTGCGGTGACGATGCCGCGCTGACCGTTCAGACCGCGTGGCGCCGGGCCAGGAGCCGCAGGCCCCGGACCACCACCGCCCGTACCGGTGCGGGCGGGCGGCGCACCCCGAGGGCCGCACGCACCGGATCGTCCAGCAGCACCGCCGCCACCGTGGGCGCCAACCGGGCGGCGGGGCCGGGCAGCCGGGAGGCCAGCAGCCCGCTGGTCGCCTGCCAGAGCTCCCGGCCGGCCGCGCTGGGGGCGAACCGGGTGCGCTCGAACTCCCCCATCCAGCGCTCCAGTCCCGGCAGCCCGGCGGCGGGCGTCGCGGGCAGGCCGAGCGCCTGCGCGAGTGCCCGGTGGAAGCCGTACGCCGCCTCCCGCTCCTCGGCGGTGACCGCCCGGGGCCCGTACGCGCCGACGAAGCGCAGCGGGCTGACGGTGAAGCAGGCCAGCACGTAGTGCATCAACTCGCCGGTGATACCCGGGCGTTCGTGGACCCGGCGGAGTTCGGCGACGATCCGGGCGCCCTGCGCGCTGTGCGGGCCGTGGTCGATCAGGGCGAACATCGCCGCCCCGGTGGCCTTGGCCCGGGCCTTCGGCAGATCGGCCATCCGGCCGGTCGCCCGCAGCACGGCGGCGATCTCCGGCACGGCGAAGGTCCGGATGAAGCCCAGCGTGAGCCCGACCCGGGCCGCCTGCGGCAGGCTCTCCAGGACCAGCCGCGCGTACGGGTCGCGCCCGCCGGCCGCCCCGCTCACCGGGACGCCCCGGGTGCCCCAGGCGCCCCTGGTGCCCCTGGCGCCCCGGCGGTCAGCGCTTGGGCGGTCAGCGGGCCGTCCAGGCGGTGGGCGACCCGCACCAGGTGCGCCCGCTCCCCGGCGGGCTCCGCGTCCAGGCCGGGCAGGGTGGCCTGCTCCTCGCGCGGGCGGGGCAGCTCGCCGGCGTTCAGGGCCAGCACGGCCGAGCGCAGGGCCGCGGCGACCACCAGCGCCGAGCGCTCGGCCTCGTCCAGACCGGCCCGCTCGGCGATCCCACCGGCGGCCACGACGACCGCCGGGTCCACCCAGGGCCGCAGCGTCAGCTGGCCGTCGCGGATCTCCAGCCCGCGCCTGGCCGTGCGCCACTCCAGGTCGCGCACGGCCAGGCGTTCGGTCCGGGCCGACGGGGGCGATTCCAGGGCCAGCCGGCGGTCCGCCCGGTAGACCAGGTCCCAGAGCGGGCGCAGCGCGTGGTAGTCGCGGCGGCGGCGCAGCCAGGCGGCGACCGCCGGCCCGGCGAAGCCCGTGGTGATCAGGACGGCTCCGGCGGCGGCGAAGACCGGGCCGAGGCCGGTGCTCAGCCAGTCCAGGCCGGTGAGCCCGGCGCCGGCCGCGCCGATCGCGAGGATCTTGCACAGCACGTAGCCGCAGGCGGTGAGAGCGCCGAAGGCGATCCGCCGGATGCCCCGGCGCAGCGGGCCGATCGGCAGCCGGGCGGCGTGCCCGCGGCAGACCCGGCCGATGTCGAGCAGCGCGAAGGCGAACAGGCCCTGGTAGAGCGCCAGGAACAGCGCGGTCGCGGGCGTCCCGGCGAAGGCGGTGTCGAAGGTCAGCGGTGTCTCCGGGCGGTACGGGCCGCCCAGCAGGAACAGCGCCGCCATGGCCGGCCCGAGCAGACCGAACAGCAGCAGCCGGCGGCGCGCGCGGCGCCAGGTGTCGGCCGGTGCCGTGTCCCACACCACGGTGCCGGCCCGGCGGGCGGGCGGGGTCCAGATCAGTGCGAGCACCATGGCGGCGGCGGAGAAGCCCGTGATGGCGAGGTAGACCAGCAGCGTCGCCAGGTTGCCGATCAGGGTGACCCGGTCGACCGCGCGGTAGAGGGCCGGGGCGGCCAGGACGAAGGCGGTGGCGGGCGAGGCGATCGCCAGGGCGACCACCAGCAGGCCGCGGGAGGGCTCCCGGCGCCAGGCCCGGATCTTGAGGCCGGCGACCACCCAGGCGGCGGTGCCGATGGCGAGGTAGCCGAGGTCGAAGGGGAGTTCAGACATGCTGGCCCTTGCGGTGCTCCAGGGCGGGTGCCAGCTGGGAGGTGGTCCCGGCGCCCGGGGCGAGGACCAGGATCCGCATCAGCTCGGCGCCGAGCACCTCCGCCTCCTGTTCGGCCGCGTCGTCGTAGTGCGAGCGGCCGAGGACCAGTCGGAGCATCTCCGGGTCGATGGTGGGGAGTTCCACCTCGACCAGGTCCGACCCGTCGCCCCGGCCCGGCGGTGGCACCTCGGCCAGGTGGCCGCAGAGCAGGTGGGCCAGCTCGTGGCAGATGATGTGCGCCTGGTGCAGGCCGGAGGTCTCCTGCTCGAAGTGGATCACATCCGCGTCGGCCCGGCGCTCGACGAAGCCGGACGGCTCCCCCACCCGCATCCGCCGGGGCGCCAGCCGTACCGGCCGTCCGGAGCGGTCGGCCACCGCCGCGCACAGCTCCTCCACCGTGCTCAGCGGGGGCAGCCCCAACTGTCTTGCCACGGACCGCATCCGGCGACGGGTACGTCCTACACCTTGCACGTGGTCCCCCTCCGGCCGCCGCCACTTCCCCAGCGGCAGCTGCTGGTAGTCACTCACGCCACGGGGTTGCCGTCGTCGGGGAGGCCGACCGCCCTGCGCAGCTGTTCCACAATAGTGAGGGCGGCGTCCTGCATCGCGGGCGGCAGCCCGGCGGCCCGCATCGCGATCCGCTCCACCCGGGCGTCGCGCAGCGCCTCGATCTTCTGCAGGTCCCGCTCGACGGCCTGGGCGGTGACGGAGTCGCTGAAGTAGTCCAGCGGGACACCGAAGAACTTCGCGATCTTCACGGCGTTCTCCAGGCTCGGCTTCTGGGTGCCCTTGCGGAGGTTGCCGATGTAGGTGCCACTGAGGCCGGTGCCCTCGGCTATCTCCGAGTCGCGCCAGGGGCGGCCGAGATCCTTGGGGTAGATCACGCTGATCAGCCTCCGGAAGCGGGCCGCGAAGTCCGGCGATCCTGGCGTTTCCGATGGTGGAGTATCCGTGGACATATGGCGGATCATAGAACGGTCTGACGTGCCGCCAGAATCCGACATCTGTACCGATCTGCACGATCGTTGCGGATCAAACGGTCAAACCGGGCCAATGTCCGGGGTCGCACCACGCGATCGATCAACGATAGTTGACACCTTCCCACCGCAGCGGGAGGATCAACACCCTGGGCCGGGCACTCGCGCACCCCCGGCCTGCCCCGGGCTTCCCCGCCGCCACGCCCCCGGGCGCCGCTGCCCCACGGGGGTGGGCAACGGCGCCCGGGCCGCCGTCCGCGGCACGGCGTTCGGCGTCGCTCGTCCCGCCGGTTCGTCACCCCGCCACGGCTACGACTCGGTGATGGTGAAGCTGCTTCCGTTGCGGGCCCCCAGCTGGGCCGTCAGCCGGACCTCGGCGCCCCCCTCGGCGGTGGTGAGTTCGTGCCGGGCGCGGGCGAGTTTCGCCTTGTGCGTGCCGCGGTAGCGAAAGGCGACGGCGATCTCGTGGTGGCCGGTCCCGAGCGTGAACTCGGTGGTGCCCCAAGTGGTTTCCGTCTCGGTCCCGTCGATCTCCACGACCGGCCTGGTGAAGGCCAGATGGAACGGCTTGGCCACCAGCGACGGGCGTACGGTCAGGATCAACCTGGTCATGTGCGGTATTCCTCTCGGAGGATGGTGCGGGCGGGTGCGGGCGGTCAGGAGCCCAGCACGGATTCCGGCCGGAATCCGCGGGCGATGCCCAGGAGACAGCCCGCGATGACGGCCACGGTGGCGCCGCCGGTGACGAGCAGCAGCCGGGACGGCCCGAGGTCACCGAGGCCGGTGGCGAGGGCGAGCATGGCACCGAGGCCGGGGAGCATGGCGATGATGTTGATCAGGCCGCCGGCGTTCCCGGCCAGGCCGCTCTGCCCGGGCTGGGAGAGCTTGGGCATGAGCAGGTTGCACAGCAGGGCGAGGGCCGCGGCGGCCCAGGCGGAGAGCAGCGGCAGGCCGAGGGCCAGGGCCGGGTAGCCGGCGCCCAGCGCCAGGCTGTCGTGGTGCGCCCAGGTGGCGATGGCCATCGCGAGCGCGGCCAGCGCGCTCATCACCGCCCACTGGGCGGTGGTGACCACCATGGCCAGGCCGAGCAGCCCGCCCGCGATGGAGGTCGGGGTGTAGGGCGCGGCGAGCATGGACTCCAGGGCGCCGACGCCGGCCTCGGTGCCGACCACGTTCCGTACCGCGAGGGCCGCGCCGACGGTGCAGTGCAGGGCCACCACACCGGGCAGCAGCACCAGCAGCATGCCCGCGGCCACGGTGTCACCCGTCGCGCCGTACTGCAGGCCGAGTTCCGCGCTGCCCGCGGCGCCGTTCATGGCGCTGTCGTCGCCGAGCAGCGGCAGGGCGACCACCGAGGAGGCGGTGAGGACGAAGGGGAGCAGGACCGTCAGGGCGTTGCGCAGGCGCTCCTGCCGCATCCGCCACAGCAGGGCGGCGGTGAGGGTGCGCGCCCTCGCCAGGTCCGCCCGGAGCCTACCGTCCGTCATGAGCCGCCCCCTGAGCCTGGAGTTCCTGGTACACGTCTTCGAGCGGGTTGCGGACGGGGACCACCTCGTGGAGCCCCACGCCCGCAGCCACCAGGCCCGCCACCAGCGCCTGCGCCGCGGCCTCGTCGGCCACCTCGACGGTGACCGGCCCCGAGGGCGAGCGCTCCCAGCGGTGTCCGAGGCCGTCGAGGCCGGCCGTCAGCCCACCGGAGCCGCGAAGCTGCAGGCGGTAGGCGGTGCCCAGCAGTTCGGCCCGCAGGGCGGCCGGCTCGCCGCGGCCCACGATCCGGCCGCCGTGCAGCACGGTGACGTCGTCGGCGAGGCGGTGCGCCTCGGCCAGGGCATGGGTGGAGACGACGATGGTGCGGCCACTGTCGGCCAGCGTCCGCAGGTGGTCGGAGAGCCGGCCGGTGCTGGTCGGATCGAGACCGGCCATCGGCTCGTCCAGCAGCAGGATCGGCGGCTCGGCGAGGAACGCCTTGGCCAGCCCCACCCGTTGGTTCTGGCCCCGGCTCAGGGCGCCGATGCGCTCGTCGGCCAGCGGGCCGAGTGCCAGCAGGTCCAGCACCTCACCGATCGCGGGTTCGATCCGCGCCGCCGGCAGGCCGAGCACCCGGGCCCAGTAGCGCAGGTTGTCCACCACGCTCAGCCGAGGCGCCAGGGCGGACCGGTGCGTCGCCAGCCCGATCGAAGCCTTGGCCTCCGGGGACACCCGGGGATCGACTCCGTCGATCAGCACCCGGCCCCGCATCGGGGTCAGAATTCCCGCCAGTACGCGGAAGGTCGTGGTCTTGCCCGCGCCGTTCGGCCCGAGCAGGATATGGACCCCCGGCCCGTACCGGAGTGCGATGTCCCGCACCACCGGCTTTCCCCGGTATCCCGCGGAGACATCGTCCACTATCAGTTCGGCCACCGATTCAACCTAACATCCTTGACGTGCTGTCATGTTCCATCCAAGGCAAAGCTCTTGCCATGCCCCGGGGCCGTTGTCGGGAGCCGGATGCCGAACTCCCGCGCCAATGCTGATCTCGCCGCCAGGTAGCCGGACATTCCATGGACCCCCGGCCCCGGCGGGGTGGAGGCCGAGCACAGATATGTCCCCGGCAGCGGCGTCCGGTAGGGGTTCCAGCGGGGTGCCGGACGCAGCACGGACTGCCGCAAGGTCATCGCTCCGGCGGCGATGTCGCCGCCGACGTAGTTCGGGTTGTAGTGCTCCAGCTGCGCCGCGCTCCGGCCGCGGCCGGCCACCACGGTGTCGCGGAAGCCGGGTGCGTACCGCTCGATCCGGCGGGTGACCAGCTCCACCGGGTCCGTGGTGTCGCCGTGCGGCACGTGGGCGTAGGCCCACAGCGGCCGGAGGCGACCGACGGCCCGTCCGGGGTCGGTGACCGCGGGGTCCACCACCAGGACGAACGGGTCCGGCGGGCGGACGCCGCGCGCCAGCAGGCTCTCCGCATGGAAGATCTCCTGCTGGAGGCCGCCGAGGTGGACCGTGCCGGCCCGGCCGACCTCCGGATTGGCCCAGGGCACCGGCTCCGAGACCAGGAAGTCCACCTTGGCCGCGCCCGGACCGTAGCGGAAGGACCGCAGGCTCCGGCGGTAGCCGGCGGGCAGCGCCGGGCCGGCCAGGCGCAGGAACTCCTTGGGGGCCAGGTCGAGCATGACCACCCGGGCGTCCCGCACCTCCCGCAGGTCGTCGATCCGGTGGCCCGTGACGATCCGGCCGCCGAGCCGGACCAGCTCGGCGGCCAGGGCGTCGGCGAGGCGGGAGCTGCCGCCGCGGACCAGCGGCCAGCCGCCGTCGGTGTGCGCCAGGTGGCCCAGCAGCATCGCGACGGCCGCACCGGTGAGCGAGGGCAGCCGGCCGACCACATGGGCGGCCACCCCGGCGAGCAGGGCGGCGGCCTCGGGCTCCATGAACCGGCGCCCGGCCCCCCGCGTACCGTGCGCGAGGATCCGCCGGCCCAGCAGCACGGGGGCCGCCGGGCCGGCCGGGAGGCGGCCCCGGCCGAAGAGCACCAGGTCCACCACGGCGCCGCTGTGCTGCACCAGTGGCTCCATCAGGGCGCGCCACCGGGGGCCGTCGGCACCGAGCCCGGCGCTGGTCCGGGCCAGGCTCCGGTGGGCGAGCGCCGCCCTTCCGCCGTCCAGCGGGTGGGCGTAGCTGAGCTCCGGGACCAGGAGCTCGACACCGCGCGCGGGCAGGTCGAACTGCCGCAGGAACGGTGAGGCCAGGGCCATCGGGTGCACGCTCGCGCAGACGTCGTGCAGGATGTCGTCGCGGAAGATCGGCTCGGACCGCAGGCCGCCCCCCACCTTGGGCGCCGCCTCGTACAGGTCGACCCGCAGGCCCGCGCGGGCCATGGTGACCGCGGCCGCCAGCCCGTTCGGCCCGGACCCGACCACGGCCACCTCGGGGCCCCGCCCCGCGGGCCACGCGCTTCGCACCGCTCGGGCGCGCACCGCTCGGGCGCCGTCCTGTGGCTCGGGCATTCAGGCCGTGCCCACGCCGGCCGGGCGCCGGGCCTCGGCGACGGGGACGTCCGGACGCGGCGCTGCCGCCGGGGCCGCCTCGGCCGGCGCGGTCAGCGGCGGCATGGAGATCAGCACCGCGCAGCCGATCATCACCAGACCGAAGCTCCACAGCCCCATGGTCAGGATGATCATCCCGTGCAGGAGCACGTCGAGCACCAGGCCGACCTTGCGCCAGCGGTGCGAGCCCAGGATGCATCCGGCGATCACCAGCTCGACGATCAGCGCGCCCCAGGTCATGGCGACCACGGTGAGCGAGTTCTTGGAGACCGCCAGCAGCAGGCCGTCCCACGGGGTGCCGACGCCGAACATCTTGTCCCGCAGGAAGTAGTACTCCGCGGTGCCGTTGGCCCAGTCGGAGACGCCGAACTTGCTGATCGCGGTGTCCAGGTAGATGTACGCGAGCTGGATCCGGATGGCGCAGAACGCGGCGAAGGCGATCGCCTGGGCGGCGGGCCGGACCGGGCGCGCGGTGGGCTCGGCGCCGTCGGCGCGGGACCAGTGCCAGGTCCGGCCGTCGGCCAGCGAGATCGGGACCATCAGCATCGACATGATCAGGCTGACGGACTCCCCGCCGTCCGGCACCGAGATGCTCACCGCGATCGAGTACACCGCCCACAGCTGGGGGATCGCGGTCCACCGGGGCCGGTACCCGCTGGCGGCCACCAGCAGCACCGCCACCAGCAGCCACCGGGCCCACTCGCCGTGGTCCTCGCCCACCAGGCAGAACGCGGAGCCGGCCCGGACGCCGTCGCAGCGCGCACCGTCCGTGATCGTCAACACGGGGATCAGCAGGGCCTTCGCGGGCGTCAGCAGAACCACCGTCAGCTCCGCGAAGCAGATCAGCGAACGCCCCAGGCCGAACCACCGGGACCGAACGTCGAACCGGCGGAGGTGGCGCTGCAGGACTTCGGCCTGCTCGTCGAGGAGGGCGGTCGGAGACATCAGGGGCATGCGACATCCAGGTGAGCGATTTTCGTGACCCGGTGCGAATAGGGCACGATATTCCGATAGGACCACGGCACGGTGAATTCCTGCGTGATGAACGAATCCCCGCACACCGTCCGCACCGGGCTCCGGTTCTCCACCTTGACCGCAGGCGTGGCGGCGGACCGCTCCAGGCACGGGGCGAGCTGGCCGGCGCAGTCCTGCCAACCCGGTACCGAGACGTTCAGATAGGCCATTTCCGGCCCCTGCGCCCGCTGGCTCCGGGAGAGGCCGAAGACATTGGACGGATTGCCCTGCGGGGTACGCAGGAGATCCACCACGGACCCGTCGCGGGAGGCGTAGACGCCGAGCTGGACCTCTTCCGGATTCTTGGTGAAGAAGGCCCACACCTGCGGGGTCACGGTATTGAAGTACTGCCGGGGCCCCTTGGAGTGACGACTGCTGAGGGCATTGCTCGGCAAGGTGTAGAAGAGCGCGACCAGGAGATATCCGAACAGCACCGCGCAGGCGGCGGAGAATATGTAGAGCTGCCGTCGGGCGGCCTGCTTCGACCCGCTCGCTGCGGAGCGGCCGGGGGTGGAATCGATCGACATGTAAAGGGTCCTCATCCCCTGAGGGCGGTGGAGCCGACGGTCGTGGGCGCAGGGACGGGCCGCCCCGCCGTGCCGCGGACGCGGCGGGACGGCCCGTCAGCCGGCGCTCAGCCGGCGGAGTGGTTCAGTGCCGGCGTGAGGGCCGGCTCCCGGTCACAGCGCCGAGGCGACCGCTGCCACCAGGTTGTTCTCGTCCAGCTGGTCCGGCTGCTGCAGGTCGAAGCCGTAGCTGGCGGCGGCCGGGACGATCACGACGACGACCGCGACCTCGGCGAACCCGGCCACGTTGGTGGCGCCGGCGACATTGATCGCGGCCGCGACGTTGGCGACGGTGACGATGTTGGACTTGGTCCACACCCAGCCGTTCGGGCGGGCGATCGAGGCGCTGTCCAGGGTGTTGGCGCCGCTGTTGGTGGCGATGTAGCCCTTGAGGTCCTCGTTGAGCGACACCATGCCCTGCTGGACGGCGAACGGGTCCTTCGACTGCACGGCCTCGGTGACCCGCGCGTGGTACGCCGGGTCGGCCTGCTGCATGCCCTGGACCAGCGCCGTCAGCTGCTCGTCGGTGACCGACGTGTCGCCGCGGCGGTCACGGATCTGCTGGGCCAGCGCCGGGTGGGCCGTCGCGGCCTCGCCCTTGCCGAAGACCAGGAAGTCGACGACGTCGCGGTCCGAGTACGACGCCGCGGCGGCGCTGTGGGCGGGAGCGACCGGAGCGGCGCCCGCGTCGGCGGCCGAGGCCGGCCCCGCGACGCCGGCCACCAGGGCGGCGACCAGCGTCGCACCGGCGACCGAGTAAGTCTTGATACGCATGCGAAAAACCCTCACTGTTCCAGTGCGTTAGTGCTCTTCGGAAACCCGTCCGAAGAGCGGTGGACACCGGCGGGCGGCACGCCGATCCACGGGCACGGCACTCAGGCCGTTCCCGGGAGGTGATGACATGTGCGCCCGCGCAGAGTGGGGAGCCCCGTAATGGGAGAGACAGCGCTATCTCTGCGGAGTTGAATCAAAGAAGACTGAAAAACGCCAGGAGGAATCTCCGAAGCAACATGTATCCCCCGATTGATGTCCGAAATCCACAGAGGGATTCCGGTGAACCGTTCCCGGTCGGCAGTTCCTCACGCCCAGAAGTGGACATGGGGGCAGTGGCCCCAAAACTTTGCCAAACCTTGAACCTTCCCCGTGTGTCCTCGCTCCCCTGCAAGGACGTGCCCATACTAAGAGGGTTTTTGATCGATGGTCAACAGCCATCGCAGGCGGATGGGATCACTCCGGATCGGCGGTTGCCGGCCCGTATGCGGGCCCATGCGAAAAGGGCCTCCGACGTGAGTCGGAGGCCCTTTCCTGGGCAGAGCCCCGGTTGGGGGGCGGACGAGGCGGCCTGTACGCCGGGTTCTGTCTCCCTGGCTGCTTGCGCGGCCCGGGGAGGCGGCCATCCATCTAGGGCTGCCGTTGCCGACAGCCTCGTGCGGTCTACCCGCGGACTCGGGCGAGCAGCCCTCGATCATCCGCGCACGGCACCCGAGGGCACCGATCCTGACCTTGCTCCGGGTGGGGTTTACCTAGCCGGCCGAGTCACCTCGGTCGCTGGTGGTCTCTTACACCACCGTTTCACCCTTACCTGCGGCCGAGGCCGCAGGCGGTCTGTTTTCTGTGGCACTGTCCCGCGGGTCACCCCGGGTGGGCGTTACCCACCACCCTGCTCTGTGGAGCCCGGACGTTCCTCGGCGGGCCCCCTAAGGTGCCCGACGCGGCCGCCCGGCCGGCTCGTCCGCCGTACTGGTCATCGTAGCGGTTCGCTGCGGCTGCCCTGGACGGGCACCCGGGGCGGGTCGAGGCGGGCGGCGACCCGGGCCGCGCTGGCGGCCGCCCGGGCGGTGCTGGTCAGCAGGCCGAGCAGCGCGACCACCAGCCCCAGCGCGGCGATGATCCACCAACCCCGGTGGGTGGCCTCGGTGTACCCCACGCTGCCGGCCGCCGCCACGGAGGTGACCACGGTGCCGATCACCGCGACGCCGAGCGACTGCCCGATCTGGCGGCTGGTGGAGGCGACGGCGGCCGCCACCCCGGCCTGGGCCAGCGGCATGCCGGACACCGCCGCGTTGGTGATGGGCGCGTTGACCAGGCCGAAGCCCAGCCCGAACAGCGCGTACGCGGTGATCAGCAGGCTCCCCGGGGAGTCGGCCGCGAGCCCGGTGAGCAGGACCCCGCTGGCGGCCATCGCCAGCCCCGCGACGAGCAGCGGCAGCCGGGGCCCGCGCCGCCCGACGATCCGCCCCGAGACGGGGGCGGCGACCAGGGTGAGGCCCGCCATCGGCAGCGTCCACAGCCCGGCCTGGACCGGGGAGTAGCCCCGTACCTCCTGGAGGTAGAGGGTGTTGAGGAAGAGGAAGCCACCGAGCGAGGCGAAGGCGCAGACCGCGGTGACGGTGGCACCGGTGAAGGGGATGCTGCCGAAGAACCGCGGGTCGATCAGCGGCTCGGCCACCCGGCGTTCCCAGAGCGGGAAGAGCACCAGCGCGGCCAGCGCGAGGGAGCCCAGCAGCAGGATGCCGGGCGAGGTCCAGCCGTGCCCCGGGCCCTCGATGATCGTGGCGGTGCCGGCGCCGAGCAGCACCAGCATCAGCAACTGGCCGACCGGGTCCGGCCGGCGCGGCTTCGGGGCCCGCGACTCGGGGACGTAGCGCCAGGTCAGCGCGGCGGCGGCGAGCCCGACCGGGATGTTGATCAGGAAGATCGACTGCCAGCCGGCGCTCTGCACCAGGGCGCCGCCGATCAGCGGCCCGAGCGCCATGCTGATGCCGACCACCCCGCCCCAGATCCCGATCGCCTGGGCCCGCTCGCGCCGGTCGGTGAAGGTGTTGGTGATGATGCTCATGGCGACCGGGTTGAGCATCGAGCCGCCGACGGCCTGCACCGCCCGGAAGGCGATCAGCCAGCCCAGGCCGGGCGCCAGGCTGCACAGCAGCGAGCCGAGCGCGAAGACCGCCAGCCCGGTCAGGAAGATCCGGCGCCGGCCGACCCGGTCGGCGACCGAGCCGGAGAGCATCAGCAGCGAGGCGAGCACCAGGGTGTAGGCGTCGATGATCCACTGCAGCCCGGAGGTCGGGGCGTCCAGATCCTGCTGGATGGACGGCAGCGCGATGTTCACCACGGTGTTGTCCAGGCCGACGATGAACAGGCTCAGGCAGCAGATCGCCAGGACCAGGATGCGGCGCCGCCGGTCCGGCACGAGGGTCTGTGCACTCACGAGACGATCATCGCACCGGCGGCGAGCCACCGGCCAGGACGGCCGATCCGGGCGCCGGACGGCCGGCTCGGGCGCCGGACGGCCGGCCCGGGGGTCAGACCGGCGCGAACCGCACCGTCCGGGTGGCCGGGTCGGCCGTGGTCAGCCGGACCCTGATCCGTTCGCCGAGCGGCAGCGACCCCCCACCGTCACCGTCGCACTTGGCCACCACGGCCGGCTCGCGCAACTGCACGGTGCCCAGGTGCGGCCGGCGCTCGTCCACGTCGATCACCACGGCCTCGAAGTCCTCCCCCACCCGCCCGCGCAGCAGCTCCGCCTCGACCATGTCGACGCAGGCCCGCTCCACCTCGTGCGCCCGCCGGTCGCCGCTCCCCATCAGCCCGGGCATCTCGGCCAGCGCCTCCTGCGCCCAGCCCGGAACGTCCGCGCCGCCCGCGACGGCCGCGCAGATCTCCTGCGCGTAGCGGTCGCCCAGCCGCCGCAGCGGAGCGGTGCAGTGCGCGTACGGGGCGGCGAGCGCGGCATGGCCCGGGTCGGCGGGCGGCCGGATGCCCCGGGCGGCGTCGAACGCCTGGTAGCCGGCGCCGCGCAGCAGGCCGGTGCACTCGTTGAGGAAGGCGGCGTCGGCGGTCCTGCCCGGGTCGAGCGAGCGGATCAGCTCGGGGTAGGGCATCCGGTCCGGCCAGTCGACGTGCAGGGCCCGGGCCACCCGGCGCAGCCGGGCGTACGCGGACTCGGGGGCGGCGGGCAGGGTGCGCAGCAGGCCGACCCCGGCGTCCAGCATGAGTTCGGCCGCGGCCATGCCGGTGAGCAGGGAGATCTGGGCGTTCCAACCGTCGGCGGGCAGCGGGGCGCGGTAGGCGAGCCGGTAGCCGCCGTCCTCGGTCGCCACCTCCTGCTCGGGCAGCGGCAGGCTGACCCCGCCCCTGGCCTGCTCCTGGGCCTCGCGCAGCTTGCCGATCTCGGCGAGCAGGCCGAGCTGCCGGTCGGCGGCGCCGGAGTCGACGGCCCGCTGGACCCCGGCGTAGTCCAGCCGGCGGTGCGAGCGGACCTGGGCGCGCCGGACGTCGGCGAGCAGCACCGCGCCGTCGGCGTCCAGGTCGAGCTGCCAGAGCAGCGCGGGGCGGCGCTCGCCCGGGAGCAGGCTGGCCGCGCCCTCGGAGAGCCGCGCGGGATGCAGCGGGACGTTCCGGTCGGGGAAGTACAGGGTCTGGATCCGGCGGTGCGCCTCGGTGTCGAGGGCGCCGCCGGGGGTGACGAAGGCGGCCACGTCGGCGATGGCGTAGTGGACGCGGTAGCCGCTGCCGCGCCGGGCCAGGTGCATGGCCTGGTCGAGGTCGAGCGAGCCGGGCGGGTCGAGGGTGAACAGCTCCAGGTCGGTGGCGTCCAGCTCGGGCAGCCGGGGCAGCGAGGCCGTCCGCTCGGCCTCGGCCAGCACGTCGGCGGGCCACTCGGTGCGGATCTCCAGCCGGCTGCGCAGCTCGGCCAGCTCGGTGTTGATCCGGGCGGTCTCTGCGGCCCGGACCCTCAGGTGTCGACGCGGCATGGTCGCAGCGTACGGCCGCGGCGGCCGCTCGGCGCGCTGGACCGGCCCGTAAGGTGGTTGTGGCGAAGGGGGATTGACCATGCGGTCGACAGGTGCGACAGGCGCGGCAGTTGCCGAAGGCACGGCAGCCGCGGTGGGCCCGGTGCGGTCGGTCGGTGCGGCGGTGGCCGCGGCGCTGGGCGGGATCGGCGTGCTGCACGCGGTGTGGATGCGCTCGCCGTGGCCGCTCGGCTCGCGGGAGCAATTCGCGGAGCTGGTGGTCGGGGTGGCCGAGGAGCGGGCCCCCACGCCGGCGATGTGCGCGGGGGTCGCGGGAGCGCTGGGCGCGGCCGGGTACCTGGTGGGGGCGCGGGCCGGGGCGCTGCCGTCGGCCGGGCCGCGCCGGCTGGCCGCCGTGGGCAGCGGGACGGTCGCCGGGGTGCTGCTGGCGCGCGGGATCGGCGGGCCGGTGCTGTTCGGCAGCGGGCGGATCCCCCGCGCCGAGCGGTTCGTCCGGCTGGACCGGCGCTGCTACGCGCCGCTGTGCGTGCTGCTCGGCGCCGGGGCGGCGCTGGTGGCCGTCCGGGGGCGGGGCGGGGCCGCGTAGAGTGGCGGGGTTGCCTGCCACAAACTGTTGAGGGGTGTCACCGTGCTGGTCCTGCTGCCGCCGTCGGAGGGGAAGGCCGCTTCCGTGGCCGGGACGCCGGTCGAGCTGGGGTCGCTCTCGCTGCCGGGCCTGACCACCGCGCGCGCGGCCGTGCTGGACGCGCTGGTCGAGCTGTGCTCCGGCGACCGGGAGCGGGCCCGCGAGGTGCTCGGGCTGAGCCAGGGGCTGCGGGGCGAGGTGGAGCGCGACGCCGGGTTGCGCACCGCCGGGGCGCTGCCGGCCGGCGAGGTCTACACCGGGGTGCTGTTCGACAACCTGGGGCTGGCCAAGCTGGACGAGGCGGCGTACGCGCTGGCCGAGCGCTCGCTGCTGGTGTTCTCGGGGCTCTGGGGCGCGGTGCGGATCGGCGACCGGATCCCGCCGTACCGGTGCTCGATGGGTGTGAAGCTGCCGCCGCTGGGGGCGCTCGGGGCGTACTGGCGGAGTGCGACGGCCGAGGTGCTCCCCGAGGTCGCCGACGGGCTGGTGCTGGACCTGCGCAGCTCGGCGTACGCGGCGGCGTGGAAGCCGGCCGGCGAGGTGGCGGCCCGGACCGCGACCGTGCGGGTGCTGCAGGAGCGCGAGGTGGCCGGGGAGTTGAAGCGCTCGGTGGTGAGCCACTTCAACAAGGCGACCAAGGGCCGGCTGGTGCGCGACCTGCTCGCGGCGGGCCTGGAGCCCGGCTCACCCGGCGAGCTGGTGGAGGCGCTGACCGGGCTCGGCTACCGGGTGGAGGTGTCCGCCCGGGGCACCGCGCGCAAGCCGTGGCAGCTCGACGTGGTGGTCACCGAGATCCACTGACCGCGGGACGCGCCGAGGTCCAGGCTGACCACGCGCGGCCGCGAGCGGGCCGTCAGCGCAGGTGGGCGGTGTCGTTGAGCAGCCGCACCGAGGCGTTGCCGTCGGTGTAGTACTGGACGGCGCAGAACGAGGCGGCCGACAGCTCCATCCGGTAGACCGAGTCGGGCGGGGCGCCGAGCGCCAGCCGGACCAGGGTCTTGATCGGGCTGACGTGCGAGACCACCAGCACCGTCCGGCCCGGGTGGCGGGCGAGGATCTTGTCGCGGGCCACCCCGACCCGGTGGGTCAGGTTGGTGAAGCTCTCGCTGCCGCCGGTGGGCCTGGCCTTCGCCGAGCCGAGCCAGGCGTCCAGGTCCTGCGGGTACTTCTGCTGCACCTCGGCGAAGCTCAGCCCCTCCCAGGCGCCGAAGTCGAGCTCGCGCAGGCCCTCCTCGATCCGGACCTCCAGGCCGAGCCGGGCCGCGACGGCCTCGGCGGTCTGCCGGGTGCGCCGCATCGGGGAGCTGACCACGGCCTGCACGGTGCCGCGCCCGGCGAGCGCCTCGGCGGCCCGCTCGGCCTGCCAGCGGCCCTTCTCGGAGAGCGCCGGATCGCTGCCGCCGCTGCCGGAGAACCGCTTCTCCGGTGTGAGCGGGGTCTCGCCGTGCCGGAGCAGGACGAAGGTGGTCGGCGTGCCGAGGTCGGCGGGCGCGGCCCAGCCGGCCTTGGGTGCGGCGGGCTCGGCGAGCGGCTCCGCCGCGGCCTGCGGCCCGGCCGGGCGGGCCTTGGGCTCCCACGGCCGGCCGGCCTGGCCCGCGTCCATCGCCTCGTTGGCCAGCCGGTCCGCGTCCTTGTTCTGCTCGCGCGGGATCCAGCGGTACGTCACCTGGGAGCGCGGCAGGACGGTGCGGGCCTCGGCGGCCAGCGGCTGCATGTCCGGGTGCTTGATCTTCCAGCGGCCGGACATCTGCTCGACCACCAGCTTGGAGTCCATCCGGACGTCGACCTCGGCCTGCGGGTCCAGCTCGCGCGCCGCCCGCAGGCCGGCGATCAGGCCCCGGTACTCGGCGACGTTGTTGGTGGCCCGCCCGATGAACTCGGCGGCCTCGGCGATGATCAGGCCGGTGTCGCCGTCGCGGACCACCGCGCCGTACCCGGCCGGGCCCGGGTTGCCCCGGGAGCCGCCGTCCGCCTCCACGATGAGCTTGCGGGGGGCCACCTGGTCAGGCGCCCGACTCGGAGGTACGGACCAGGATCCGGCCGCAGTTGTCGCAGCGGATCACGGCGTCGGCCGGCTCGGCCTTGATCGCGTTCAGGTCGGAGACCGCGAACTCGACCCGGCAGCCCTCGCAGCGGCGCTGGTAGAGCCGCGCCGCGCCGACGCCGCCCTGCTGCTCGCGCAGCCGGGTGTACAGCTTCAGCAGGTCGGCGGGGAGCGCGGCGGCGACCACCTCGCGGTCGCGCTGCACCTTGGCCACATCGGCGTCGATCTCGGCGAACGCGGCGTCCCGGCGGGCCTCCGCCTCCTTGAGGACGACGGCGGCGTGCTCCAGACGGGCGGTCAGCTCGGTCACCCGGGTCTCGGCGGACTCCATCCGCTCCATGACCTCCAGGACCACGTCCTCCAGGTCGCCCTGGCGCTTGGCCAGCGAGGTGGTCTCGTGCTGGAGGTTCTCCAGGTCGCGGGGCGAACCGACGGCGCCGGAGTCCATCCGCTGCTGGTTGCGGGCGGCGCGGGCGCGGACCTGCTCGACATCCTGCTCGGCCTTCACCTGCTCGCGGGTGGTGTCGCCGAGCTGGGCCTGGGCGGCGACCACCAGGTCCTTGAGCGCGGTGTGGTCGGCCCCGGCCTTGTCGATCTCGGCGTGCTCGGGCAGGGTGCGGCGCCGGTGGGCCAGCTGGTCCAGGCGGGAGTCGATGGCCTGCAGGTCGAGCAGGCGGATCTGGTCGGCGGGCGCGGCGTTCAAGCGGGTGACTCCTGTGTCGTTCGGTCAGCTGGTGACGCGGTCGGGTGGTGACGGCGGCCGGGCCGCGTCATGGGGTGTCAGGGGGTGAACGGCATCGGCGCGTGCGCCGTCCACGGGTCGGTGACCAGGGCCGAGACCCTGGCCTCCAGGGCCCAGCCGTGCCGGTTGGCCGCGCTGAGCAGCTCGCCGGCGGCCAGGTTGAGCCAGGGCCACTCGGTGGCCCAGTGCGCCGCGTCGAGCAGGGCGACCGCAGCGGCCTCGGTGGCCTCCGAGGCGGGGTGGTGGCGCAGGTCGGCGGTGAGGTAGGCGTCCACCCCGGCAGCGCGGGCCTCGGCCAGGAAGCTGTCCCCGGAGCCGCCGCAGACCGCGACCCGGCCGATCAGCCGGTCCGGGTCGCCCGCCACCCGGACGCCGGCGGCGGTGGCCGGCAGCCCGGCGGCGACCTGGGCCGCGAAGGCGGACAGCGGCAGCGGGGGCTCCAGCAGGCCGATCCGGCCGCTGCCGCGGCGGCCCTTGGGGTCGCTCGGGTCGGGGACCAGCGGGCCGGTGACCCGCAGGCCGACGGCGTCGGCGAGCGCGTCGGAGACACCGGGGTCGGCGTGGTCGGCGTTGGTGTGCGCGACGTGCAGCGCGATCCCGGCCCGGATCAGACCGTGCACCACCCGGCCCTTGAAGCCGGTCGCGGCGACGCTGGTGGTGCCGCGCAGGTAGAGGGGGTGGTGGGTGACGACCAGGTCGGCGCCCCACTCGATCGCCTCGTCGAGCACGGCCTGCACCGGGTCGACGGCGAACAGCACGCGCTCGACCCCGGCGTCGGGGTCGCCGCAGACCAGCCCGACGGCGTCCCAGGACTCCGCCCACTGCGGCGGGTAGACCTCTTCGAGCACGGTGATGACGTCGGACAGTTTCGGCACCTGTCGAGACTACCGCGTAGCGCGGGCGGGCCAGGCCCGGCAACCCGTACAGCTGCTCGTCAACCAGCGCGTGGGGGCGCACCGCGGCCCCGCACCACCGTCCGGACCCGGGCCGACCAGCGGCTGCGGTCCACAGAGCAGGGGTCGCACGTATTCGAAAACGAATCGAGATCACCCTTACGAGTGAAGTGACTCGATCGACGTTGAGTCACCGGTGTTTCCGAAAGTAACTTCAGTGATGCGAACGGGAGTTGTCCCGACCCGGGGGGCCGGGAAAAGGGGACGCCCCGCCGAATGGCCCGAATCCTTCGCCGGCCGCCGGAAACGGCGCCGGTGAATACGGTGCGGGCCGGCGGAGCACCGGGGCGGCTCCCGTCCTCCACAGGACCGATCGGCGCGAGCCGGCCGGTCCGGCCCGCCGGGCGCGGGGCCGGACCGGCGACGACGAAGGGGTGTGATGCAGATGGGGGCGGGCACACCGTTGCGTACGGCCGGGGGGCCGGGGTCGGTCGACGACGGGCCGGACGGCACGTTGGTGGAGGTGGCTCGGGCGGCCGTGGCCGGCACCGGGGGCCGGGGAGGCGACGGCGACTGGCTGACCGCCGTCGACGGTCTCTGGTGCACGGTCCGGCCGCCCGGCCTGGAGATACCGGACCGGGGCTGGAAGCTGCACGTCGGTGCGGCCACCGAGGTGGCCGCGGACGTGCTCGCCGCGGTCGCGGCCGCCATTGCCGCAGACCCGTGCGCCTTCACATTCGCGGCCGATCTGGAAAAGCTCCACCAGGTCAATTCCCGGAACGGCGAACGCGGCTCGTCCGGAAAATTCATCACGGTCCATCCGCGGGACGACGAGCAATTCCGCCGGCTGGCCGGGGAACTCCACACCGCCACCCGCGGCCTGCCCGGCCCGGTGGTGCTCTCCGACCGGCCGTACGCACCCGGCAGCCTGGTGCACCACCGGTACGGCGCCTTCGCCGCCCGCGCCGAGCCGGGGAACGACGGCGCCTGCCCCTCGATGCTGCGCGGCCCCGGCGGGGCCGGCACCGAGGACGTGCGCACCGCGAGCTTCCGCTCTCCCCCGTGGGCGGTCGACCCCGTCGAGGGGAGGGGGTCGGCCAGACCCGCCGGTCGCCGGCCGGGCGGTGTGCTGCTGGGCGGCCGGTACGCGCTGACCGCCGCCTTCCGGCACGGCGCCGCGGGCGGCGTGTTCCTCGGGCGGGACACCGTCACCGAGACCGAGGTGGTGGTCAAGCAGGCCCGCGGGCACATCGAGGTCGACCGCTCGGGCACCGACGCCAGGGCGGCGCTGCGGCACGAGGCCCGGTTGCTGGAGCGGCTCGACGGGCAGCGGCTCACCCCCCACCCGGTGGAGCTGATCGAGCAGGACGACTCCCTCTACCTGGTGCGGGAGCGCATCCCCGGCCAGCCGCTCGGCAGCTGGGTGGCCGCCCGGCTGCGCCGCGACGGCACCCCCGACGTGCCCTGGGCCGAGGCCGGACCGATGGCGCTGGCCCTGACCGACCTGCTGGAGCGGGTGCACGAGCAGCGGCTGGTGTTGCGCGACCTCTCCCCCGGCAATGTGATGGTCCGACCGGACGGCGAGCTGCGGCTGGTCGACCTGGAGCTGGCCACCGAGGCCGGCACCGTGGCCGGTTCGGCCGGCACCCCCGGCTACCGCGCCCCCGAGCACCACCACCTGCGGCGGATCGTCCGCACCGAGACCAGCGCTGACCTGTACGCACTCGGCGGCCTCTTCTTCCTGCTCGCCACCGGCCACGACCCGCTGCTGCCGGAGGACCTGCCGCGGGCCCGCCCGGTGCGGGAGCGGCTGGGCCGCTGGCTGGCCCTGGCCGGCCACGAGGGCCCGACCGCCCGCCGGCTGGCCCCCGTGGTGCTGGGGCTGCGCGCGGAACGGCCGGCGGACCGGCTGCCGCTCGCCGAGGTCCGGGCAGCCCTCGGCGTCCGGCCCGTGCCCGCGGCCGGACCTGCGGCCGGACCCGCGGCCGGGCCGATCGGCCTCGACCTGAGCCGGGTGCTGGAGGACGGCCTGCACCACCTGGCCAGGACCGCCACCCCGCAGCGGCGGGACCGGCTCTGGCCCGCCGTCCCCGCCGGACAGCCGACCGACCCGTGCAACGTCCGGCACGGCGCCGCCGGGGCGCTCGCGTTGCTGGCCCGCGCCGCCCTCGCCCCGCTGTCCGGGAGCGCCCGGACGGCGGCCCTCGACAGCGCCCGGACGGCCGCCGGCTGGATCGAGCGGCGCTGCGCCGCCGAGCCGGTGGTCCAGCCCGGACTGCACTTCGGCCGCTCCGGCGCGGCCTGGGCCCTGCTGGACGCCGCCGAGGCGCTGAACGACCAGGCGCTCGCCGGCCGGGCCGCCGAGCTGGCCCGCCGGGTGCCGGTCGAGTGGCCCAACCCCGGCATCTGCCACGGCGCGGCCGGCGCCGGCTTCCTCCAGCTGCGGATGCACCGCTCCACCGGCGCGCCGGACTTCCTGGAGCGCGCCGGGCGCTGCGCCCGGGCCCTGCTGGCTGCGGCCCGGCCGGAGCCGTACGGCACGGTCTGGCCGGTGCCCGCGGACTTCGACCCCGCGCTCGCCGGATCCGTGCACCTCGGCTACGCCCACGGCGTGGCCGGGGTCGGGGCCTTCCTGCTCGCCGCCGCCGGCGCCACCGGGGACGGCACGCTGCTCGACGGCGCCCGGCAGGCCGCGGCGACGCTCGGCGCGACGGCCAGGCCCGAGGGCGGGGGCGTCCGGTGGCCGCGGTGCGCCGGCGACCCCGACCAGCTCCCGCCGGCGCACCGGTGCAGCGGCTCCTCGGGCGTCGGCAGCTTCCTGCTCCGCTACTGGCGGGCGACCGGCGACCCGGCCGCGCACCGGCTGGCGCTCGCCGCCGGGGAGGCGGTGCTGGCCGACCGCCGGCACAGCGGCGTCTGCGCGTGCCACGGCCTGGCCGGGAACGGCGAGTACCTGCTCGACCTCGCCGAGGCCACCGGGGACGACCGCTTCCGGGTCGGCGCCGACCAGCTGGCCGGGCTGATCGCCGCCCGGTCGGCGCTGGTCGAGGGCCTGCTGGTGCTGCCGGACGAGACCGGTACGGGCTGCGCCGCCGGGTACGGCTCCGGCACCGCGGGGGCGCTGGCCTTCCTGCTGCGGCTTCGGCACGGCGGCCCGCGCAGCTGGGTCGACCCGCTGCCGTGGACACCGATCGGCCCTGAACACACAGCCCGACCCTGAGCACCGACCGGACCTGGCACCGGCCACCGCAGCAACCCGACCCGGGACCACGAGCAGGACCACGAGCAGGAGGTGAACCACCGATGAGCGGCAGCACCATCCGTACCGGTGCCCAGCAGGCCCTGCGCCGCGCCAGCTTCACCTTCGCGGCCGACGGCTCGCACGCCGCCTGTCTGGCGTCCGGCGCCGACGGCGGCTGGTACCCGGAGAGCTGGCGGCTGCCGGACCACGGCCCCGCCGAGCCGACCGCGCTGGCGCTGCCCGGCAACCGCTCGGAGAGTTTGCGCTCGCAGCTGGTCTCGCTGCCGGACGGCCGGGTGCTGGCCTGCCGGCACGACGGTGACCGGCACGCCCTGGTGCTGCTGTCGGCCGCGGCCGGCGGCGCGGGGGCCGAGGAGCGGGAGCTCGCCGCACTGCGGCTGCCCGGCCTGCGACTGCTGCCGCTGCCCGGGGTGCGGGCCGGGGCCCGGCCCGAACTCCCGGTCGCGGTCGCCCTGGGCAGCGACACCCGGCCGGTCACCACGGTCTGGCTGATCGGGGCCGACGGCTCGGCGCCCGCCCAGATCGCCGAGCTGCCCGGCCTGCACGGCGGCGGGGTCTGGCTGGACCGGGCCGGTCGGTTGCTGGCCCTGGACCGGGTCGCCGGCGGCACCGTCAAGTCCGTCGTGCTCGACCTCGAACTCGGCTGCACCACACCGCTGCTGGAGATAAGCGAAGGCAGCAACGACCGGCTGGTGCTGTTCGACCCGGACACCCGCTTCGGCATGGTGCGCAGCGACGCGCCGGGCGCCGACCGGCTCGGCTGGGGCGTGATCGGGGGCACCGAACCGGTGCGCTTCCCGGACTGCCTGCACGTCCCCGGGATGTTCCTGCGCCCGATCGCCCTCGCTCCCCGCGGCCCCGGGGAGCCGGACGGCCTGCGGGTGGCGCTGCAGATCGACCGCGGCGCCGGCTCCGCGCTGGCGCTCTGGCAGCCCGGCGGCGGCCGGCTGGACCCGGTCCCGGTCCCGTCCGGCCGGCTGGGCGCGGTCGGCGACTGGTCGACGGCCGGCCTGCGGATGCCGTACTCGGCGCCCGACCACCCGGCCGCGCTGGCCACCCTGGAGGTGGACACCCTGCTCGGCCAGGGCCCCGGCAGCCTGCCGAGCACCGTGCCGCTGCCACTCCAGCTGGCCCCGCTGGCGGGTACCAACCCGGGCCAGCCGGCCGGGCAGCCCTGGAGCGGTCCGGTCCGCCACAGCCGGGGGGAACCGGCCGGCTGGCGGCTGGACGCGAGCACCGCTCCGGGTGACGGCGGGCCCTGGCACCGGGCGCAGAGCCTGGAGCTGGCCGGCCCGACCGGCCCGCTCGAAGCCGTGGTCTACGGGGGCGACGCCTGGCTGAGCACCCCACAGCTGGTGATCGCGCTGCACGGCGGCCCGGCCGACGCCTGGCGGCTGGAGTTCGACCCGGCGCTGCAGCGGATGGCGGCCGACGGCCTGGCGGTGCTGGCGCCCAACCAGCGCGGCTCGACCGGCTACGGCACCGAGCACGCGATGGCCATCCGCGGCGCCTGGGGCGGCCCGGACCTGGACGACGTCCTGCACCTGATCGACGGGGTGGCGGGTCAGCGCTCGGCACTCGGGCTGGAACCCCCGTCCCTGTTCGGCGTCAGCTACGGCGCGTTCCTCGCCCTGCTGGCCGCGGCGCACTGCCCGCCAGGGCAGGTGGCCCGCTGTGCGGTGGTCGCCCCGTTCCTGTCCGGTGCCCGGCTGCTCGCCGAAGGCGCCGCCCCGGTCCGGGCGCTGACCACCAGACTCGGCGGCGATCAGCCACTGGACGACGCCCGCGGCCCCCGGGACGTCCTGCAACTGGCCCACCGGCTGACCACGCCACTGCTGATCCTGCACGGCGACCGGGACGAGGTGGTGCCGGTGGGCCAGTCCCGCACGCTGCGCCACGAGCTGCTCCGGCTCGGGCGGGCCGAGGGCGCCGACTTCCGGTACGTCGAGGCGGCCGGGGCCGGCCACGAGCTGCTGGTCGAGGAGGGCGCGGCCGTGCTGCACGAGCTGCTGGCCGGCTTCCTGCGCACCGGACGGCCGGGCTGAACCACCCGCCGGCGAAAGATCACTGAGTCGCCGACACGTGAACTGCGCTGCTGTGGCGAGCGGTTGCGCTCTCCGCACGTGAACCGGCTTCCCGCGAGTTCCCCTTGAGACGCCCCGCGCCAGAACGTCCCGGACCGGCGGCACCGGGCGACAGGATCCGGGCCCGCGGCCCGCGGCCCGCGGTGCGCGCACGCAGCCGGCCGGGCCGCTTGCCGGCCGGCCGGGCCGCTTGCCGGCCGGCCGCGGGGCCGCTGCGGGGCGGCGGCATCGGCATCGGCATCGGCAGCGGCAGCGGCGCCGAAGAAGGCCTTACGCCGGGGACACCCGGGCACGGTCCGTTATGGTGATCCGGTTCGGGGCGTGCCACCACCGCCCCATCCGACGCTGCGCCAGCAGCACCCGCAGATCCCGCACGGAGAAGACAGGTTCATGTCCGACACCCTCAACGACATCACCGAGCACGACCGCGGCGCCATCGGCACCATCGGCGCCGAGGAGGCTGCCGAGGGCAGCGCACACGGCCGGCACCGCGGGTCGACCGCGCCCGACGACAGCCCGGGGAGCGACCCGCACGGGCGTCACCGCCGCTGAAACGGTTCATCCGGTGGGGTGGGCACCGCCCGCCCCACCGACCCCCGGCCCGGACGGGCCCTGCCGTCAGTCCAGGGTCAGCACCGTGCGCAGCGCCTCTCCGCTGCGCATCTGGGCGATCGCCTCGTTCACGGCCTCCAGCGGGAGCCGGTGCGTGATCATGCCGGCCAGGTCCAGCCGCCCGGCGCGCCAGAGGTCGACGGCGCGGGCCATGGTCCGGCGCACCTCGCCGCCGCCGTACATCGACGGCAGGATCCGCTTCTCGTTGAAGAACAGTTCGGCCATGCTGAAGGACACCTGGTCCGCCTTGGCGCCGGCACCGATCACCACCACCGCGCCGCCGCGGCGGGTCGCGTCGTAGGCGGCCCGGACGGTGGCCGAGCGGCCGACCGCCTCGAAGACGTAGTCGTACCCGCCGCCCTCCTGCCCCTTCGCGGCCGCCTTCAGCTCCTCGGGGGCGATGGCGTCGGTCGCGCCGAAGGCGAGGGCCCGCTCGCGCCGTGACCCGACCGGGTCGACCACGGTGATCCGGGCCGCCCCGCACACCCGGGCGCCCTGGACGGCCGCGATGCCGACCCCGCCGGCGCCGATCACCGCCACCGAGGAGCCCGGCTCGACGGCGGCGGTGTTCACGGCGGCCCCCAGCCCGGTGGTCACCCCGCAGCCGATCAGCGCGGCCAGCTCGTACGGCAGGTCGGCGGGCACCTTCAGCACGCTGTCGGCGGCGACCACCACCTCCTCGGCGAAGGTGCCGGTGCTGTAGAAGCCGAAGGCGTCGGTGTCGCCGAAGCGGAAGGTCGGGGTGGACAGCCGCCGCAGGCTCGCCACGCACAGGTGGCCCTGGCCGCGCCGGCACTGCGGGCAGTCGCCGCACGGCGGCATCCAGCACAGCACCACCCGGTCACCGGGGGCGAGGGCACCGACCCCCTCGCCGACCTCGACCACCTCGCCGGCACCCTCGTGCCCGGGGACGAACGGCGCCGGCTGCGGCAGGATCCCGGCCATCGCCGACAGGTCCGAGTGGCACAGGCTGGTCGCCCGCAGCCGGACCCGCACCTTGCCCGGGCCGAAGCCGACCGTCTCGACGTCCGCACGGACCTCCAGCTTGTCCTGGCCGATCTCGTGCAGGATCGCTGCGCGCATGGATGCTCCCCGGGGTTCGCCTACGGGCGGGTCTCTGGCGGTACGAGGGTACGTTCTGGAACACGTTGCAGAACAGGGCGTGCCCCGCGGCGGGTTCAGGCGTCCGCGGCGAGCAGTCCGCAGTCCTCGAAGTTCATGCACCCGCAGGCCAGGCAGGAGGCGACCGCATCGCGCAGCTGCTGGGTCTGGCGGATGAACAGGTCCAGCTCCGGCAGCTTGCGTTCGGCCAGCTCCCGCCACTGGCGGGTGGCCGCGCCGCCGGGGTCACCCGCCAGCAGCCCGCGGATCTCCGCCAGGGTGAACCCGGCCCGCTGCGCCATCCTGATCAGCGCCACCCGGCGCAGGACCGCGGCCGGCCAGACCCGGCGGCCGCCCTCCCTGCGGGCCTCGGGCAGCAGGCCGAGGCCCTCGTAGTACCGCAGGGCCGAGGGGCGCAGGCCGGCCCGCCGCGCCAGCTCTCCGATCGCCAGGTACCGCACGGCACTCCTCGCTCGTCCCGACAGCTCGACAACTCGACTTCACGGCAACTCGGCTTCACCGCAGGTTGACTTCACGGCAGGTTGACTTCACGCACGCTTGAACCGCTTGCCTGGCCCCATGATCTCAAGCCTGCTGCCCGCCGGGTACCGCTCCGCCCTCGCCGACCGCCGCTTCCGGCGCCTGCTGCCCGCGCTCGCACTCTGCGACCTCGGCGACGGGATGAGCGTGGTGGCGGTGGCCTGGCTGGCCGTCGCGCTGGCCCCGCCCGGGGGCGGCGGCCCGCTGGTCGCGGCCGCTCTGGTCGCCCATGTGCTGCCGGGGGCGCTCGGCGGCCTGCTGCTGGGCCGTCTGCTGCGGCCGCTGGCCCCGCAGCGGCTGATCCGGGCGGACGCGCTGCTGCGCGCGGTGCTGCTGGGGTGCGTCCCGCTCGCCCAGGTGCTGGGGCTGCTGCGGCCGCCGCTGCTCGTCGCGCTGCTGGCCGGGTCCTCGCTGCTGCACGCCTGGGGCGGCGGCGCGCGGTACGCCTTGGTGGCCGGGCTGCTGCCGAGCCGTCACCGGCTGGCCGGCAACGCGCTGCTGAGCACCAGCGCCTGGGTGTCCACGATCCTCGGGCCGGCCCTCGCCGGGCTGCTGGCCGGGCCGCTCGGGCCCGCCGGGATCATCGGGCTGGACGCCGTGACCTTCCTGGCGCTCACCCTCGCGACCGGGCGTCCCGGATCGCCGACCCCGCCGACCCCGGCACCGGCCCCGGCAGGCGGCCGGGGCGGCGGGCCGCGGGACGGGCTGCGGGTGCTGCGGTCCCGCCCCGAGCTGCTCGCGCTGACGGCGTTGACCTGGCTGTTCAACCTCTGCTGGGGGCCGGTGGAGGTCGCCCTCCCGCTGTTCGTCGCCCAGCACTCCCGCTCCGGGGCCGGTCTGCTCGGCGGGTACTGGGCGGTGTTCGGCCTCGGCGCGGTGGCCGGCTCGGTGGCGGTCGGGGTGCTGCGGCGGCTGCCGTGGTGGCCGGTGGTGCTGGGGATCGTCGCCGCCCACGGGCTGGCCCTGCTCTCCTTCGCCGCCACGCCCACCGCCGTGTCGCTGGCCGGCTTCGCGGCGGCCGGCCTGGCGTACGGCCCGTACAGCGCGCTGACCTCGCACCTGTTCCAGGAGCGCACCCCGGCCGCCTGGCTGACCACCGTCCTGGCGCTGCGCGGGGCGGTGCTGCTGACCGCCGCGCCGGCCGGCTCGGCCCTCGGCGGGGTGCTGGCCGGCCCGCTCGGGCCGCGCCGGATCCTGGTCGCCGCCGGGCTAGCGATGGCCGCGGTGGCGGCGGCCGCCGCCCTGGTCCGCGCCCTGCGGCGGCCCGGCAGCACCGGGCGGCCCGCCCCCGCCCCGGCCCGCGAGCCGCTGCCTACCATCGAGTAGGGTCCAGGCCACCGACCCCCGACCGGCAGCGCGAACAGGGAGCACCACCATGACCGACCTCCTGGCACCCGAGGTGCTGGCGGCCTTCGAGTCGGCCACCGGGTTCATGCCGGTCGACGAGGGGCTCGCGCTGTACGCCGCCGCGGTCGACGCCGCCGGGCGCACCGGCCTGCCGCTGCTGGAGATCGGCACCTACTGCGGCCGCTCGGCGATCCTGCTGGCGGACGCCGCCCGGCGGACCGGCACGGTGGCCCTGACGGTGGACCACCACCGGGGCTCGGAGGAGCAGCAGCCGGGCTGGGAGTACCACGACCCGACCCTGGTCGACCCCGAGGTCGGGCTGATGGACACCCTTCCGGTGTTCCGCCGGACCCTGCACCGGGCCGGTCTCGAGGAGCACGTGATCGCCCTGGTCGGCCGCTCCCCGCAGCTCGCCGCGGTCTGGCGCGGCCCGCTCGCGCTGGTCTTCATCGACGGCGGCCACACCGACGAGCACGCGAGCGGCGACTACCTGGGCTGGGCGCCGCACCTGGCCCCCGAGGGCCTGCTGGTCATCCATGACGTCTTCCCCGACCCGGCCGACGGCGGCCAGGCGCCGTACCGCGTCTACCTGCGGGCCCTCGCCGACGGCTTCGAGGAGGTCGCGGTGACCGGCTCGCTGCGGGTGCTGCGCCGAACCGGGGCCTGAGGCGGCGGACTGCCCCGGGTTCCTGCGCCGACGATCAGTGATGCTCTAACGTCGTCCCGAACGGCCGCCCCCGCCGGGGGTGCCGCCGTGGCTCGGCAGAACGTCGGCCGGTAGCGTGACGGCCGCGGCCGGCGGCCGGGGGGCCGTACGAGCCGGGACCCGCCGGGTGCGCCGGGTCCGACTGACAGGGTGAGACAGGTCGGCGGGGGCGAGGGCAGGGTCATGACGGATCAGGAGAACACTCCGCCGGCGGTCTGGGATCCGACCGCGCGCGGCGGCGCGGGCGGCTGGGTGCGCCGCAAGGCGGAGCCCGGCGCGCCCGCGGCCGGCGGGCCGGCCGGCTTCCCCGGCGCTCAGGGCTTCGCCACCGGTGCCCAGGGCTTCGACGACAACCAGCCGACCACGATGCTGCCGCCGGTGCCGGGTGGCCCGCCGGACGGGTCACCGTTCCGCTCCCCCGCACCGCCCGGCTTCCCGCCGGGGCCGCCGCAGCCGTTCACCCCTCAGCCCTTCCCGCCGCAGCCCGCCGCCTTCCCCGGCGCCGGCCCCGGACAGCCGCCGTTCCCGGCCTTCGACCAGCCCCAGCACCCGTCGTACCCGTCCGTGGGCGACTACCCGGAGCCCGAGGAGGCGGCGCCGCGCCGCGGCCGTACCCCGATGTTCATCGCCCTCGGCGGGGTGCTTCTGGTGGTGATCGGCGTCGGGGTGACCTGGGCGGTCCGCAACAGCGGCACCGGCTCGGACGCGGCCGGCTCGCCGCCCGGTGCCACCCAGCAGCCCCCGCCGGCGGCCGGCACCGGCACAGCCGCCCCGGCGGGCTCCGCCCCGGCCGCGGCCTCGCCGTCGGCCTCGCCCGGCGCGGGCGGCGCCGGGCCGAACGCGGCGGCCCAGGCCAAGGCACTGGACGCGCTGCTGGGCCAGGCCGAGACCGCCCGCGCGGGGATCGGCAGCTCGGTGGCCAAGGTGCGCAGTTGCCCCGCCACGCCGGACATCGACAGCGCGGTCGCGGTCTTCGACAGCGGGGCCAAGCAGCGCGACCAGCTGATCGCCGCCCTGGCCCGGCTGGACCTCGGCGACCTGCCCGGTGGCGCCGACCTGGCGAAGACGCTGAACACCGCCTGGCAGCAGTCCGGGGACATCGACCGGGCGTACGCGGCCTGGGGCCGGACGGTGAGCAGCCAGGGGTGCGTGAACGGCACCGCGCCGGGCACGGCAGACTACAAGCGGGCCGGCGACCTCAATCCGCAGGCCACCCAGTCGAAGAACGAATTCGCCGGAAAGTGGAAGCCGATCGCCGAGGCCTACGGCCTGACCCCTCGCACCGCGGACAGGATCTGAACCACCCGTGACCCGCCCCACCAGCTCACCCCAGCCCCCGGAGCCCGCCTCCGAGCCCCCCGCCCACCGCCCGCGCCGCGGCCGTACGATCCTGCTCTGCTGCGCGGCGCTGTCGGTCTGCCTGGGCGGCTGGCTGGGCTGGCAGGCCCTCGCGGACAGCCCGTCGAGCTCCTCGGCCGGGGCCGGCGAGGGCCATCTCGCGGGTGCGACCGGCCTCCCGGCGGAGCCGGGTGAGGGATCCGGCTCGGCCTCGACGCCCGCCGCCTCCTCGACCACGGCCTCGGCCCCCGCCTCGCCGGCCGGATCTCCGGGTGGCCCGCCGAGCGCCGCTTCGGTGCCGGGTGCGGCTCCGCTGGCCGGCCGGACGGTCCTGCTCGACCCGGGCCACAACAGCGGGAACGGCGCGCACACCACCGAGATCAACCGCCAGGTGGACATCGGCAACGCGCACAAGGAGTGCGACACCACCGGCACCTCGACCAACAAGGGCTACAGCGAGGCCGAGTACACCCTGGACGTGGTCCACCGGGCCCGGCAGATCCTGCAGGACCGCGGCGCCCGGGTGGTGCTCACCCAGGACGGCGACCGTGCCTGGGGGCCCTGCATCGACGAGCGCGCCGGCATCGGCAACGACGCGAAGGCCGATGTCGCCCTCTCGGTGCACGGCGACGGCGCGCCCGCCGGCGCCAGTGGCTTCCACGTGATCATGCCCGGCCGGGTCACCGCCGGGAAGGCCGACACCTCGGCGATCGTCGACCCCTCGCACCGGCTCGGTCTGCTGCTGCGGGACGCCTTCAAGGCGGCGACCGGCGAGCCGTACGCCGACTACATCGGCAAGCAGGGCCTGGACACCCGCACCGACCTGGGCGGACTCAACCTCTCCAAGGTCCCGAAGGTGTTCATCGAGTGCGGCAACATGCGAAACTCGGGCGACGCCGGACGGATGACCGACCCGCAGTGGCGCCAGCAGGCCGCCCAGGGCATCGCGGACGCCCTGACGGGGTACCTGACCACCTCCTGACGCGGCCCGTTTTGCCACGACTGCACCGTATTCCGGAGGGTGCTGTGCGCGTCGCGGAGGCTTGGCCCTAGGCTTTTACCCCGATCGGGTAGTCCGGCCCGTCCGGTCGGCCCAGCTCCACCCGCCGTCCACGACACACCAACGAGGGGAACGTTAGTGAATCTGCGCGCTCTCACCAGGGGAGACGCCGCCGTCGCAGGTGCGGCCGTCCTGCTCTTCGTCTTCTCCTTCCTCCCCTTCTACGAGGCCAACACCTCCGTGGGCGGACCGTGCGAGTCGAGTTGCTCGTACAACGTCTGGCACAGCGGCTTCCTGTCCATCCTGGCGACGGTCTTCCTGACCGGCCTGGCCGCTGCCGCCCTGATCCTGCTGGCCCGCTTCCAGGGCGAGGCCGCGGAGACCCGGCTGGTCGCCGGGCTGAAGCTCCGCCAGTGGGGCCTCGCGCTCTCGGTCTTCGCCGCCTGGGGCGGGCTGTGGGCCCTGTTCACCAACGGCGGCGGGTACCTCGCGGCCGCCGACAAGACCCGGGGCCTGGACCCGGCCGACCTGGTCGACCACTCCTTCGGCGCCTGGCTGTCCGTGCTCGCCGTGCTCGTGCTGGCCGGCGCCGCCGTCGCCACCCCGCTGGTGCCGGCCCTGCAGGCGCCGCTGCTGACCGACAAGCCGGCCGCCCCGCCGCAGCAGCAGGGCTACGCGCCGTACGCCCCGGGGCAGCCCGTCCAGGGCGGTCAGGGCGGCCAGTACGCCCCCCAGCCCGGTCAGGTCGGCCAGCCCGGTCAGGCCGGCCAGTACGGCTACCCGGGCACCCCGGTCGGCCAGGGCGACCCGGTGGCGGCCCAGGCCGCCGGCTACGCGGCCGCCCCGCCGGCCGGCAGCTACGGCTACCCGGCCGCCACCCAGCCGCAGGACCAGGTGCCGGCGCAGGTGCCGGCCCCGGAGGCCGCCGCGGCGTCGTTCACCC
The DNA here is from genome assembly GCF_040678895.1 of Kitasatospora sp. NPDC049258. Taxonomy (NCBI): domain Bacteria; kingdom Bacillati; phylum Actinomycetota; class Actinomycetes; order Kitasatosporales; family Streptomycetaceae; genus Kitasatospora; species Kitasatospora sp. NPDC049258. Next base: position 138,617 of record NZ_JBFAQT010000017.1, read on the forward strand.
CGTTCTGGTTCGCCGTCCCGGCGGTCCGCCCGCTGGCCCCGCGGGACAACCCGGCCGGCCCGTCGGTCGGCGAGCTGGTCCCGGGCACCTGGTACCTGGCCGTCGAGCAGCGCGGCAGCGCCCTGGTCGCCCAGCTCCAGGACGGCACCCACGGCCTGCTCTCCGACACCACCGGCATCCAGCGCGGCTGACCCCCGCGCGCGCCGACGCCGAAGGGGCGGTACCCGGTCGAACCGGGTACCGCCCCTTCGGCGTCGCGCCGTCGTTCAGCAGCAGTCGTTGACCACCAGACCGCTCGGCAGCTGCTCGCCGCCGAAGACCGCCACCGTGGCGTGGTCGCCGCCGAGCGCGGCGACGGCCAGCAGCAGGGCGCCGGCGGTCCAGGTGGTGCGCTCCTCGGGCCACAGGGCGTCGTCCTCGAAGACGTAGCCGGTCCAGTAGGAGCCGTCGGTGTGGCGCAGGTGCTGGATCCAGCGCAGGATCTCCACCGCCCGGTCGGACTGGCCGCAGGCCCACAGCGCGAGCGCGAGCTCGGCGCTCTCGCCACCGGTGACCCAGGGGCGGTCGCTGACGCAGCGCACGCCCAGCCCCGGGACGACGAACCGGTCCCAGTCCCGGTCGATCCGCTCGGTGGCGGCGGCGCCGCGCAGCGCGGTGCCGAGCACCGGGTAGTACCAGTCCATCGAGTAGCGGTCCTTGTCGAGGAACCGCTCCGGGTGGTGGGCGATCGCGTGCCGCAGCCGCCCGGCCGCCAACTCCCAGTCGGGCTGGGGCTCTTCGAGGTAGTCGGCGACGGCCAGGCCGCACCGCAGGGCGTGCAGGATGCTGGAGGAGCCGGTGAGCAGCGCCTCCTCGACGGCGGCGCCGTCCTCGTCCAGCCGCCAGGCGATCGGGCCGCCCGGCAGCCGCAGGCCCACGGTGAAGTCGAGGGCGCGGCGCACGGTCGGCCACAGCCACTCCAGGAAGGCGTCGTCGCCGGTGCTCAGGTGGTGGTGCCAGGCGCCGACCGCTATGTACGCGCAGAAGTTGGTCTCCTTCGACGCGTTGGTCACCTCGCCGTCGGTGTAGCCGGCGTACCAGGAGCCGTCGGGGTTCTGCCGCGCGGCGAGCCAGCGGTAGGCGGCCTCGGCGGCGGCGTGCTCGCCCGCCGTGTCGAGGGCCATCGCGGCCTCGGTGTGGTCCCAAGGGTCGAGGTGGCCGCCGGTGAACCACGGGATGGCGCCGTCGGGCCGCTGGTCGGCCAGGATGGAGCGGACGGTGGCGGCGGCGCCGGCGGCGTCCAGCACCCCGTCCAGCAGCAGCACCTCGGGGACGGCGGCGGTCACTTGCCCGCCCGGTGCGGCTTGGAGGCGTAGACCACGAAGCTCTTGCCGATCACCGGGTTGAGCGCCTTCTCGGCGGCCTTGGTGAGCGTGCTGATCACCGGGGTGCCGACGATGTCCCAGACCAGCAGCTGGTGGTAGGCCTTGACCGGCAGCGCCTTGTCGTTGTTGACGCCGACCGCGCACTTGATCCACCAGTACGGCGAGTGCAGCGCGTGCGCGTGGTGGCTGCCGTACGGGGTGAGGCCGGCCTCGCGGACCTTCTCCACCAGCTCGTCGCCCTTGTAGATCCGGATGTGGCCGCCCTCGACCTCGTGGTACTCGTCGGAGAGCGCCCAGCAGATCTTCTCCGGCAGCCAGCGCGGCACCGTCACGGCCAGCAGGCCACCGGGCTTGAGCACCCGGACCATCTCGGCCAGCACGCCCTTGTCGTCCGGGATGTGCTCCATCACCTCGGAGATGATCACCCGGTCGAAGGAGTCGTCCTCGAACGGCAGCGCCAGCGCGTCACCCTCCATCGCCACGGCACAGGCTCCGGCCGGAGCCTCGCCCGCCAGCTCCATGGCGGTGAACCACTTGCGGACCTCGGCGATCTCCTCGCTGTTCTGATCCAGCGCGACCACGTCGGCGCCGCGCCGGTAGGCCTCGAACGCGTGCCGGCCGCCGCCGCACCCCAGATCGAGCACCCGGTCGCCCGGGGCGAGCGGAAAGCGGGAGAAATCGACGGTCAGCACTGCGGGGCTCCCATTCGTTGCTGCGGTACCGCAAAGGAACAGACGTGGACGGCGGGGTCAGACGTAGCGCCAGCCGGCCCCGGCGCGGGCCCGGCGGCCGGCCCCGGTGGCGACGGCCGCCCGGTAGCGTTCGGCGGTCAGCTCGGCGGCCCGCTCCCAGCTGAAGCCCGCCAGCACCCGGGCCCGGCCGGCCGCGCCGAGCGCGGTGCGCAGCGCGGGGTCGTCCAGCAGCCGGCCGAGCGCCTCGGCGAGCGCGCCGGCGTCGCCGGGCGGCACGGCCAGGCAGGTCTCGCCGTCCGGGCCGGCCACCTCGGGGATGGCCCCGCCGGTGGTCGCGACCAGCGGCGTCGCGGTGGCCATCGCCTCGGCGGCGGGCAGCGAGAAGCCCTCGTACAGGGAAGGCACGCAGGCCACCTCGGCGGAGCGGTACAGGTCGACCAGCTCCTGGTCGGTCAGGCCGGTGCGGAACTCGATGTGCGGCTCCAGGCCGAACCGCCGGACCGCCTCGGCCACCGGGCCGTCCTCGGTGCGCCGCTTGCCGACCACCACCAGGTGGGCGTCGCGCTCGGTGCGGAGCTTGGCCAGCGCCTCGACCAGGTAGACCAGGCCCTTGAGCGGGACGTCGGCGCTGGAGGTGGTGACGATCCGTCCGGGGACCACCTCGACGGTGTCGGACGGCGACCAGAGCCGGGTGTCGGCGCCGATCGGCACCACCGAGATCGCGCCGGGCGCGGCTCCCAGGTGCTCGGCGATCTCGGCCTTGGAGCTGGCGGAGACGGTGATGATGTGGTCCAGCCGCGCGGCCACCCGGCGCTGCATCCGGGTGAAGGAGTACCAGCGGCGCAGCGAGAGCCGGCGCAGCCGGGTGGTGGCGGCGTCCAGCTCCAACTGCCGGTCCACGGTGACCGGGTGGTGCACGGTGGTGACCAGCGGGAAGCCGTGCCGGGCCAGGCCGAGCAGGCCGTAGCCGAGGGTCTGGTTGTCGTGCACCACGTCGTAGCGGCCCTTGTGCCGGGCCAGGTACTGCCGGGCCCGCAGCGAGAAGGTGAGCGGCTCGGGGAAGCCGCCGGTGCGCATCCCGGCCACCTCCAGCACGTCGATCGCGCCGCGGTACTCGGCGAGCGCGGGGGTGCGGAAGGGGTCGTCGGAGCGGTAGAGGTCGAGGCTGGGCAGCTCCACCAGCCGGACCGTGCCGGGGCCCTCGACCTCGTCCAGCACCGGGTAGGGCTGGGCACCGATCACGTCCACGTGGTGGCCGAGGCGGGCGAGCTCGCGGGACAGGTGCCGGACGTAGACGCCCTGGCCCCCGCAGAACGGGTCACCGCGATAGGACAGCAGGGCGATCCGCAGCGGTCGCGGCAGCGCGGTCATCCTGGCCCCTTATCCCTACTCACCGCGGTGGGCACGGCCGGTAAAGTAGATCACGTTTCATGGTGGTGTGGAGCTCGCTGTTGAGCGGGTGAACAACGAGAGACCTCGAAGATACCGGCCCGTAGCTTCCCGTTCTGAGCCAGGGCAGGTGATTCACGCCACGCTGAGACCCGACATCGGAACCAGTCGCCCGGGGGCTTCCATGACCACCACCACGGCGGCCGGCGGGCTGCTCTCCCCACGCCAGGCCGAGCGGCGCCGCGGCATCCTGCGGGCCTCCACCACGCTGGCCGCCCGGGGCGGCTACGAGGCGGTGCAGATGCGGGAGGTCGCCGAGAGCGCGCAGGTGGCGCTGGGCACGCTGTACCGCTACTTCCCGTCCAAGGTCCACCTGCTGGTGGCGGTGATGCAGGAGCAGCTGGGTGGCCTGCACGAGCAGGTCCGCCGCCGCCCGCCGGCCGGCGACGGCCCGGCCGCCCGGGTGGCGGAGGCACTCACCACGGCCTTCCAGGCGTTGCAGCGCGAGCCGCGGCTGGCCGAGGCGATGGTGCGGGCGCTGTCCTTCGCCGACCGCTCGGTCAGCCACGAGGTGGACGAGGTGTCCCGGCTGACGGCGGCGATCGTGCTGGCCGCGGCCGCGCTGCCGGGCCCGCCGACGCCCGACCAGCAGGCGGCGCTGCGGGTGATCGGGCACACCTGGCACGCCACGCTGCTGGCCTGGCTGTCCGGCCGCTCCTCGCTGGCCGAGGTGCGGGCCGACCTGCACACGGCGGCCCGGCTGCTGACGGCGGAGAGCCGCTGACGGCGACGGTGGCCGTGACCGGGCGCCGGGGCCGGGCGCGGTGCCCGGGCGCCGGGGCCGGGCGCCGGGGCCGGGCGCGCTAGGCCGTCCGGTGGAGGTGCAGGACCCGGGCCGGCCGGCCGATCCCGGCCCGTACCGCTGAGGCACCGTCGGCTGATCCACCGTCCGGCCGGCGGGTGAGAGCGGCCCCACCTTCGGGGCGCCACGGCCGCACCGGGCGGGGAAGCGGCTGGCCAGGCGGTTAGAGTCAGGGGCCGACAGCTTCACCTGCCACCCCGTCCGGGGCGGCCGGCGAGGCTCCGGCACCGACCCGCAACCGCGTCCCGCCACCGCGGCGGGAGGTCGGACCGCCGGGGCGAGGCGAGCGGCCCGCCCGGGTTCCGGTCCGGCCCCGTCGAGGTCTACGGGCGGCCCGATGCGGGCCGCTGCCACCGCTCATCGAAAGGCACCACCCCTCATGCTGACCGCTGCCCGCCCGGTCGCCGCCGCCGTGGCCGGCCTGCTGCTGGCCGGCGTCTGTGCGACGCCGGCCCTGGCCGACACCCCGCCCGCCTCGCCCGCCCCGGTGGCCGTGCCCACCGGGCTGTACGGCAAGGGCGACCCGACCTACGACGGCGTCTGGCGCCAGTCGCTGGCCGTGCTCGCGCTGGCCGCCGAGGAGGTCGTCCCGGCCGAGTCCGCGGTCGGCTGGCTGACCGGCCAGCAGTGCGCGGACGGCGGCTGGCCCTCGTTCCGGGCCGACACCGCGACCCCCTGCGACCCGGCGACCGAGGACAGCAACGCCACCGCCGTCGCCGTCCAGGCGCTGGTGCAGCTGGGCGGGCACCAGGACGCCGCCGGCAAGGGCGTGCAGTGGCTGAAGGACCATCAGAACGCCGACGGCTCCTGGGCGTACAACCCCGGTGCGCCGGGTGACGCCAACTCGACCGGGCTGGCCGTCAACGCGCTGGTCGCCACCGGCGCCGACCCGGCGGGCGTGGCGAAGTCCGGCAAGAGCGCCTACGACGGCCTGGCCGCCTTCCAGCTGGGCTGCGCCGCGGCCGCCGACCAGCGCGGCGCGTTCGCCTACCAGCCCGGCCCGGACGGCGCGCTGGCCGCCAACACGCTGGCCTCCGCGCAGGCCGCGCTGGCGGCGGCGGGCGGCCGGCTGCCGGTGGCCGCCGGCAGCGGCACCGGCCCGTCGCCCAAGCCTTTGGACTGCCCGGCCGGCTCCACCGCGGCCACCGTGCCGCACGCGGACGCGGCCGAGGCCGTCTCGACCTACCTGTCCGCGCAGCTGACGGCCGGTGGCGGGCACCTGGTGCAGAGCACCCCCGGCGCCACCCCCGGCCCCGACTTCACCGCCACCTCCTGGGCGGTGCTCGGCCTGGTCCGCGCCGGCCACCCGGAGCAGGCCGCCCCGGCGGCCCAGTGGCTGCGCGACAACGGCTACCCCTGGGCCGCCCAGGGCAAGGACGGCACGGACGCCGCGGCCGCCGCGACCCTGCTGCTGATGGCCCGCGCGGCCGCGCTCGACCCGTACAACTTCGCCGGGCACAACCTGGTCCAGCTGCTGATCGACGCTGGACCGGCCCCGGTCTCCGTCCCGGCCGCCACCAAGGCCCCCGCGACCGTCGTCCCGGACGCCGACACCGGCATCTCGACCGGCTGGCTGATCGGTGTCGGCCTGCTGATCGGCATCGGCGGCGGCCTGCTGCTCAGCCTGAGCCGCCGGCGCGGCGCCCGCCGGCTGGGCCCGCACCACGTTCCGGAGCAGCCGGAGCCGGCGGCGGAGCACCCGGCAGCGCACCGGCCTGCGGCTGTGGCCGAGGCGAAGCCCGCGGCCGAGGCAGCGACCGAGGCGAAGCCCGCGGCTGAGGCAACCCCCGACGCGAAGCCCGCGGCCTCCGACGCGGACACCCGCCCGGGCGGCGACGCGGGCGGCGACGCGGACGGCGGCACGGACAGCGCGGCGGGCCCGGGCGAGGGCAAGGGCGACGAGCCCAAGTGACCCCGGCTCCGCGCGGGAGGGCGGCGCGGCGCGCCGTCCTCCCGGCCTTGCTCCCGGCCCTGCTGCTGGCCCTGTTGCCGGCCGTCCTGATCGGCACCGCCGCCGGCCCCGCCGAGGCGGCCGGCTACCGGTACTGGTCGTTCTGGAAGTGGTCCGGCGATGCCTGGACCTACCAGCAGCAGGGCCCGGTCGGCTACCTCCCGCCGGACGGCGGCGTCGACGGCTGGCGGTTCGCCGACAGCCCGGACGGCGGCCGCGCGGCCGCCCGCCCCGGCGCCCCGGGCGACTTCGCCACGATCTGCGCGGGCACCCCCGCCGCGGCCGGGCGCAAACGGGTCGGCGTGGTGCTGGACTTCGGCACCGCCGCCGACGCCCCGCCCGGCGCGCTCGCCACCGGCGAGCTGCCGCCCGCCCCCCGTACCGCCTGCGCCTCGGTGCCGCCCGGCGCCAGCTCCGCCGAGGTGGTGGCCGCCGTCGCCCCGCCGCTGCGCTACGACTCCGCCGGCCTGCTCTGCGCCATCGCGGGCTACCCCCGGGCCGGCTGCGGCGAGCCGGTCGCGGGCGGTTCCCGGCCCGCGCACGACGGCGGCCCGTCGGTCGGCCTGATCGCCGGCGCGGCCGCGGTGCTGCTGCTCGGCGCGGGCGCCGTGTGGCAGGCCCGCCGCCGGCGCCACTGACCCCCACAGGACCTCACCTCCGTGCCCCGTACCGCAAAATCTGGAACCCGTTCCACCTTCGGGCCGCGCCAGCTGCACCCCGGCGCCTGGTGGCTCTGGGCGCTCGGCCTGGCCGCCGCGGCCTCCCGGACCACCAACCCGCTGCTGCTCCTGCTGATCGTCGGCGTCGCGGGGTACGTGGTCGCCGCCCGGCGGAGCGACGCGCCCTGGTCCCGCTCGTACGGGGCCTTCCTCAAGCTCGGCCTGCTGGTGCTCGCCGTCCGGATGGTCTTCGCGGTGCTGCTCGGCTCGCCCGTCCCCGGCAGCCACGTGCTCTTCACCCTGCCCCAACTGCCGCTGCCCGACTGGGCCCGGGGCGTGCGGATCGGCGGGGCGGTGACCCTGGAGGGCCTGCTCTTCGCCTTCTACGACGGCCTCAAGCTGGCCACCCTGCTGATCTGCGTCGGCGCCGCGAACTCGCTGGCCTCCCCCTCCCGGCTGCTGCGCGGCCTGCCCGGCGCGCTGTACGAGGCCGGGGTGGCCGTGGTGGTCGCGATGACCTTCGCCCCGAACCTGGTCGCCGACGTCCAGCGGCTGCGCTCCGCCCGCCGGCTGCGCGGGCGCAGCGACCGGGGGGTGGTCGCGGTGCTCAGCGTCGGCCTGCCGGTGCTGGAGGGTGCGCTCGAACGCTCCGTCAGCCTGGCCGCCTCGATGGACACCCGCGGCTTCGGCCGGACCGCCGCGGTGACCCGCCGGATCTCCCGGGCCACCGCCGCGCTCACCCTGCTCGGCCTGCTCGGGGTCTGCTCCGCCTGCTACGGGCTGCTCGCCCCCGGCGGCGCGCCCTGGGCGTTCCCGGTGCTGCTGCTCGGCCTCGCGGTGACCGGCGCGGGCCTGGCGCTCGGCAGCCGCCGGGCCGTACGCACCCGCTACCGCCCGGACCCGTGGGCGGTGCCGGAGTGGCTGGTCAGCGGCTCGGGCCTGGCCGTCGGCGGGCTGACGATCTGGTTCTCCGGACGCTACCCGGAGGCCTTCGCCCCGTCCGTGGTGCCACCGGCCGCCCCGACCCTGCCGCTGCTGCCGGCCGCCGCCGTCCTGCTCGGCCTGCTGCCCTCCGTCGTCGCCCCCGAACCGCCCCGGAGCACCCAGTGATCACCTTCGACCAGGTCCGCGTCCAGTACGCCGAGGCCGCCGAACCCACCCTGCGCGGGCTCGACCTGACCATCCCCGAGGGCGAACTGTGCCTGCTGGTCGGCCCGTCCGGCTCCGGCAAGTCCACCCTGCTGGGCACCGTCAGCGGCCTCGTCCCGCACTTCACCGGCGGTGAGCTGACCGGCCGGGTCACCGTGGACGGCCGGGACACCAGGGACCACCGGCCGCGCGAGCTCGCCGACCTGGTCGGCACGGTGGGGCAGGACCCGCTCGCACACTTCGTCACCGACACGGTCGAGGACGAACTCGCCTACGGCATGGAGTCGTTGGGGCTGGCCCCGGAGGTGATGCGACGCCGGGTCGAGGAGACCCTGGACCTGCTGGGCCTGGCCGAGCTGCGCGGACGCGCCCTGCGCTCGCTCTCCGGCGGCCAGCAGCAGCGGGTGGCGATCGGCTCGGTGCTCACCGTCCACCCCAAGGTGCTGGTGCTGGACGAGCCGACCTCCGCGCTCGACCCCGGCGCGGCCGAGGAGGTGCTGGCCGTGCTGCAACGGCTGGTGCACGACCTCGGCACCACCGTGCTGCTGGCCGAGCACCGGCTGGAGCGGGTGGTCCAGTACGCCGACCGGGTGCTGCTGCTGCCCGGCCGGGGCGAGCCGCCGGTGCTCGGCGAGCCGGCCGAGGTGATGGCCCACTCCCCCGTCCACCCGCCGGTGGTGGCGCTCGGCCGGGCAGCCGGCTGGTCGCCGCTGCCGCTGTCCGTCCGCGACGCCCGCCGCAAAGCCGGCCCGCTGCGCACCCGGCTGGCGGGGCACGCCCCCGCCGCCGGGCCGCCCGCGAGCGGCGCACCGGTGGCCGAGGTACGGCGGCTGGCCGTCCGGCGCGGGCCGGTGCCGGCGCTGCGCGGGGTGGACCTGGTGCTGCGGCCCGGCGAGATCACCGCCCTGATGGGGCGCAACGGGGCCGGCAAGTCCACCCTGCTGGGCGCGCTGGTCGGCCTGCACCGGCCGAGCTCGGGCACCGTGCGGGTCGGCGGTCTGGAGCCGCACCGCAGCAGGCCCAAGGAGTTGATCCAGCGGGTCGGCCTGGTCCCGCAGGACCCTCGCGACCTGCTGTTCGGCGAGAGCGTGCACACCGAGTGCGGCGCCGCCGACCAGGACGCCGGCGCCGAGCCGGGCAGTTGCCGGGCCCTGGTCGCGCGCCTGCTGCCGGGCATCGACGACACCCTGCACCCGCGCGACCTCTCCGAGGGCCAGCGGCTCACCCTCGCCCTGGCCGTGGTGCTCACCGCACGGCCGCCGCTGATCCTGCTGGACGAACCGACCCGCGGCCTGGACTACGCCGCCAAGGGGCGACTGGTCGAGGTGGTGCGCGAACTCGCCACGGCGGGCCACGCGGTGCTGCTCGCCACCCATGACGTCGAGCTGGCGGCCGAACTGGCCCACCGCACGTTGGTGCTGGCCGAGGGCGAGGTGGTGGCGGACGGGCCGACCCCCGACGTGGTGCTCTCCTCACCGGCCTTCGCCCCGCAGGTCGCCAAGATCCTCAATCTGCCGGGCCTGCTGACGGTCGATCAGGTGACCAGGGCGCTGGAGCAGACCTCATGACCGGCAGCTCGCTCAACCGCCCCGTCCCGCTCGGGCGCAGGTCGCTCGCCGTACTGGGGCTGGTCTCCGCGGTCGGCCTGGCCGGTTTCGGCTGGCCGCTGCTGGCCGCCACCGACTCCACGCTGGTCGGCCACTCCACCGACGCGCCCTGGCTGTTCGCGCTGCTGATGCCCCTGCTGCTCGGAGTGGTGCTGGCGCAGATCGCCGAAGGGCGGGAGGCCGGCGGCGGGCCCGGGCTGGAGGCCAAGTCGGTGGCCCTGCTCGGGGTGCTCGCCGCCGCCGGGGCCGCGCTGCGGCCGCTCGGTGCGGGCACCGCCGGGCTGGAGCCGATGTTCTTCCTGATGGTGCTGGCCGGGCGGGCGCTCGGACCGGGCTTCGGGTTCGTGCTCGGCGCCGTCACCCTGTTCGCCTCCGCGCTGCTCACCGGCGGGGTTGGGCCCTGGCTGCCGTTCCAGATGCTCGCGATGGGCTGGGTCAGCCTCGGCGCGGGCCTGCTGCCCGGCGCCGCCACCCTGCGCGGCCGCGCCGAACTCACCATGCTGGCCTGCTACGGAGCCGTCTCGGCGATCGCGTACGGCACCGTGATGAACCTCCAGGGCTGGCCCTACATCTCCGGCCTCGGCAGTTCGATCTCCTTCGTCCCCGGCGACCCGGTCGGCGAGAACCTGGTGCGCTTCGCGGTGTACTGCCTGACCACCTCGCTCGGCTGGGACCTGCCGCGCGCCGCGCTCACCGCCGTGCTCTGCCTCACCGTCGGCGGCCCGGTGCTACGGGCCCTGCGCCGGGCCACCCGCCGCGCCGCCTTCGCCACCCCGGCCACCTTCCGGGACGGCTGACGGCCGGCGGGCGCACCGCGGCCGCCGGAGCGTCAGGCCTTGGGGCCGGCCGACTGGACCACCTCGAAGGACCACAGCGTCGAGTCGGCGGCGGCCGGACGCTTGGGCGCCTCACCCTCGGCGGCCGGCGGACCCTGCCGGTGCGCGGCCTGCATCGGGCCCTCCATCCACGCCTTGAAGTGCTCCTCGCTGGCCCACCGGGTGTACACCAGGTACTGCTCGGTCCCCTCCACCGGCCGCAGCAGCTCGAACCACTCGAAGCCGTCCGAGTTCTCCACCGCCCCGGCCCGCGCGGCGAACCGCTGCTCCAGCGTCTCCCGCATCTCCGCCGGGACCGTCAGCACATTGATCTTCACGATGCTCATGCCCCCATCCTGCCGCACCCCGCCACCGCCCCGGGCGCAGTCTCGCCGCCAAAACCGGATGCCGTCGGACCGCTCGGCGTGGCAGCCTCGCCGGGTACGCCCGATCGAGGAGCCGTAGGAGAGAGTCGATGTCCGATCCGAGCACCCATCAGGTGGCCGCGCTGTTCTCGCACGGGCGGCTGACCGCGATCCCGCGCAAGGTGGCGCGCCGGGAGCAGTTGCTCAGCCATCTCGCCGAGACGTTGTTCGTGGCCGGCCGGGAGTACACCGAGGCCGAGGTCAACGAGGCGCTGCGGACGGTGCACGAGGACTGCTCGGCGCTGCGCCGCTACCTGGTCGAGGGCGGCCGGCTCACCCGGCGGCGGGACGGCAGCGGCTACCGCCGGGCGGAGCCGGCCGAGGTCGGCTGAGCGGTCAGGCCCGGCCGGTACGCCCCACCAGCACAAGCGCCCACGCCAGGCAGCCGAGCGCGGCGGCACCGGCCAGCGCCCGGAGCACGTTCCAGCGGACCCAGACCTGCTCGAACTCGGCCCGCAGCGTGGCGAGATCGGCCGCCCCCGCCGCATCACCGCCCGCCGCCAACCGGTTGTTCAGCGGCACGTTGACCGCCATCGTGACGACCAGCAGCGCCAGTTGGAGCGCGCCCGCCGCGACGATCCAGCCCAGCGCCGCCCCACCGCCCGAGCGGTACTGGAGCACCGCGGCGAGCACGATCAGCAGGATCGCGCCGCCGAAGGAGAGGGCGAACCAGCCGTTCAGGATCGCCACGTTGATCCGCTGCATCGCCTCGACGAAGGTCCGGTCGGAGGACCGGGCCAGGCCCGGCATCACCGAGCAGGCGTACCCGTAGAAGAGGCCGGCGCCCAGGCCGGTCGCCAGCGTGGCGGCGACCAGCGTCGCCGTTCGAAATACCGTCATGCCCGCCAGTCAACCGCCGCCGCCGGGCGGCGGCCATGGTCGAGCCGCTCGGCCGCATACGCGGGCGTCCAGTGCCGCGGCACTAGGCTGGCGGCATGGACGCACTCGCCGGGCTGCTGGCCGGCCCCCGGGCGCAGGGTGCCTTCCTGCTCCGGTCGGTGTTCGACCCGCCGTGGTCGGTCCGGATCCAGGACGAGGCACCGCTGACCGTGCTGGCGCCGGTGCGCGGCGAGGTCTGGGTGACGCCCGACGAGGGCCCCGCCGCCGTGCTGCGCCCCGGCGACCTGGCCATCGCCCGCGGCCCGCAGCCGTACACCGTCGCCGACCGGCCCGACCGGCCGCCGCAGGTGGTGATCCACCCCGGGCAGCGCTCGACCACCCCGGAGGGCGCCGAGCTGTGCGCGGAGATGGACCTCGGCGTCCGCGCCTGGGGCGACGGCCCCGGCGGCTCGACCGTGCTGCTGAGCGGGACGTACCAGCTGCGCGGCGAGGTGAGCGGGCGGCTGCTGCGTGCCCTGCCGGTGCTGCTGGTGCTGCCCGGCGAGGAGTGGACCTCACCGCTGGTGCCGCTGCTCGACGAGGAGATCGGCCGCCAGGGCCCGGGCCAGGAGGTGGTGCTCGACCGGCTGCTCGACCTGCTGCTCAGCTCCGCGCTGCGCGCCTGGTTCGCCCGCCCCGAGGCGCGGGCCCCCGGCTGGTACCGGGCCCAGGGCGACCCGGTGCTGGGACGGGCGCTGGAGCTGCTGCACACCGACCCGGCCGCGCCCTGGACGGTCGCCCGGCTCGCCGGCGCCGCCGGGGTGTCCCGGGCCGCGCTGGCCCGCCGGTTCACCGAGTCGGTGGGCGAACCACCGATGGCCTACCTGACCGGGCTGCGCCTGGCGCTGGCCGCCGACCTGCTGCGCGAGCCGGACGCCACCCTCGCCGCGGTGGCCCGCCAGGTCGGGTACGGCAGCGCGTTCGCGCTGAGCGCGGCCTTCAAGCGGGTCAACGGCGTCAGCCCGCAGCAGTTCCGCGGGGCCTGACGCCCAGCCGACGGGCGCCGTTCGGCGCGCCACGATCGGACAGCGGACGCACCACGGCCGGCCAGCGGACGGACCGCGAACGGACACCCGATCAGCACCGATCGTTCACAACGTTCGTATCGCCATCAAACAGGACAATGCCCTGCGGAGCGGGCGCACCTCCCTGTCCTCGCCCAGCAACCTCCTGCATAATCAGGGCCGTTCGATTCCAGACCCGAGGAGGACCGGCCCATGCCGGCTGAGCACTGCCCGCTGTGCGGCGCGCCCCGGACCGCGGGCGGTTGTGCGTGCCAGTCCTCCATACCCTCGTCCTTCGACGAGACCGTGGTGATGCCCCACGTCGAAGGCCCGCCGCTGGTCCGGCCGTACGTGCCGGCCGCGGTCGGCTACGAGCCGTCGGCCACGCCGGACCCGTTCGCCACCGCGCTGATGCCGCAGGCCCCGGCCGCGCCCCGGCCACCGTCCCGGCCGCAGTACCCGCCACAGTCCCCGACGCAGCCGACGCAGGAACAGCCCTACCACCAGCCCGACCAGCAGCCCTACCACCAGCCCGACCTCGGTTCGTTCAGCGTCCGCGAGCACGTCGCCTCCGCGCCCCTGCCGGAGCAGCGCCGGTCCGCCGCCGCCCGCCGCCGGGCCGCCGTGGTCGGCGCGGGGCTCGGCATCGTGGCCCTGGGCGCCGGGCTGGCCCTCGCCCTCGCCCCGTCCGACAAGGCGAAGGCACCGGACCAGGCGCTGCCGGTGCCGACCTCCGCCGCCCCCGACCAGGCCTCCCCCGACCCCGGCCCGAGTGCCTCGCCGAGCGCATCGCCCAGCACCAAGCCCTCCCCCTCGCCCAGCGCGTCCAGGAGCGCCAGCAAGGCCGCGAGCTCGGCCCCGGCCTCCAGCGCCGCGCCGAGCCCCAGCCCGAGCCCGTCGGCCGCCAGCTCGGCCCCTGCCTCCAGTGCCGCGCCCAGCCCGAGCCAGTCCGCCCCCCGCGCCACGCTGCAGCAGGGCGACAAGGGCGCGGACGTCAGCGCCATGCAGCAGCGGCTGGCCGACGTCCTGTACTGGGCCTACGACGACTCGCTGGTCACCGGCACCTTCGACAGCCGCACCAAGCAGGCGGTCAACTACTTCCAGAACGTCTACGGCCAGAGCATCCCGTCCAACGAGCGGGGCAAGTACGGCCCGGTCACCCGCAGCCAGTTGGAGGCGATGGGCTGACCGGCCCGCCGGTCGGCCCACCACCGCCCGACGGTCAGCCGATCACTGCCCGGACCAGGCTGACGGCGCCCATCAGCAGCATCACGGACGCCGCCACCCGGATGATCACCCGCATCGGCACGTGCTTGAGCAGCTTCTGCCCACCGAGGATCGCCACCCCGCTGACGGCGCAGAGCGCCAGCCAGGCACCGAGGCCCACCGAGAGGGGATCGGCGTACTTGGCGGCCAGGTTGGCGGTCATGATCTGGGTCAGGTCACCGAACTCGGCGACCGCGACCACCACGAAGCTGGCGCCGGCCACCTTCCAGAAGCTGCCGGAGGACGGCTCCTTGGCCGCCTTGCCGTCGTCCTCCTCCTCCTTGTGCCACAGCAGCATCGCCGCCCCGGCCAGGAAGAGCAGTCCGGTGACGCCCTCCACCCAGCGCTGCGGGAGCAGCGCCAGCAGGCTGCCCGCCGCGAGGGCGAGCCCGACCTGGAGGGCGAAAGCGGCGGCGATGCCGGCGAAGACGTAGCTCGCGCGGTACTTGGTGCCCAGCACCAGGCTCGCCAGCGCGGTCTTGTCGGGGAGTTCGGCGAGGAAGATGATGCCGAAGGTCAGGGCGGCGATGGTCAGGCTCATCGGAGTGTCGGTCGTCTCTCGGTCGGGCTGCCCGGCCGGGAGCTCCGCGAGGGACGCTTCGGCCCGACAGCACTGGAATGATCACAGCACTGCGGCCGAAGGTCTCGCCAACACCCCGAGAAGCGGGTGTCCCGGGCGCCGGGCCCGCGAGCGGGCCAGTATGTCGACGTTCCGGTGGAGGGCTACTCCCCTTCAACAAGCGACAACCCTACCCCACGCCGCCGGCCGGGCCCGGGGCCACCAGCCCCCGGCCGACCAGCTCCAGCACGGCCACCACCGCGACGGCCTCCACCAGCAGCAGCGCCACCAGCACGAACAGCTGCACCGCACCGGCCTGCACCGGCGTCGCCCCACCCAGCAGCATCCCGACGAAGGCTCCGGGCAGGGTGACCAGGCCCACCGTCCTGGTCTGGTCGAGGGCCGGCACCAGCGAGGTCGCGGCGGCGGTCCGGCAGATCTCCAGCCGGGCGTCGCGGTCCTCGAAACCGAGCGCCAGCGCGGCCTCCACCTCGCCGTGCCGGGTGCGCAGCTCGTCCAGCGCCCGCCGGCCGGCCAGCGAGGTGGCACTCAGCGCGCCGCCGATCAGGATGCCGGCCACCGGGATCAGCGAGAGGCCCTGCCGGGGCAGCAGCCCGGTGCCCAGCAGCAGCGCGAGCACCGGCAGCACCCCGGCGCAGATCGGCACGGCGGCCCAGGGCCAGTCCGGGCCGGCGGTGATCCGCCGCCCCGCGGTGCGCACCGCGACCGCGAGCATCAGCAGCACGAAGGCGGCCGAGGTCCACAGCGAGCCCACCACCCAGGCGATCACCAGGGCCACGGCGGCGAGCTGGAGCGCCGCGCGCAGGCCGGCCCGCAGCACCGCCCGGCCGTGGCCGAGGCGTCCCCAGCCGGCCACCGCCACCGCCCCGGCCAGCAGCAGCGCGCAGACCACCCCGAGCAGCGGGGTGACCGGCAGGAGCTGGGTCGGGGCGGCCACCGGTCAGATCCAGCTGGTGAACCACATGCGGTCCCGCCAGTCGTTCATCGGGATCAGCTCCGCGGTGTACAGCGGGTAGAAGTAGGCGAAGCAGATCATGACCGCCAGCACGATCGCCCCGGCCCCGGCGGCGCCCCAGCGGCGCCGGGCGGGCGAGCAGCCGGCCGGGCCGAGCAGCGCCCCGAGCATCTGCGCGACGGCCAGGCACAGGAACGGCACCAGCAGCACCATGTAGAACGAGAACGTGGTGCGCTGCTGGTACTGGAACCAGGGCAGGTAGATCGCGGCGACCGCGGCCAGCACGGCGCCGGAGCGCCAGTCCCGGCGGAAGAACCAGCGCCACAGCGCGTAGGCCAGCGCGAAGCAGGCCGTCCACCACAGCACCGGGGTGCCGATGCCGAGGATCTGGCTGGCGCAGCCCTCGGGGGCGGTGCAGCCGCCCTGGCCCTGCGCGGGCTGCTGCCAGTACATCGAGACCGGACGGCCCTGGACCAGCCAGCTCCACGGGTTGGACTGGTAGCTGTGCGGGTCGGACAGGCCGGTGTTGAAGTCGTACATCTGCGCGTGGTAGTGCCACAGGCTGCGCAGCGGCGCGGGCACCCAGCCCATCGGGACCTGCGGCAGCGGGATGTCGACCACCGGGGTGCGGGGCATCGACAGGCCGGCCCGGCCGTCGGCCCAGTGCCGGTCGAAGCCGCCGCCGGTGGCGAGCCAGCCGGACCAGCTGGCCAGGTACACCACCAGCGCGGCGCCGACCGTGGACAGCACACCGGGCAGCGCGTCCCGGCGCAGCATCGAGCGCCAGGGGCGGCGCGCACCGGCGCCGCGCCGGCCGGCCTGGTCCCAGAGCAGGACGAGGACGGTGAACACGGCCACCAGGTAGATCCCGTTCCACTTGACCGCGCAGGTGCAGCCGAGCAGCACGCCGGTGGCCAGCCGCCAGGGGCGCGCGCCGAGCCGGACCCGGTCGCCGGCCAGGCCGCCCTCGGCGCGGGCCGCGCGCAGCAGGTCCCTGGTCCGGTCGCGGTCCACCAGCAGGCAGCCGAAGGCGCCGAGCACGAAGAACATCTGCACACCGTCGAGCAGCCCGACCCGGCTCATCACGAACTGCAGGCCGTCCACCGACATCAGCAGCGCGGCGGTGCAGCCGAGCAGGGTGGATCGGAACAGCCGGCGCCCGATCCGGGCCAGCATCAGCACGGTGAGCGTGCCGAGCAGCGCGACCATCACCCGCCAGCCGAAGGGGTGCAGGCCGAAGACCCACTCACCGAGCGAGATCACCCACTTGCCCAGCGGCGGGTGCGCCACGAACTCCGGGTCCGCGGCGAGCGGGATGTGCTGCGGCACGCCGAGGATCTGGTCGTTGGCCTCCTTGGGCCAGGTGCCCTCGTACCCCTGCCGGAGCAGCGACCAGGCGTCCTTGGGGTAGTACGTCTCGTCGAAGACGAAGGCGTTGGGGTAGCCCAGGCGCCAGAATCTGAGCAGCCCGGCGAAGAGCGCCACCGCGATCGGGCCGAGCCAGCCGGAGTGCTCCCGCACCCACCGGGGCAGCCCGCGCGGGGCGGGGGCGGGGGTGTCGGCCGGGGCCGGGGTCTCGGTGACTGCCGCGTACGCCATGACCTCGCCGGTTCGATCGGTGGATCCCGCCGACGGGCAGCCGGCCGGACCTGACACTGTGTCGCGCTTTCCCGGAATCCTAGCCCGCCGGCCGCCGGGGGCCCGGTGATCCGACTCCCGCACGGCGGCCCGGGGGAGAATCGATTTCGCATTGGCGGCCGGGTGCCGTAAGGTCGGGTTCACCGACGCGGGGTGGAGCAGCTCGGTAGCTCGCTGGGCTCATAACCCAGAGGTCGCAGGTTCAAATCCTGTCCCCGCTACTCAGTAGCA